>DXHA01000010.1 GCA_019113675.1 Candidatus Yaniella excrementigallinarum
GTTGATGAAGATAACTGTGCGACAATACTGAGATGTGATGGAACAAGATTCAACAACTCCCGCTGCTACACGTCGTCAACGCATTATACGCGGGATCACTATTGTTACTGTAGTTGCGGTCCTTGTCGGTCTTGGGACCTGGGTAGCGTCCAGTTTTATCAAAAGTAGTGACGGCGTTACTCCCGCCGACAGTGAACTTACCGCAGCTCAGCATACAAGTTATTTGGTCCGGTCACTTCGGATTGCAGCTGCTTCGGATGCTAAACCGCATATTGAGTCAGTGTCAGACACTGTCGATGGTTCCGATACATTGGAATGTGGCAGCAGGTTTTCTATTGGATTACAACACGCTGTGGGCCAATTTTATTCCATTGCATATCTGTCTACGGTTGCTGGCTCGCGCTCTACCGACACGGAAAGTTGGAGCACCCAACAGTCCCAAGCTGATGATGGCGCTTTAGCATTACAACAGTTATTTCCAGACGAATGTTCGCCAAAAATACCGGTAACATTCGACCTGAACGACGCGATTCGGTTTTCTGACGAAATCAGTATCCGTCAAACACTGTTACTGTCTGACGAGCTTGTCGAAGAATGGTCACAACTGTATTTACTTGCTGAGACTGCCGAGCAGCGACAAATAGCGTTAGCTGGGCTGTGGCAAGTCCTGACCTGGGAGTCTTCTGCTTCCCCGGGTTATTCCCCGCTTACATTTAACCAATATTGACGACGGTGGCCAACGCCGTGCCGCATTGGCCACCGTCGTGATCGTCTCTTAGTCGGCAAAGTCCTGATAGCTTCGCACCAGATCTACAATATGATCGATAGCATCCTCGACCGGTATATCTTCTCTGGTGTTGGCCTGTCTGTCCTTTAGCTCCAATGTGCCTTTAGCTAACCCACGACCAACAATAAGGTGCAGTGGAACACCGATCAGCTCAGCATCCGAGAATTTCACTCCCGCTTGAGCTTTACGGCGGTCATCATAGAGTACTTCAACTCCAGCGGCCTCGAGTTTATTTGCTATATCTTCTGCGGTGTTGAAAATTTCCTCATCTTTGCCGGTGGCTACTATATGGACGTGCGCAGGTGCCACGTTCATAGGCCAGATCAGGCCCTTGTCGTCGTGGTGAGCTTCGGCAAGTGCCGCTACTGCTCGAGATACCCCGATGCCATAAGAGCCCATTGTTACTACAACTTGTTTGCCATGTTCATCTAAGACTTTCAAATCAAGGGCCTCTGCATATTTCCGCCCCAACTGGAAAATGTGGCCCATTTCCATACCACGGCGGGTGGCTAGCGGACCTGACCCATCCGGAGCTGGGTCCCCATCGCGCACAGCAGTTGCTTCAATGACGCCGTCCCAAGTGAAGTCACGTCCGGCAATCAGGCCAAAAACGTGTTGTTGATCCACGTTAGCACCGGTAACCCAACTAGACCCTGGGACGATTCGAGGATCGACAAAAAACGGGATACCGGTTTTAGATTCGGTACCTAGTATTTGGACAGCACTGCCATTTGTAAGCAATGTGGGGCCGATATATCCAGGTACAAGACCGGCATGACTAGCAATGTCCGCTTCGGTAGCCGGTTCAATCTCCGGCTCACCGGGTACGTCAAGGGCCTCGGCAATAGAAGCTTCGAGCCGTTTGATATCGACGTCACGGTCACCGGGTACAGCTACCACAAACAACTTACGCTCATCGCCATCAAGCACAGCTGTCAGTACCACACATTTTAGGGTCTCAGCTGCTTGCCAGTTACCCTCGGCTTTCGGGGCTAGCTTATTGGCAACGTCGACTAGCGCAGCAATAGTGGTCGAGACCGGAGTGTCTTTCACCTCAGCAGGAGGCGCATCTGCATAATCGATAGCTTCTGGGACCACGGTCTCAACGGCTTCAACGTTGGCACGGTATCCACCGGGAGATTCGACAAATGTGTCTTCACCAGCAGGTGAGGGATGTAAAAATTCTTCTGAGCGAGACCCACCCATGGCGCCTGCCGTAGCACGAACTGCTACAACGTCTAGACCTAATCGTTGGAAGATCCGTATATAGGCTTGCCGATGTTTATCGTATGCTTCGTCAAGGCCTTCGTCGTCGACGGTAAATGAGTAGGAGTCTTTCATGATGAACTCCCGGACGCGTAGCAGTCCAGCCCGTGGACGGGCCTCGTCCCGGTATTTGGTTTGAATTTGGTACAAATATACCGGTAAGTCTTTATACGATGAGAAGTGGTCTTTGACCAGTAACGTAAAAAGCTCTTCGTGTGTCGGTGCCAATAGAAAATCAGCACCAGAACGGTCTTGGAGCCGGAAAATACCGTCGCCATAATCTTCCCATCGACCAGTAGCTTCATAGGGTTCTTTGGGCAAGAGCGCCGGGAAGTGAACTTCTTGTCCACCAATGGCGTTCATTTCTTCACGAACGATGGTTTCGACCTTATTTTTTACCCGTAAGCCCAGCGGTAACCAGGTGTATCCGCCCGGTGCCGCCCGGCGGATATAGCCAGCCCTAACTAACAGTTTATGGCTAGCGACTTCCGCATCGGCAGGATCGTCGCGCAAGGTGCGGAGGAATAAGGTAGACATGCGCAAAGGCACTCGGGACTCCGTTCGTCAACAGGATCTAGGGAACTGGAGATATTCTACCGCAGCATCTCATTCAACTGGTCGGTAAGTGTCAACGACAACGCAACATCCGATGGTGGAGTGGAAGACGAAGCTATCACTATGTTGTCATCGCGCACGATTACCACCAATGTAGACGCATCACTGTCGTCTGGCCGCTCAATATCGATTTCAAAAGCTTCATCCGTGTGGTGTGTCAGATTCTGAGTTTCGGAATCGACAGCTGAACAGGTTTCTAGCAACTCTTCGATATCTGTGGTGAAGGCTTTAGCTTCAGTATCGTCATTAAATTCAAAAGCTGACAACGATTCGTCTTGGTTTTCCTCACTATCATCCGCCGTTACCGAACCAAAGCCGGCTGCTTCCGGGTCGTGGTTGGCAAGTACCGGACAGTCATCGTCATTTTCGGTTTCGTCTGGTAAAAACAACTGGTTGAATGCTTTTAGCGCGTCGTTGCCGGTCGGTAGATCTTCTGGCGCAGGGTGCTGAAGCACTTGGGCGATATTTGAAGCTAAAGCTTCATCAGTCAGTGCAGTGGGAGACGTTGTCGGGTTATCCGTTGAGCTGGCCCTGGGCTGCGATGGTGCTGGCTGGTCTGTACATCCGGTCAAAATCAACGCCAAGATCAGGGCGAAGATAGGTATTTTTTTCATCGTTGTTCCTGAACCGCTTCCCTAATTTCCGTCAGGGTCTCAGCGGCGGCATCTAGTCCATCATCGGGTTCTACTTGTATCCAGTAAACTTCAGTGTCAAAGCGGGCAATAACCGTTGCGGAGGTGACTGCGATGTTCTTAGCTTCGGGTTCTGGAACGTCATTTGGCGAAATGACATAGTCGGGTAAGGCACCTGAATCCGGGACGGCTGTATCATCAACTTTGAATTCTCCAGATAGCTCGCCGGCAGAAGTCAATACGAGGTCTTGGTCAGCGTTGAGTAAAGACTCCGACGCAGTGACATCATCTGAGTCGGTGAAAGTGTGCGCGGTATATTGCAGTGTGAGCGCGTTAGTATCGTCAATGGTTAAATCCACCGAAGAACAATCTGACCATGCCCGTGTGCGCTCGTTAAAGTATTCGGTGGCTTGTTGAGCGGTTTCGAATCCGGCGGTGACCACAGTCTGGGCGGAATGGGAATCGTTAGATGTTTCAGAGACATAACCTATCGCGACGTCGTTGGTCGTGTAGAACTTTTCATCCACGGTACCTGCACACTCTTTCGGATTTGGTGAGTACTGAGACAGTGCGGCATCAGCCGTCTGTAAGGTTTCTACGGCCGGCACGCCGGTGGAGATGATTGTATCCTCAGGCATGACTGTTTTTATTGCTTGGTGATACAGCGTTTGTACTGGAACCTCAACTTCAGGTGGTGGCGTGACCACAACGGAAGACTCTTCACGCGGCTTTTCGGTACAGCCGGCGAATACCAGCGCACCCATGGCTATCAGCGCCAAGTATTTGCGCATGCGTCCTTCCTCAAACAGTAGTTAAAATAATACGGTAGCGAAGTGGTCAACGGTATCGAAGCCAACCCGTTGGTAAGTTCTGATCGCCGCGGTATTAAAATCATTAACGTAGAGAGACACCACCGGGGCCAGGGTAAGCGCATAATTGACGACGGCAGCCATTCCGGGGGCCGCGCGGCCTAGCCCACGAGATTCTGGCGGGATCCAAACACCCTGAATTTGCACGGCACGGTCAGTAACAATGCCAAAATCTGCTTTGAATGTCACATTGCGCTGCCCCGGCTCGATCATGGTGTGGCCTCGGGCGATAAGTTGGCGCACTCGGAGCCGGTACCCATTGGAGCCGTCGGCCACAGGTGAGTAACCAAGTTCCTCGGTGAACATCGCCACAGAAGCGGGTAGTACAGCGTCGTAGTCGGCTTCGATGGCCAGCCGAACACTGGGATTGGGCGTAATGGCTGCTTGGTCAGTTATGGTCATAAAAGGCTGGTCTTGGCGGACATCGCGAGCTGACTGAGGCCCATGCTGTAGTACTTCCCAGATACCCATCACCGCAGATTGTGGCCCGAATATTGAACCAAAATGCTCGTTCAATGCCGAAAGTGCTTGGCCAAAATACGCGCCGTGTTCGGTGTCATTGGTCACTGGCACTATATTAGCTCCTGCCCAGCAAGCAGCTACCAAGGTGCCGGGTTGATTCAGGTCAAAAATGCCCAGAAAAATACCGCGGGCAAAGCCTCCGATGGGCCCGGCACGGCGGCCGGTATCCAAAATGGACTGTACATATGCGTTCGTGACTGGATCTTGCGCAACCAGCTGGCCCAGCGCGGTGGTGTCCGAATTTGCGAGAATTCGAACGGTGTCGCCGGTTGCCGCTGCCACAGCCTCTTCAGCGTCCAGCAGCCAGCGCAGGGTACGGGTCAGGTGCCGCAAGGTTACTCTTTCGTTTAGAACAGTGTAATCGGTTTGATGATATCGGCGAGGATCAATAATACTCCCATAGTTAATAATAGGCTGAAGACCACAATCGTGAGCGGGAACATTTTCGCAATATCAAACGGACCCGGGTCTGGTTTGCCTCGTAGTTTTGCCCAGCCACGACGGATCGCCTCCCATAGACCACCTAGAACATGGCCCCCATCAAGTGGGAGGAGTGGAATAAGGTTGAATACCATAAGGGCGACGTTGAGTCCTGCCAATAGTGATAAAAGCAGTGCGCCACGATCAGCAAGGGGAATATCTTGTTGTGCTGCAGCTTCGCCGGCAATGCGTCCAACGCCAACTACCGAAACCGGTCCAGTAGGGTCGCGTTCGGCATCGGTGACTAGTACTTTGGCTGTGTCCCAGAGTTTGGCTGGTAGCACCGTGATAATTGAAAACGTTCCAGAAATTTGGTCACCCAGCACACCGAAGGCTGCAGTTACCGGTTTGCGTTGGTTTTCCACCTGTGAGGACATCCCGATAAAGCCCACCGGTTTGGTGACTACTGTTCCAGTACTATCGGTTATTGGTTGATCGAAACGGTCCAATACGGGCCGTTCAGTACGTACCGGTGTGATTTGTGTTTCGTGGACTTCACCGTCGCGCAGATACGTGATGGCAGTTTCGGTATTTGCACGTCGTTGGATAATCGATGACAGTTCATCCCAGTCTGCAACTGGTTGATGGTTGAACTCTGTTATGACATCTCCTGGCCGCAACCCTGCTTCCCATGCCGGAGATGGTTGGTCATCGGGTTCGCATTCGGCATCTAGGCCAGCAGCATCAGTTGTTTCTGTCATACATTCAAAAACGTCGCTGACCTTGGTGGTGGGGGTGGCTACCCCAACTGAGGTGACCAGGATGGCGGTGATTACTAAGGCGATGATCAAGTTCATGAACGGGCCGCCGAGCATAATAATGATGCGTTTCCATACTGGCAAGGAAATGAAGGTTCTGCCCGTGTCATGTTCGGTCAGCTCGGCTGCGGCATCTTCACGTGCTTGTCGGGCTATGGTTTGAAAATATTGCCGCCGGGCTTTTGATGGTTGGTCCCCAGGTTTATTAGGCGGCAACATACCGATCATGGATACGAAACCACCTAATGGGACGGCTTTGATACCGTATTCGGTTTCGCCTTTTTTCTTGGACCATATGGTTTTGCCGAAACCGATCATGTATTGGGTTACCCGCACGTTAAAGAGTTTGGCCGGTACCAAATGGCCTATTTCGTGCAACGCTATGGATAGGGCAATCCCAACCACCATGATGAGAACGCCGGCTAGGGCAAAAACGAAAGTCATGGGAGTCCTAGTCGAGCACGACGAGCAGTTCGATGACGGCCTGCAAGAATGCGTCTACTTGTGCCTCATCGTAGCCATGGGGTCCTTTTTGTCCGCTGAATGTCACGTTGCGGACATCTTGGAGACGGACATGGTCTTCGTCTTGAAGATGACTATTAATTCGGGCCATGCAGACGTCAACTTCATCCATGTCATAGCCTGGTACTCCGGTGGCTGCTGGCCGAAATTTCTCGTGGCGTGGACGCTCCAGGCGGCCCATTAACTCTTCTAAATGACTGATGAGCTTCAGGTCCCAGGTCTGTTGACCGTGGGTAGCGATATATTCATCCCGTTCTGCTTTACGTAGTGCGTCTTCAAGGCGTTCCAACACTTCGTCTACCTGGTCGGTGCGGTAACCTCCACGTACTAGGTCGAAGGTTTTTGCCTGAACAATATCAGCGCTGATGCCGGTGTCAGTTTCGTACGCTTGACGTGCGGCAGCGATAAATTCATCAACTTGCGCGTTGTGATATCCATAGTCGCGTTTTGCGACGCTATTAAACGGTGAGGTCGTGTGAGTCTTCGATGACACAGTGCTTCCTTTGACGTTTAGCCCATGATTAGTGGCAGTACGACCACAAAGAGGGTGTAGCCTACGGGGATGGCGAATACGATCGAGTCTAGCCGGTCCATTACACCGCCGTGTCCCGGCAGGGTGTTGCCCATATCCTTGACATTAAAGTCACGTTTTACCATCGAGGCAGCAAAATCTCCGGCAGTCGCAGCCAGCATGACAACGGTTCCAATAATGATGCCGACCCACCAGTCATACTCAAGTTTGTAGTGGGTTACCACCACCGAGACAATAATGGCTCCCAATAATGACCCGAAGAAACCTTCCCAGGATTTCTTTGGTGAAATTTTAGGGGCCATCCGATGCTTACCAAGCGTGGCGCCAACGATATATCCGAAGGTATCTGAGGCTACTATGCCTAAAACGGTGATTACTACAAGCCAGGCACCGTCTTCAACGTGCAACAGCGTGATACCAAAAGAGAGGAAAAACGGTAACCACAAGATCGCCAGTATGGTGGTTGCCATAGACGAAACCGGTTTATCAGGCTCGCCAACTGCCGTCCAAAATACAGTCAATAAAATACTGCCAAATAAGGCAAATACCATCGCGTCGACGCCGCCGAACCACGCAGCAACAGGAATACCTAACCCAGCGACCCAGGCGGGTGTTAAGGCCAGATAAATATTTTTAGTTTTGACAACTTGTGCCAGTTCCCAAATACCCAGGGGAACCAGCACAGCAATAAATATGGCTAGTACGATGGGGTAGAAAAATATACCGACGACGGCTGATCCGAGCAAAATAAGGCCTACAAGAATAGCCGCCGGAAGGTTTCGCCCAGCCCGCGGTTCCGGCTGAGTGGCCTCTTGGGCGGGCTGTGGCTCGGGAGTATGAACGGGCTGTTCATCAATCTGTGTGACCGTTAGAACAGTAGTTTCTTCGGGGTCCAGATCAGAAGCAGGATCAGACCCAAAATCCAGGTCTTCAGTTGCGCTATTTTCTCCATCATACGGTGTTGACTCGGGTTGCAACTGCTGGCTTTTTTGGCGCGCGGTTTTTCTGGCAAGCACCTTTTCCTGGGCGGCTTCAAGCGCCCGCCGTTCGCGCCGAGTTTGGGGCACGATCATGCCGGTATCGGGATCACGGACAGGATCGGGGAAACCCTCCAGCTGTTCAATTACCGGTAACTTTTCGGATTCTGGGTCTGATTTGGACATGTGAGCTTAGGCTGCGACGCCTAGACCTCCAGGAGTTCGTCTTCTTTGTTTTTCGCCATTTCGTCGATCTGATCAACGTATTTGCGCGTCAGTTCGTCAAGTTCTTTTTCTGCCCGATGGCCTTCGTCCTTGCCGATATCTCCGTCATCTACCATTTTGTCGATGGTTTCTTTAGCGTTACGTCGCGAGTTTCGTACCGACACGCGGTGATCTTCGGCCTTAGATTTAATCAGTTTGACGTATTCTTGACGACGCTCCTTGGTCAGTTCTGGCATGACCACCCGGATCACTTTGCCATCATTGGACGGGTTGGCACCAATTTCCGAAGACGACAAGGCAATTTCGATATCACGTAATGCGTTGATATCAAATGGTGAGATCAAAATGGTACGGGCATCTTGGACGGCAAACGACGCCAGTTGCTGCAGTGGAGTTGGGCTGCCGTAGTAGTCGACCAATACTTTTGCGTATAGTCCAGGGTTAGCGCGCCCGGTCCGAACAGCCGCGAAATCTTCACGGGTAGCCTCTAGCGTGCGTTCCATCGCCTTTTTGGCGTCTGATAATGCAGATGTGGTCACAGTTTCTCCTTATATAAAATCTTGGGTGTGCAACTAAGTCTAAAACAGACACGGGGACGTGTTATTAGGGGGTGACAACTGTGCCACTGGAATCACCTAGTAATGCGCTGGTTACGTTGCCGTCGCCTTCCATACCGAATACCAACATATCTAAGTGATTGTCTTTACACATCGTCATTGCCGTAAGGTCCATGACGCGAATATTTTTTACGATTGCCTCGTCATAAGTAAGATGTGTAAATTTTTGGGCAGCGTTATCCAGTTTTGGATCCGATGTGTAGACACCATCCACTCCAGATTTTGCCATGAGTACCTGGTCAGCTCGAATTTCTAAAGCTCGTTGTGCCGCCACGGTGTCTGTGGAGAAGTATGGGAGTCCAGTTCCGGCGCCAAAAATGACCACACGATTTTTTTCCATATGGCGAATGGCACGCTGTGGAATGTAGGGTTCGGCGACTTGTGACATGTGAATAGCCGACTGCACACGTGTGTCCACGCCCGCCTGCATAAGAAAATCTTGTAATGCTAAAGCATTCATGACAGTGCCTAGCATACCCATGTAATCAGCTCGGCGACGGTCCATACCATTGTTGGATAGTTCGGCTCCGCGGAAGAAATTGCCACCACCGACAACGATCGAGATTTCGACTTTGCCGGCTGCCTCAGCAATTTGCTGGGCTACTGAACGTACGGTATCTGGATCGATCCCGATGGAGCCGCCACCAAAGACTTCACCGGAAAGTTTGAGTAGTACTCGACGACGGGTGAAGCCATCGAGCTGTGAATTTCTTGGGCCGTCTTGTAATCCGCCTGGAATGTTTATGGCTGGAGTGTCTGACAAGTCAATGCTCCTGGTTGTGCTGATGGGACGCGGGGCATAAAAATGGGGTGATCACCGTTTGTGGTGATCACCCCCTAGTGTTAGGTAGAAACGATGCTGTATATACCTAGCTCACCATGACACGGTCGGTGTCGGTGAATTCATTAGGCTCCAACACGGAAGCGTGCAAATGACACAGCCTTCGTGCCAGCTTCTTCAAGAACAGCTCCGACAGTAGTCTTGGTGTCCTTAGCAAAGGGCTGGTCCAGCAGGGCCACTTCTTTGAAGTATCCAGTCAAACGACCTTCAATAATGTTCTGCATAGCGCGTTCGGGTTTGCCTTCAGCACGAGCAGTTTCTTCAGCAATACGACGCTCATTGGCAACGGTGTCTTCTGGAACTTCATCACGGCTGAGGTAGGTTGGGCTCATCGCAGCGATATGGACAGCAACATCGTGGGCAGCTGTTTGAGCTGTTTCAGTATCGGCATCAACTGCAAATAAAACGCCAACTTGGGCCGGTAGATCAGCTGAGGTGCGGTGTAGATACGAGTCTACATAGGCACCATCCAGGCGTGCTAGACGACGGACCTCTACCTTTTCACCTAACAGTGCACCTTCTTCTTTGACGTATTCGCCCAGTGGGTTGCCGTTGTAATCGACAGCCAGCAGATCGTCCAGATTTTGTGCACCAGAGGCTACTGCGACTTCTAAAACGGTGTTGCCAAGTTCAACGAATTTATCGGACTTTGCAACGAAGTCTGTTTCAGAGTTAATTTCAATCATTACGCCGACGCCATCTTTGACAGTAGCTGTGATCAGACCTTCAGCAGCTGCACGATCTTCACGTTTGGCTGCACCCTGGAGGCCTTTGACACGAATAATTTCCATGGCTTTCTGAACGTCGCCATCAGCTTCGTCCAAGGCCTTTTTGACGTCCATCATGCCAGCACCGGTACGTTCACGCAGTGCCTGGATGTCTTTGACTGTGTAATTGGCCATTACAGATATCCCATTCCTTGGATGTTCGTTGCGGGGATCACCCGCGAATCAAAAACGAAACGTGGTTGTGTGGTTTAGTATTTTTCCTTGGCTGCTGGCTGCTCGCCTTCTGGCGAGGCCTCGACCTGCTCTGAAGTATCTACAGCCGCTTCAGTAGCTGGGGCAGCGGTGTCATCAACAGACTCTTGAGTCTGACCAGATTCCAACAGTTCACGTTCCCACTCAGCCATTGGCTCTTCGGTTGTGCCAGCTGCGGTTTTGCCCTGATTGCGGGCCATCAAGCCATCAGCCACAGCATCAGCGATCACACGGGTCAGCAACGCAACTGAACGAATGGCGTCGTCGTTACCTGGAATTGGATAGGTAACTTCGTCTGGGTCAGCGTTGGTGTCTAGAATGGCAACTACAGGGATACCCAGCTTATTGGCCTCGTCTATGGCCAAGTGCTCTTTCTTCGTGTCGATGATCCACACAGCAGAAGGCGTCCGATTCATATTGCGGATACCACCAAGGTTTGACCGCAATTTTTCTAGTTCGCGTTCCAGCAGCAGCAGTTCTTTCTTGGTTCGTCCTGAACCCGCTACATCCTCGTAGTCAATTTCTTCGAGTTCTTTCATACGCTCGACGCGCTTTGATACTGTTGCAAAGTTGGTCAGCATACCACCCAACCAGCGATGGTTTACGTATGGCATGCCGACACGAGTGGCTTGCTCAGCGATAGCTTCTTGGGCCTGTTTTTTGGTACCCACAAAAAGAATGTTGCCACCGTGTGCGACGGTTTCTTTGACAAACTCATAAGCACGATCGATAAATGACAGGGATTGCTGTAGATCGATAATGTAAATGCCGTTGCGTTCGGTAAAGATGAAGCGTTTCATCTTTGGGTTCCAACGACGAGTCTGGTGGCCAAAGTGGACCCCAGAATCCAGCATTTCGCGCATAGTTACGACGGACATTGTCGCTCCTTCAAGGTTATTCCGCATGCGGAGTAACCTTCTAGTTATCGGTTAGTTTATATAGCTGGTTCTCCCAGCTGCCTAGCATGAGAGCGAATACTTCGGAGTACACCGCTGACCAGAACATTCTGGACCGATGGGTGACGCTGCAACACTGGGCTGCACTCTTCACGCGCGTAGTCAATTCCGTACCTACAACAAGTAGGCACACAATCGCTTCACCCAGTGTACCCTATTGTGCAAGTTTTATTGCACCCATTGTGTCGTCGAACACACCACAATGAAGAAGCTTCCTAAGGCCATTTTTCTAAGACACCACATGCAAAATGCTTTACTCTGCCGACCAAATCCGACTGCACCACCCGGACACGTTTTACACAGAAATCATGGCACAGTGAGTTTTCCACGCTTGTTCTGGAATCGTTCCAAAAGTGGCTATAGTATCCCATTCTAGGGATATGCCGCATCAGTTCTCACCAGCTACCTCCCTATCGAGTTGTTTAACAACTAAGCTTCTGGTTCTTCTTGGTATCCCAGTATTATTCGTTGCCATTGCGCTGGGGCCACTTTCTGTGACGCATGCGCGCACGCACAGCTATGCTGCACAAAGTATCGCGGATTGGCTTCCACCAATACAAAACGCCACTGAAGCTGACCTAGTGCAAATGTTTATACCACCCGATATGCCTTGGTCATCGGCGCATCGAGGAATAGATATTCGTGCCGGTGGTGCAGATGTGCTAGCACCAAATGGTGGCGAAGTGACGTTTGTTGGTGTGGTTGTAGATCGTCCCGTCATCAGTATTCAGCATTCCAACGGGCTTATAACGTCGTTGGAACCTGTCGAATCGGAACTGGAGGTGGGTGATAAGGTGGCCGCCGGCCAAACTATCGGCTCAATCTCTGATGACGCTTCTCACTGTGACGCCCAGTGCGTGCACTGGGGTGTCCGTATGCCAGATGCATGGAAAATCGGTTCTACCCTTAGAGACTTATATATAGATCCCGCTTTTTTGTTGGGTTGGAGCGAACCTTCTATTTTGTGGCCTGTGCATTCTGACCCAACCTGACTCAGCGTCCTAAGCTTTTCGGCGGCTTCGACGCAAATGAATCTCCTCAGCGAGTTTCAGCAGCTCTAGTGCAGAATCAGACCATCTGGACCTGTTGGCCTGTCTCGCAGCACAGTTCGAGGCCCAAATAAAAGTTCTATTGTCTTCCAAAGCCATTACACAATCGGCCAGTTGTCGATCAGCGGCCCCAGAAGCAATATTGACAAACTGTGCTCCGGGGTTATGTTGGCCAGCTACTTCTTGAAATATTTCCAGATCAGAAACAACCACCGGTGTTCCCTCAGCCATCGCTTCAACAAGAGGTAGCCCATAGCCCTCCGAACGCGACATTGTCACAAGTGCGGTCGCTGAGCGGAGCAGATGACGATATTCCACATCGTCAATTCCGTTATGAAATTGAAGTTGTGTGGATCCTACGCCTTGTAACTGTGCCACGCTTACTAGCTCATCACGACGACTTGCTGATATTGGCGAACATAAATGCAGGCGGTACCCTGGCAAATACTGCAAAGCACTGATAAGCGTTTCTACATTTTTATACTCCATAAAGGAGCCCATATAAATCAGTGTTTTGTCGCGAAACCCGGCCGGATCACGTGGGCTGGCCTCAGGGGATGCATTAGCTATGACACGAACAGGCCTTCTGGTTAGACGGTGTTTTCTAATGAGCCGCTGTGATGTCCTCGACACAGTGGCTACAGCATCGGCGCCGTTGAGCAGCATACGTTGCGGTAGATAGGTTAAGTGATATAAGTACCACAACCCACGTATAGCCTGCGGCAAATCGCGTGGCGGAGTCCTATGTTGATAATAAATCAGGTCATGTAACGTGAGAATGAGTCCAAAATTGCGACCGACCGAGCCGATGGTTTGCATCGGGGAAAATACGACATCCGGTTTAAAATGGTTTAAGGTTAGGGCCGATAACGGCTCTCGGGCAGAAGTCGGTGCATGAAATTCCACCGCATCGACATTGTCAGGTAGCAAGTCGCGCTGAGCATTGTTATGTATGATCACCGTGGGATCGCTCATAGCTGCTACCGCATGAATCAGCGAGTAGCTGTAACGTGAGATGCCATCATGGTAGTCGGTTCTGAGATAACGACCATCCATGAATAAACGCATCATTACTCCCCCGGCACGGATTATCCCACCGATAATTCAGTGAGCTAATTGGTAGGGTGTGCGGGACTTGAACCCGCGACCAAAGGATTATGAGTCCTCTGCTCTAACCGACTGAGCTAACACCCCTCAGATGTCCTCACATTACCTTGCTGGGATACACCAAGGTGCACTGTGAATGACACAGTCTCATAGTCTAACGCAGCTGAGCATCGGAAACCATCACTGCTACTTCATCTGACGTGGCACCACCGTACATTTTGAAAATGATATCCATGATTTTCTCGTGGGCATGTGCAGACGCGAATTTATGGGACGCTTGCCCCATGGCATGGCGTTCCTCAGAAGTGGCGCCTAAAACGGTATCGATTTTTTGCGCCATATCTGCCGGGTTGTTAGGTTCAAATAGGTAGCCATTAACCCCTTCTGCCACTAGGTGCGGCAATGCAAGCGCATTAGCCAGCACGACCGGTGTAGAAGCGCTCATGGCTTCAAGCGAGGCCAACGACTGCAGTTCCGCAGTACAGGGCTGAGTAAATATATCAGCCCGAAGATACGCTTCACGCAGGTCGCTTTCTGAGACTAGGCCTCGAAACACAACCCGATCTGCGATTCCCAATTCTTCTGCTAACCGATGCAGATAGTCGCGTTGCTCGCCGTCGCCAATGATTTCAGCATGAACATCTAAACTAGTCATCGTTAGAGCATGTAACAAGACGTGCACGTTTTTTTCGACGGCTAAGCGGCCAACAAATAGGACTGTTGGGTGTGAATGTGCAGGAATCTGTTCACCGTCGCGTAATTCATATTTCGCTACGTCAATACCGTTGGAAACAGGTACTACATAGTTTAGGTTCGCCTTTTGGTTCATGTTTTGGGCAGACAGCGGTGTCGGCGTCGTAATGACATTTGCTTTTCGCATAAGACGACCCATGTCATACCATGATCGCCGGGACACAAAGTTTTTGAAGAATTGCGGGCCTGGGATGAACGGATCTAAGTTCTCCGGCATGAAATGATTAGTACAGATCAATCGGATACGTCGACGCTCTGCTGCAGTAATCGCAGCATCCCCAACCATGTAATGGCACTGGGCATGCACAACGTCTGGGGATAGTTCAACCAATAAGTCATCGACAGCCCGGTTGGCATACCAAGGCATGACAAGACGGTAGTACTCATGGGTGGGTGCCGCATAGGAACGTAACCGATGTACAGTGGCCTCTTCGTGAAATTCGATCGTGCTTGGGCCTGAAGTGTAGTGCGGGGAAACCACATGCACATCATAGCCAGAAGCCGTGAGCTTAATGGCAAGACGATGGCAGGATTTTGCTGCACCGTTTACGTGTGGTGGGTAAGTATCAGCCGCTATCAGCACTCGTGGCGGCGAGCTTTTGCTATCAGACACCACAGCATAACTCCTAAAGGCTCAAAACATAAAGATGGCCATAAATCACAATGACATTATCATCTTGCGCGGATGTATCTATATAGCCTCAAAAAATTCTGCCCGATCTGCTTTATTGCGTGGCTGCAACCCTACCTGTCGCATTTGGTCCGCGTTCCGAATACCTTGCCTCAGGTAATCAGAGCTGGCAATAATATGGCCTCCGGCCCCGATTGCCAGTACTCCTACAGCAATAGGATGCCAGACATACGAGCTCATAAAAGGTGCTTCCGCGAGCAAAAGCAACGGGATGCCTATCATAAGTGCAATTGTTCGGGCTTTGCCCAGGATAGTAACTTCCATTTGAGGGTTACCTGCGTAAATAAGCGCCATACATCCTGCTAATACAAGGTCTGGTACGACTAACGCAAAAACCAACCAGAATGGAGCTAGTCCGGACATAGCCACGCTGATTACAACAACCCAAAGTGAAAGCCTATCCGCCAGTGGATCTAGCCACTTTCCAACGGTAGACCCCTGTTTCAGTTTGCGCGCTAGGAACCCATCAATCCAATCGGTCGAGAATAAGACAACAAGAATAATGAGTGCATTGCCGTAATCATCTCTGAACATGAGCCAAACAAACACTGGGACCAACAAAAACCTAATCAATGTCACTAGGTTTGGAATAGTTAGCCAATCATTGCCCACAGTGAGTCCAGCATCGTCATTCGGCTCTGGATTCACTGGTCGGTTCATGTCAACCTCACTGTGGGGTTTGCCCATATATCAACAAAGACCTACCGGCGTCGCAGCCGACGCAAAAGCACTGCAGCGGTAGTTACCGAAGCGCCAAGTACGGTCAGGGGCTGCCAACGATCTTTTACGTATTCGACACCATCATTAACTTTTTCGCCAGCGCGCGCGGCAGAGTGATGTGGCGCCAATGGCGATGTGGCGTTTTCAACATTATCTCGGGCAATGTTGCCGGTCGCATGACGTTTGAACGTGTTGAACTGCCCCCGAAAATCTGTTTTCTCGTCAACACCGGAACGAATATCGCCTAGATGGCGACGACGCAATTCCATCCGATGAAGGATTTGTGCTTCCGTGGGTTCGGTTTTGGGTAACGACTCTGCTGCTTCACCGCGACGTACTGCACGCTTCTGTTCTTTCTTAGCGCGCTTAGCTTCCTCTTGACGACGTTGCTTCTCAACCAGTTTTTGCTGTCGACGTTCTTCTTCGAGTCGGTCAAATTCCACCGGGTCAAAGGCGTTGCCCTTTAGGACATAGCCTACGTCATGTTTAACTCCTCGAATAATTTCTGGAGGCAATAGTGGGAAACCAGTGCGCACGACCATGGCGCCCACAACAAGTAAGACAAGCATCACAACAAAGGCACCTAAAGCTACCCATAAGGCTGTCTGCCATAACGGCACCTCAGCTATAAAAGCACCAACCAAAGCGATCACTAGTGCAATAAATGTGATCGAGCCAAAAAGTAAGCCAATGACGGCAATACCGACACCTGTGCCGGCACGGATACCTTTCGTCTTGAGTTGAGTACTCAACAGCGACAGATTATCGGTCAGCTGTTTCGGGACCAACCGGAAAAGGGTTGTCAGCAGGTCAAGCAGCGAACTCATCCGAGTTTTAGTCGTCACCTGTGGTGAACCGTTGGTGGTCATTAGTCACTACCTTCGTACGTGTGATGTGGTTGAATCTTTGTTGCTATCTTTGACCAGTATAAACCGGACGATAACTATCTTGATACGTGGTCTAGTTTATTAGCCTGATACTTCCAGTTGGGCAGTGCAACCTTTGAAGTTCGAATCTGGATTTTCTCTAATCCAAGGAACCGGATTGCCGATGTAGAAGCCTAGAAATCTGAAGATTGAATGATCCGCATTTTCGATGATAACAAGTCGATTTCAGGTCTTCTGGCAACAAATTCCTCAATTTTAGTAAGCGTCTCTTCCACGTGTGAGCGATCACTACTCACCAGTGAAATTCCTATGACGGTACGACGATGAAGTTGGGCGTCTTCCACCTCAGCTGCAAACACTTGGAAGTGTCTACGAATGTCGGCGATGATTGGCCGCACTACCGAACGTTTTGCCTTCAACGAGTGCACATCACCGAGCAGGATATCGAATTCGTTCCAGCCAATCCACATACATACACTTTCACTTACATACTCTGATTGAGCAAGCACTAAGGATTTTGTTCACACAAAATATGCTGGACGACACGCCAAATTTACTAAAAATTCCATCATAATTTCATGAACACTGTCATGGAATTCTTTGTTATCCCCTATCCCTGTTAAACGCTAGCCAATTGCAGCGATTCAGACGTGGCATCGCAGTACACTTCCATCTTTAAAACACCAGAATTGAGCCGAAAGCCCACCACGTTGAATCCTCGCGGCCCGGATATACAAGGCGACATTGCAACGATGAGCCCCCACAAAGTCTCTAACCAGGCAGTAAAAAAGCCCCGTCCATCTGGACGGGGCTAATCCGCTCCCCCAACTGGATTCGAACCAGTAACCACTCGATTAACAGTCGAGTGCTCTGCCGTTGAGCTATGGGGGAAGGCAACAAAAGAATACTATAGCAGACCTTTTTCTAGATTGTCTAATCAACGAATTCAGCTCAAATCTTTGCTCCTCGATCACTCATAGCTGGGTGCAAACCATGCCATGTGGTCAGTAGAGTTGGTAACCAGTTGGACCTCTTCAGGGCCATCTTGAAAAACCGATAGAACGAAAAGCTGAACGAACGTAAGGAGTTAAGCCGTGTTTAAGAAAACCGATTCTAACCGTTCCAAGCTATACACCGGTCTCGTGGGCGTGGCTGCTCTAGCCCTCTTCACTGCTTGCGGCGGAGATGACGAGCCTCAGGAGCAAGAACCTGCGGAACCAGATATGGAACAGAGCGACCCGGCCCAAGAAGACACCGGGGATAATGGGGACGATATGGAAGACGACCCCATGGGCGAAGATCCTGAAGGTGACGATCCTGCAGACGAGGACACCAATGAAGACCCGATGGATCAGGACACCGATGACGACGACGCCGATATCGAAGGTGCTGGCGAAGATAATGCCACTTCTCTTGTGGGATTAGCTGGCAATGCTGTGTCCTGGGCTATCTAAGTTAGCCACCAACAGGTTTCTTACTCGTTGAAACTCCACTTCACACCCTGAGGTCCAGCCAATAACTTACTTGGCGTGACGGCGTTTCCTGCCCCGGACTACTTATTAGTCGATAGGACGCAGGAAACGCCGTTGGTTTTCCAACTCGACGAGTCGCTGCTGGATGGTCTGAAAACCTTCGGGATCCTGTTGTGCATCCCACCGTTGTAGTCTGCCAATTAGGTCGGCTTTTTGCTCCGTAATTTGCATTTCTAGTAGACGGTTCATGATGTCACGGCTGTAACGCATCACTTCCTCCTCACTGGATGCTGGCAAAGGCGTCACTGCAAGCTCTGTGACAAAAGAATACAGCGGCTCTGGAACTTCAGAGGTTACGTGCTGGACCCAATTGGAGGTGTCTTGCGCATTTCGAGCGGCAGCCAAAATAGCGGTCTGTATCGCACTATAGACCGGCACTTTAAACTTTGAGGTATACAACGCTCTCCATTGCTCCTGAGATAACGATTCGGGCCGTTGAAGAATAACTTCTAGAGCTTCCTTTTCCATCCGTGCCACAGGATCACGAAGATCGGGCCGAAAATCTTGGGCATCAGCACCCTGCGACTCGTGTACCTGGTATTGCTTGTCATTAGATCTTTTGACGTCGGAAGCTTTTGGAGCCCGTTGAACGGCGCCATGAACAGCATCAATATCCATACCGATCCACCCAGCAAGCTCGCGAATATATCCGTCACGCATTAGAGGATCGCGAATTTCTTTAACGATTGGTGCCGCGTAGTGCAGCGCCCCGGTTCGGCCCTCTACAGAATCGAGGTTGTACTCTTTCAATCGGGTTTTGATTGCGAATTCAAATAACGGCTCACGCGATTCAATAAGACGACGAACAGCATCATCACCGTAAAGCTGCCGCAAATCGTTGGGGTCTTGGCCTTCCGGCGCGACCGCTACAAAAGTCTTAGCAACGATTTGGTTATCAAATTCAAAAGCACGCATCGCTGCCTTTTGTCCCGCTACGTCACCATCAAAGGTAAAAATAATCTCGCCACCAGATCCATCGTCGGTGATGAGCCGTCGTGCAATACGAACATGCCCTTCACCAAATGCAGTCCCGCAGGTGGCTACAGCAGTAGTAATTCCAGCAAGATGCGCCGCCATGACATCGGTATACCCTTCGACCACAACAAGCTGCCGTTGTTTTGCGATCTCATTTTTAGCCAAGTTCAGCCCGTACAATACCCGGGATTTCTTATAGAGGGTGGTTTCCGGCGTGTTCAAATATTTCGGCCCGTTGTCATCATCTGCTAACTGTCGAGCACCATAGCCAATGGTATTGCCAGTCATATCCTTTATTGGCCACATCAAACGATTCCGAAATCGATCGTAGAGACCACGCCGCCCTTCTGAAAAAAGCCCCGTTTCTTTCAGTTCCTCGACAGAAAATCCACGCTGCTGCAGATGGGAGAGCAAATTACCCCACCCAGATGGCGAATAGCCGATACCAAAATGCTTCGCATCATTTTTAGTGAAGCCTTTATTCTGCAGAAATTCCCGGCCCGCCATGCCGGCCGGCGATTCAAGAGCTTGTTGGTAGTATTCATCAGCAATCTGGTGTGCTTGTAACAGACGTTGGCGCGTGGTCGTTGCCTCTCGGTCAGGTGCTTCACCTTCTTCAAAATCCAGCTCGACATTAGCTCGCATCGCAAGAATTTCGACCGTTTCAGTAAACGAGGTGTGTTGCAGTTCCATCAGGAATTTGATGGCATCGCCAGATTCTTGACAGCCAAAACAATGGTAAAAACCCTTCGCTGGTGTTACATGGAAGGACGGGGTGCGTTCGTCATGAAATGGACAGAGCCCTTTATACGAACCAATACCAGCTGTTCGCAGAGAAACATGTTCTTCAACTACAGCTTTCAGATCGGTTGCCTCAAGTACCTTATCGATGGATTGTCGAGTAATGCGTCCTGCCATGGTCTTCAGTCTAAACGGCATCGCCAATTTCAAGTAGGTAAACCATTCAGCCTGTGGATAACTATGACTGAGCCTGCATGCCTGATGTTATGCAATGCTGCTATGGCTTAACGCCTGTTATATGACAATTAGTAAAACCGATATACTTACTTATGATGAACCTGCAAAATCTGCGCAAAGGACATATGCCCATGTTTAACACGACCAGAACAGCCCGGCTACGTTTTTCTGTAAGTCTTGTTGGTGTCGTCGCGCTGGCCCTTTTCACCGCATGTTCGACACAAGAACCCGCACAAGATGACCCGACCGCAGATCAAGATACACAAGAGTCGCCTGCCCCTACCGGTGAAGGACCCTCCGACAACACTCCTGACGATGGCACCGACGAAGCTGCGGCAGATAACGATGAAGTCTATAAAGTCATCGATGCAGTTGAAGCTGAATACGCTGATGGAATCATCATCAGTATAGAACTAGAGAACCAAGGCTCACTTTATGATGTAGATGTCGTCTCCGACGATACCGTTGACGAACTGGACGTGACACCGGATGGGGATGTCAGTCTTGACGAAACTGAATCCGATGACGACGATATTCGCGATGCTGAACAAGCCAATGTAACCGTCGCCGAAGCGTTAGATCAGGCCTTTGATGAACACCCTGATGCCGACTTCGACGAAATTGAGCTAGACGAAGATGACGACAATCTCCACTGGGAGGTGGAGCTCCTAGACAATAATGGTGCAGAAATTGAGCTAGAAATTTCTGCTTCATAAAGTCTTGACTATAGAACATTCCACGGTTCTGCCGTCCGCGACTACATCTGGCTGAGTTCGGGTCCCTAGCCTAAAGTGGTGGTTATGTCGGAAACTTCAACTTCAGCCATTCATGCCGCCCGTGGGTTGGTTCGTGATGCACAACGTATCGCCGTGTTGACTGGGGCGGGCATGTCTGCGGAATCGGGTGTTCCCACCTATCGTGATGCGCGGACGGGCCTTTGGGAAAAGTATTCACCGGAGCAATTGGCTACCCCTGAAGCCATGGCCAACCAGCCGGATTTAGTGTGGTCCTGGGTGCTGTATCAAGCACGGCTGATGCGCTCCGTTGTTCCCCATGATGGCCACGTCGCTCTTGGGTCGTGGCAGCAACACCTCCAGCAAAATGGCGGCAAGCTAGACATCATTACTCAAAATATCGATGATCTTCACGAGCGCGGGGGTGCTAAAGTACTGTCGCATTTGCACGGGACAACTTTCACGTTTCGCTGTTTTGAATGCGACAGTCCAGCCGAATACGAACTAGAAGATGCCACTGATGAGCAGCTAGCCGCGACCCCGGAGCTAGATCAGCTGAAATTAGAAGATCCCCCTAAATGCACTAGTTGTTCACATGGATTTATTCGTCCAGATATTGTGTTGTTTGGTGAGCAGCTTCCCCAACAAGCCATGGATGATGCCCTGGATGCGGTCCGTTTGGCAGACGTGGCGCTCGTGGTAGGAACCTCCAATATCGTTCAGCCGGCGGCATCATTGCCGGTTGCTGCTTCTGCAGCTGGAGCCAAGCTGATCGAAGTTAATCCAAGCCATACCCCGCTGTCTGACGATGCTGATGTCTACATCAATGGAACCGCAAGCAGCATTTTGCCGGAGCTGTTTTAGTGCCGAATGATTGGGATAAAGCTAGCCAACTGGCTCGACAGGCTCGATCCGTTGTAGTTCTGTCGGGAGCGGGTATGTCGGCAGACTCCGGTGTCCCCACTTTCCGCGACGCTCAAAGTGGTCTATGGGAACGTTTCAAACCCGAGCAGTTGGCCACAGAAGACGCCTTCCGGAGTAATCCATCAATGGTTTGGACCTGGTACGTCTGGCGGGCGGTACTGGTCAACAGCGTAGAACCTCATATCGGACATAATTACATTGGTGCATGGCAACGATACCTGGCTGGCATCGAAGGTTCACTGACCGTGGCCACTCAGAATGTCGACGACTTACACGAGCGCGGTGGTGCGCAGAAAGTGCTGCATTTACACGGTTCACTACATCAATACCATTGCTTGGATTGCCACAAAGCGGCAGCCTTTGATCCGGCACATACCGGAATACGACCCGATCAACAATTCCATCGGGATAACGTGCTCTCAGCAGTCGACTGTCCACATTGTGATTCTGGGCTACTACGTCCAGGTGTTGTCTGGTTTGGTGAAAGCCTTCCCGAGCCGGCTTTCCAAACTGCCATAGATGCACTACGTAAAGCAGATTTGGTAGTCGTGGTTGGTTCTTCCGGACTAGTACAACCATCAGCTTCGCTGCCATTTCTAGGGCAAGACGCTGGTGCTGCGGTTCTCGAAATTAACCCAACCCCTACTGAACTGTCGAATAAAGCGGACGTATATCTTGGGTCAACAGCAGCAATGGCAATTCCAGAAATGCTCGCTGGGCTATTGACCTAAAGGTACAGCCCGTGCGGCAGGGTTGTAGGCTGTGCCGTTCCACGCACTAAAGTACCGTGCCACATCAGCGCCGAATGATCTGTCAGAGCAGCTACTTGGTCAATCACGACACGTTGACGGGCCGCATCGGTACTGGCGTTCCTCCAGTCTTCAGCGTACATGGGCTCTAAGAAACGGTCTTCGGTGGCGAATAGAAAATCAACCAACTCCAACAAGATCTCCCGCTGGGCTTCATAGAGTGGCTGACGACGCTCCGATGACATCACATAGTGCGCCGCAATTCCTTTCATCGTGGCGATCTCAATCTGCGTGTTTTCCGGAATGACGACGTCAGCGGTATGCCTGGTTAGAGGGTCATTACCGTATGCATCTCGTGTCGCTTCAAAAGCAGCAGTGGAAAACCGTCCGATGAGCTGGGATGTCATATCCTTGAGCGCGGCATGCGCGTGACGGGCCCCGTCGGCGCTGGTCACCCAAGTTGTGGTTGCTTCCAGCCGGCCCAGAGCAGCATCAATAGCCGCCGGGTCTGTATAGGGCAGATACCAGTGCCGAGTCGTGTCGATAACGCCTTGACGTTGGTCTGTGTCGGCAACCCAGCCTAACTGGAACATGCCAGAAACTATGCCGTCTTCCACATCGTGGACGCAGTAGGAAATATCGTCTGCCAGGTCCATAACCTGAGCTTCCATAGATAACCGTTGGGCTTCGACACCCTGGCGGAACCAACCGAAGACGGCGGCATCGTCATCGTAGACTCCAAACTTTCGCGTTGGCTGGCCATCAGCTTGCAATGGTGCGTCTTGTTTCCGCCAGGGGTATTTTGTCGCAGCATCTAAAGTAGCGCGGGTGAGATTCAGACCGGCAGCGGCACCATCATCGGTCATTTTCTTGGGTTCAAGCCGTGATAGCAACCGTAACGTTTGAGCATTGCCTTCAAATCCGCCAACCTGGGCTGCGGCCTCATCAAGTGCCTTTTCCCCATTATGACCAAACGGTGGATGCCCCAAATCGTGTGACAGACATGCTGCATCAACGACATCTGGATCGCAACCTAAGGAGCGGCCGAATTCGCGGCCCACTTGGGCAACCTCTAATGAATGTGTCAGTCGGTTGCGGATAAAATCATCGTCACCAGGTGACACGACTTGGGTTTTGGCGGCGAGCCGGCGCAAGGCGGCCGAATGTAAAATGCGAGCGCGATCACGTTCAAAGTCGGACCGATAGGTTGATTTTTTAGGCTCAGGAACCCAGCGGGCCATATCCCAGACGTCATAGCCAGGTGTCTGGGTAGCTTCGCCTGCATAGGGTGGCCTGTGTTGTGGCCAAAAAAGGCTAGGTTGCTGTGGGGCTTTGGGGACTTTTGCCTTATGCCCGTTGCTTGGTTGATTGCCGCTGCTCACCCTTTAGCCCCCGGAAATGTCTAGCTCTGCTTCATGAATCTGAGCCCGATGTTCATCGGTGATGTCTTGGGAGTCAAGCCAGCCTTCGGGCAGGTGCGGTTTTTTCGGGGCACCAGCTCGGCCACGTGGTCCCTCAGCATCGGCGCCAGGATAGGGCACGGTTCGATCTACGGTGGCCAAAAGTTCACGCAATTGCTCCAGTGTTTCCACGGCGGTTAATGACCGACGCATATCGCCGCCTACCGGATAGCCTTTAAAATACCATGAGACGTGTTTGCGGATGTCACGCATTGCTTTGTCTTCGTTACCGCCGAAGGTTTCGACAAGAAGTTCAGCATGGCGATAAAGTACATCGGCTACAGTGCCCTGATCGGGATGAAAACGCTGTTCGGAACCTGTAAAGGCGTTTTGCACATCACCAAATAACCAGGGGCGACCTTGACAACCGCGACCAATCACTACGCCATCGGCACCGGTATATTCGATCATGGCCATGGCGTCTTCTGCCGACCAAATGTCGCCGTTACCCAATACTGGAACATCTGTAATAGCTTCTTTTAACCGAGCAATCGAGTCCCAATTTGCTTGGCCGGAATAGTGTTGACGCATCGTTCTTCCGTGCAAGGCTACCGCGGACACTCCGACATCAACGGCACGACGGGCTGCTTCTAAATAGGTCAGGTGGTCTTCATCGATACCACGCCGCATTTTGATGGTCACGGGTATGTTAGCGCGTTCGGCTTCCTTCACGGCGCCCTGGATAATGGCGGTGAACAATTCAATTTTCCACGGAAGAGCCGATCCCCCACCATTGCGAGTAACCTTGGGCACTGGACAGCCAAAGTTTAAGTCCAGATGATCGGTGCGATCTTCTTCGACCAGCATGCGTACCGCTTTACGCGTATAGACCGGGTCTACCGAGTACAGTTGCACCGAGCGAGGGACCTCGTCGTCATCGTGGTCAATGATTCGCATGGACTCTGGGTGGCGTTCTACAAGGGCACGGGCCGTCACCATCTCGGAGACATAAAGCCCTCCCCCATACTCGCGGCACAAGCGCCGAAAAGCGGTGTTCGTAATGCCTGCCATGGGTGCCAGCACAACCGGAACGTCGATATCTAAGTTGCCGATCTGCAGCGGTGGCAGCTGCATGGCATTTTTCGACGGCACAGGGTGGTCTTCGCCTTGGTCTCCGGTGCCACGTTGCCGAGCGGCGAATGCAGGACCCGGTCCGGCTGTGGGTGTCTTTGTGTGAGCGGTAGTCATAACAGACCTAGTATCCCAGATTCACCAACGAAACACCCAGTTCTGGCCTGAGCCTGTGGAGAAATTGCAGCCACAAGACTCGCGAGACCGAACCCATTTGGAATATCTTTCAGATTTGAAATGTTTCTAAGTTATGCAGAAAAAACTCGGATTCCTAAACTTTGGAAATTTTGGCTACAACCGGCAGACGGGGACCGTTACCGCAAAAACCGCATTCGATGACCAACTCGCGATGACGATAGCCGCTGAGGAAGAAGGTCTTGATGGTGCCTGGTTTCGTGTGCACCACTTTCAGTGGATGATTTCCTCACCGTTTCCAGTACTTGCTGCCATGGCTGCCCAAACCTCAACAATCGAACTGGGTACCGGTGTCATTGATTTGCGTTATGAAAATCCACTCTATTTTGCTGAACAGGCCGCCACCACAGATCTCATTTCCTCTGAACGACTGCAGTTGGGGATTTCTCGTGGGTCACCAGAAGCCGCCCTGGATGGGCAAACACAGTTCGGCTATACCCTCGAGCCCGGCCAAACTTGGAGCGATGTCGCCCAATCCCGTGGTCAGCGGATACGGCAGGCTCTTGGCGGTAATCCAGTAGCCACCGGTGACCCGAATTCTCCCTGGTCACCGGGTGGGGCAACCCAGCTGGTGACACAGCCGCAGTCCCCGACCTTACTTAATCGTCTGTGGTGGGGCTCCGGATCAGTTGCTTCCGGAAGTGTCGCGGGCGAACAAGGCTATAACTTATTGTCATCCACGCTACTGTTGCAAGACGATGGCCGCCCATTTCATGTTCAACAAGCCGAACAGATCCGGCAATACAAACGAGCCTATGAGGCCTCCGGATTTAGCACCGGTGGCATGACCGCCGTGACTCGTTCAATGTTTGCTATACGTTCAAGTGCCGATGAGCGATTGTTCGGGCAAGCCGGTAGTACTCTTGATCAGGCTGGCCACTTAGATGGCAGTCCGGCACGCTCAGGTCCAACGTACGTCGGCCCCGTAGAGGAACTAGCTCAGCTGCTTTCCCAAGACCAAGCAGTCGTTGATGCTGACTACGTGCTTTTTGCCAATCCTGCACAATTGGGGCCTGAACGGAACCGGGAAATTTTTGCCGGTTGGTATGAGACGTTTAAATTGCTGGGTTGGAAATAGGGGTTAGTGCCCAATGCAGCGATGCGCTCAGCCGTACCGCATCTGCACTGATAACGACGCACATGACTAGGCACATATGACAGTTGATTAGACTGTCATAATATTTGCAATCTTCGGGATAAGGATGCTCAATGAACGTCAGCGAACAATACCGTGCTGCCCGTGATCGTCTCATGGCGTTGGACCTGAACGAGGCAGTTGAGCAGTTCAGCTGGCCCCACCTCGAAAACTTCAATTTCGGACTTGACTGGTTTGATGTCATTGCCAAAAACCCTGACCGCTCCGATCAGCCGGCCTTGATAGTCACCGGCGATGCTGGGACTCAGATTTTGACTTTCGCGCAGCTTTCGGCCAGATCAACACAGGTCGCAGGCTGGTTGCAGTCACTTGGCGTTACCCGCGGGGATAAGTTCATGATGATGTTGGATAACGAGGTGGAGCTATGGGAAGCTATGCTAGCTTCCATCAAAATTGGCGCCGTTATCCTGCCGACTACCGTCATGCTCGATGCCAAAGCGCTGGCTTCGCGAATCCAGCGAGCAAATGTCGACTGGATCCTGACTAACCCCCAGAATATCTACAAAATTCAGAAGCTCGCTAAATTTGGGGTTGATCCAAATTCGCTAGGCATAGTTGTTACCGGCAAGGAAACCATTTCCAACACCTATGCATACACCGATGCTTACTCATGCAATCGGGAATTTGTCATTGATGGTCCCACCCCAGCCGACGCCGAAATGCTGGTGTATTTCACATCGGGCACCACCAGTGAACCAAAAATGGTACTGCACACCCAGCAGTCCTATTCAGTTGGGCATTTCTCAACCCTGTACTGGCTTGGTGTAGATAGTGACGACGTGCACCTCAATATTTCTTCGCCGGGATGGGGCAAACATGCGTGGTCGTCATTTTTTGCTCCATGGATAGGTGAGGCAACTGTGTTAGCGGTCAACTATGCACGTTTTGACCCTGCCAACGTATTAGATGTGATTGCCAAATTCGAAGTGACCAGTCTTTGTGCTCCACCCACCGTCTGGCGCATGCTAGTTCACGCTGATATGGGACGGCTAAATAACCCACCGACTAATGCCCTTTCGGCGGGCGAACCGCTAAATCTCGCCACGCTGCAGCAAGTCCAACATGCTTGGGGAGTAACTATCCGAGATGGTTATGGACAAACAGAAACTACCCTTCAAATTGCCACCACACCTGGGCTTGAAGTTGCTGCCGGGGCGCTTGGCAAACCACTTCCTGGTTTTCACATTGAGCTAGTCGACGAAGTAACGGGCAAGCTTATTGACGGAGCCGGTACCGGCCAAGTCGCATTACGGCTTGGCCCCGAGCCCGTAGGGTTGACCCCTGGGTACTATTTAGATGCTGAACGCAATGTCGAAGCTTTCGGATCTGAGTTATATCTCACCGGAGATCTCATGTCACGCGATGCAAAAGGTATTTACACATATGTCGGTCGAGCCGATGACCTATTTAAAGCCTCTGATTATAAGTTGTCACCCTTTGAATTAGAAAACGGGCTAATGGGGTACCCAGCCATCTCAGAAGTGGCAGTGGTGCCCAGTCCAGACCCGATTCGTACAGCAGTTCCCAAGGCATATGTGGTGCTTGCCCCAGGCTACTTACCAACCGCTGAAACGGCCCATGATATTTTTTCTCATGCGCGCACCACGTTGCAACCTTACGCTCGGATTCGTCGCTTGGAGTTTGTAACCGAGCTGCCGAAAACGGTGTCTGGCAAGATCCGTCGTGTGACGCTTCGACAAGACGAAATCGGCGTCCACGGCGACCAAGGCCAACATACTGCAGCTATACTAGCAAAACGCACCTCTAGTGACGGCTATGGATTCGAGTTCTCAGATGCGCAGTTCCGCTAAAGCAATTTGGTTACTTCAGCTCGCGTTTAAGAATTTTCCCCGACTGGTTTCTCGGTAGTTCTGCGACAAATTCAACCTGCCCCGGCACTTTATGACGGGCTAAATACTGACGGGTAAACTCTCGAATGTCGTTGCCGGTGACCTGTTCATAACCACTTTTAAGTACGATTACCGCGGTGACTTGCTCAATCCATTTCTCGTGAGCACGGCCCACCACAGCCACTTCAGCAACAGCTTCATGACGATAAATGGCGTCTTCGACTTCTCTGGAGGCCACCAAAATACCCCCAGTATTAATTACATCTTTGATCCGATCGACTACTTCGATGTAGCCTTGTGCATCTTTAGTCACCATGTCACCGGAGCGGAACCAGCCATCCATAAATGCTTCGGCTGTCTGCTCCGGTTTATTCCAGTACCCAGAGAATAGCTGTGGTGATCGATATTGCACTTCACCTGCTACACCCACACCACTATCTTCACCGGTAGTAGGGTCTACCACTCGCATTTGAACAGTTGAGATTGGCCGACCCGCTGATGCTGGGCGCTCGTCATGTTCTTCTGGACGCAACACCGTACATAACGGTGCCATCTCACTTTGTCCGAAACAGTTGTAGAAGCCAATATCTGGATAGTTCGAACGTAAGCGCTGCAATACCGTAACGGGCATGATTGAAGCCCCATACTGCGCCTTAGTCAAAGTGGTTAGATCGCGCTTCTCTAAGTCCGGATGCTGTGATAATGGAACCCAAACGGTGGGCGCAAGAAATAGCGAACCAATCTTCTCGTCTTCTATGCGTTGCAGAATTTCGGGGATTTCAGGGATACGAAGCAACCGGATAGTAGCACCCAGCATCAAATATGGGTTGGTAAAGACATGCATTGCAGCAGAGTGATACAACGGCATAGCTGTTAGCGGGTTATCTTTAGCACTTAGATCCAGGGCTGGAATCGTTCCATTATAGTGTGCCAGCAACGCTCGATGCGTAAGCATTGCCCCTTTGGGGGCAGAGGTTGTCCCTGAGGTATAAAGCAATTGAACAAGATCAGTTTCCTCAGCTGTATCCCAGTCGTCATAGGTAAGACACTCAGCAAGATCATCATCGTTTGCCAGAACATCCTGCAGATGAGCTAAGATTTCGGAAATTGCAACGACGCTGGGGCCTTTATCAACAGCGGCAACTTCTCGAACCGTATCGACGTACTCATCATCTACGATGATCGCCGAAGCTGAACTATCGGCAACGAGATACTGTAGTTCCGGCCCAGTTAGTGCAAAGTTAATCGGCACATGAACTAAACCGGCTCGTGAGGCTGCGAAGAAAAGTATAAGAAATACATCCGAGTTCTTTCCCATGACTGCAAGCCGGTCTCCCTTATGTAACCCTAGCTGGCGCAACCTGGCTGCGGTAATGGTAATTGCTTGATCTAAGGCGGTGTAAGTCCAGCTTCGTTCGAGATACTTGAGTGCCACTTTTTCGCGCTGTGTTTCTGCGACGCGAGAAAATTGCAATGAGACCGAATTTCGCTGGCTAATGCGAATCTGTTGGTCAAGGGAGGTGGAGCCGGCATTAAACGAATTCATAGAGAAACTCCGTCGTAGAAATTCACGTGGCTAAGCTAGAAGAAACTGACATTTGTTACCAGGGGCCTGAATTTAATTGTCCAAACGCTCAATAATGGTGACGTTAGCTTGGCCTCCACCCTCACACATCGTTTGCAGACCAAAGCGACCACCTGAGTTTTCTAGTGAATGCAGCAAGGTCGTCATCAGCCGTGCACCGGTTGCACCAATCGGGTGTCCTAAAGCAATCGCGCCACCATGCATATTGACTTTGGACATATCAGGCCGAAGCTCTTTTTCCCAGGCAAGCACAACGGCTGCGAAAGCCTCGTTGATCTCGATAGCATCGAACTCGTTAATATCCATGCCTGTGCGTTCAAGTGCAAAACGGGTAGCCCGAATTGGAGCTGACAACATCATCACTGGGTCATCAGCACGTGCCGAAACGTGATGAATACGCGCCCGCGGCACTAAACCATACTCTTCAACTGCCCGTTCGGACGCGATTGCTAATAATGCTGCACCGTCACTGATCTGAGAGGCAGTCGCCGGGGTATGGATACCGTTTGGACGCATGGTTTGAAGTTCACGCATTTTTGCCCGATTTGGTGTTCGAGGACCTTCATCATCACGTAACCCACCCAGTGGCAATATCTCTTCGGCAAAGAACCCGGCTTCCTGCGACGCGATGGCACGTCGGTGGGATTCTGCAGCAAACGCTTCGGCCTGATCACGGGTAATACCCCAGCGATTAGCCATCATTTCGGCCCCGTGAAACTGGGAAATCTGCTGGTCCCCATAACGGTCCGCCCAGGCCTTTGAACCCGCAAAAGGGTTGGGAAACCCCTGGTCTTGCATAATGATATTTGCAGAGCCAATCGGGATGGTCGACATGTTCTGGACTCCACCGGCAACGACAAGGTCTGATGTACCCGACATCACCGCTTGCGCGGCATAATGCACCGCCTGCTGACCTGATCCGCACTGGCGATCGATTGTGGTTCCAGGGACGGCTTCAGAACCTCCAGCTGCTAACCAAGCGGTACGTGCTATGTCAAAAGCCTGGGGCCCGATTTGGTCAATACAGCCAAGAATAATTTCATCATATTCGGCGGTATCAATCCCAAGGCGATCGAATAATGCAGCCAGTGGTGCTGCAGCAAGATCTGCTGGGTGTATCTGTGCCAAAGCGCCATTGCGACGTCCTACAGGGGTGCGAAGTGCATCAACAATGAATGCTTGTGACATGAGATTCCTCCTGGACCATCCATCCAAAGTGTAATTTTCCGACTAGCGTGGACCCATTCGTAAGGCACCGTCCATTCGAACGGTATGGCCATTGATGTAATCGTGGCCAATAAGGTCCAACACCAGTTGTGCGTATTCATCTGGGCGTCCCAGGCGAGCCGGGAACGGTACCGAGGCTTCCAAGGTTTCACGAAACTCAGAGGTGATACCTGCCATCATTGGAGTTTCCACGATGCCAGGAGCGACGGTATTGACACGGATGCCATGGGAGGCCAAGTCCCGAGCAGCCGAGATGGTAAGCGAGTGCACCCCACCTTTTGAAGCTGCATAGGCTGCTTGGCCAATTTGTCCTTCAAATGCTGCCACGGAGGCTGTGTTGATGACAATACCGCGCTGACCATCTTCATCGATAGGTTCTTGTTTGGCGATAACTTCCGCTCCCAAAGTCAACACGTTGAATGTCCCCACCAGGTTCACATTGATAACGTTTGCGAACTGTTCAAGGTCATGAGTGCCACCTCGCGAGAGGATCCGTCCTGGCGTTGCGATACCCGCACAGTTAATTACTACTCGAAGCGGTTCGGCACCTTCAGAAACTTTCGTCATCGCCCGACGAATCGAATCCTGGTCAGTCACGTTTACTTCTAAGTATTCCACATTCTCGATGGAATCTGCTTTGTTGATACCGTCAGCCAGGTCAAAAGCATAGACTTTCATTCCTCTGTCGGCCAAGGCCTTTACAGTACTAGCGCCTAAACCCGATGCCCCGCCGGTAACGATGGCGGCTTGTCCTTGAATCTGCACGGGATGATCCTTTCTATACAAATGCTGACACGCCAGTCACTGCGCGTGCCACGATCAGGGAATTAATTTCATAGGTTCCCTCATATGTATGGAGGGCTTCTGCGTCGGTGAAAATCTTTGCTGCTTCGTAGGTGGAAACAATCCCATTACCACCCAAAATATTCCGAGCACGAGCCACTGAGTCGCGCAACAGCCGAGTACCCGTAGATTTGGCCATCGCCGCATGGACCATATCTACGCTTCCTGCTGTTTGTAGCCGTGCTATCTGCTGCATGAGTCCTGAACATGCAGAGGCGTTGGAAATCATTTCGGCCAGATCTTGCTGGATAAGCTGGGATTTTGCTAATGGTCGGCCAAATTGTTGACGGTCTAATGCATAATCCCGCGCTACGTCAAATGCATGTAATTGGGCACCCAACGCTTCCCAGCCTACCCAGATACGTGAATTTCGCAGCATCTCATTTGCCGCTTCAAACTTGGCAGCCCCCGGAAGAGCATCAGCGTCACTAATTTCTACCTGATCAAAACTCAGGTCGGCATTTTGCATTACGCGCAAGCCGATTTTGTTGTTAATTTTTTCTGCGGAAACTCCCGGTAAGTCCATCTGAACAAGGAAACCTTTGATTTGCTGGTCCGCAGTGTCACGTGCCCAGACAAGAGCGAAATCAGCGAAGGTTGCAGCACCAATCCAACGCTTGTGGCCGTTAATGACCCATCCGTCTGTGATCTTAGTGGCAGTTGTCTCCATCCCCCCGGCTATATCGGACCCATGGTTTGGCTCAGTCATGGCAAAACTGCCGATGGCCTGAAAATTGCACAATTGGTCTAGCCATCGTTGACGCTGAGTATCAGACCCCAGCTGGTCTATCATTCCTACAATGAGTTCATTATGGATGCCGACAAGCGAACATAGTGACGCATCAACACGAGCTACCTCCGCATAGACAAGTCCACGGTAAAGCCATGACCAGTCTTGTACCGCAAGCTCTCCAAGCCCTAGTTCAGCTAGCCCTGGCAACATGTCAAACGCGAACTCATCGCGGTTCCAGTACTCAATGATCTGTTTTCTGACATTGTCTTGAAGATATTGGCGAATTCTAAGGAGTTGCTGCTGCTCGTGCTCAGGCAATAAGGAGATGACGTCCAAAACATCAGCATCGGGAAATGGTGCGTGGTGAACGTTTTTGATCAACCCATTGGGTTCCACGGCTCTCATATGCGTCCTTTTCTCATTCCAAACTGTGCGGTGATGCAGCTCTCAAAGAGCCTATACTGCACAAGTGTACAGTGAAAGGCTATTCACTGAAAACCAGATACACAACCGGATAGATATTTTGATGCACACGGCCTGTGCGAAAACTATATTAACCCAAGTCACATGGGAATATATAGCGCTTGATTCCGACTGTCGGCACCCCACAATTCCCAAGAATCTAAACTCAAAACGCCCATCAGACACCAGTTCAAGGATGCAACTTAGTCAAATAGATGTACGCTATGTCACAGTATGGTTTATCTACTTCACCTCATGTAGCAAGCGACTTCAGTTTTAAGGAGCCTTATGTCTGTTACCGATCAATTCCGGCAAGCTCGCGATGTACTACTTGCACACCGCACTGATATCGAAACAGCCCGGGAAAAATTTACCTGGCCCCGATTTGAATACTTCAACTTTGCACTGGACTGGTTTGATCAAGTTGCAGCGACTCCTGAACGCGCAGATCAGCCTGCCCTGGTAATTCTCGAGGAAGATGGAACACGGTATTCCACGACTTACGCTCAACTAGCAAAACGGTCTTCCCAAGTTTCCAACTGGCTACGTAACCTCGGGGTGAAACGTGGCGACGGTATCATCGTTATGTTGGATAACCAGTACGAGCTATGGGAAACTATGCTGGCTGGGTTCAAATTAGGTGCCATACTACTACCGACCACAGTAATGCTGGCACCAGAACAAATTCACGAGCGCATTGAACGTTCTCAGGCACGCTGGGTAGTAACTAACCCAGACAACACTGAAAAGTTCGACGCGGTGCAAGGAGCATTCAGTGTTATTACCACCGGGCTTAGCCAACTGCCGGATGACTCCGTGCACCCACAGTATCTCTACACAGCTGCTGACGACGCACCGGTGGAATTTGAACCAACTGAGCCAACACCGGCCAGTGACACAGCGCTGATTTATTTCACCTCTGGCACCACTTCTCGGTCCAAAATGGTGGCACACAGTCACGCATCCTATCCAGTTGGCCATTTATCAACCCTCTACTGGATCGGTCTGGAGCCCGGAGACGTTCATCTCAATGTCGCTTCCCCTGGTTGGGCCAAACACGCTTGGTCGAACTTTTTTGCGCCGCTGATCGGGGAAGCTACGATCTTTTTGTATAACTACGTACGGTTTGATGCCAAGCAGCTAATGTCGGTCATGGACACCGAAGGCGTCACATCAATCTGTGCCCCTCCAACGGTGTGGCGAATGTTGATCCAAGCTGATCTGACCAAAATGATTAACCCACCACAAAAAGTGTTAGCAGCTGGAGAACCGCTTAATCCGGTGGTGATTAATGCCGTCAATACTGCCTGGAACGCTGACATTCGAGATGGATTTGGACAAACCGAAACGACATTGGTGATCGCAAACACTCCTGGCCAGAGCCTGAAATCGGGGTCTCTGGGCAAAGTGCTGCCCGGCTATGAAGTGGTGCTAAGCGATCCTGCCACAGGTGAACTGATTGAAGGGGCAGGAGAAGGCGAGGTTTGCCTGCGCATTGACCCGCGACCAGTTGGACTGATGACGGAATACTATAAGGATCCTGAAAAGAACGAAACAGCGTTTTTTGGTGGCTACTACCGCACCGGTGACATCATGGAGCGAGACGAAAACGGAATCTATACCTACGTCGGACGCGCTGATGATGTTTTCAAAGCCTCGGACTATAAACTGTCACCGTTTGAGCTGGAATCAGCAATTATCGAGCACCCTGCGGTATCAGAGGCAGCAGTCGTTCCTTCGCCTGACCCGATCCGCTTGTCGGTGCCCAAAGCATATGTAGTGTTGGCGGAGGGGCATGCTCCAGATGCGGAGACTGCTGAGAATATCTTTGCTTTTGCCGAGACCAAACTGCCACCCTATGCGAAAATTCGGCGTTTAGAATTCGCGGAACTGCCTAAAACAATCTCTGGGAAGATCCGTCGCGTTGAGCTGCGTAAAAAAGAAGCCGACTTTCATGGAGCCGATGGAGAACGTACAGAACAGTCACTGGCTGCTCGTACAACGAACGGGGGCTACGACCACGAATACTCAGCGACAGATTTCAAATAGTCAGCACCCATCTTCCACTGGATAACGCTGCCCAGTAGCTAAGCACAATGAAATGTGGCCCGGGATAATCCCGGGCCACATTTCATTGCTTCTTAGTAGAAATTAACGGTCCTTGAATTCGGGCTGGCGCTTATTGGCAAAAGCATCCATTCCCTCGGACTGATCTTCAAACGCAAACAGTGCATGGAAGGTACGGCGTTCAAACAGCAAGCCTTGCTGCAGTGTTGTTTCAAAGGCTGTGTTAACGGCTTCCTTTGCTGCCATAATTGCCGGTCGCGATTTTGCAGCGATAGTCTGCGCAATCTCCATAGCCGTATCAAAGACTTCGTCGTCGGCTACCAGACGAGCCACCAGACCGGCACGCTCGGCTTCCTCACCAGTCATCATCCGTCCAGTAAACACCATATCCATAGCTTTAGCTTTGCCAACAGCTCGCGCTAACCGCTGCGATCCGCCCATGCCAGGAATAACACCGAGATTAATTTCTGGTTGGCCAAATTGTGTTTTCGGTCCGGCGACCATCACATCGGCCATCATAGCTAGTTCGCAGCCACCGCCAAGTGCGTAGCCGTTTACAGCCGCGATGACTGGTAGTCGGATCGCAGTGAACCGGTTCCATTGTGAAAACCAGTCGGCCTGCTGCATTTCAATATAGGACTTGGAATTCATTTCTTTGATGTCAGCACCGGCAGCAAAGGCTTTTTCGTTGCCGGTCAACACAATGGCCATGATGTTTGGGTCAGCTTGGAAAGCCTCTGCAGCATCAACAACGGCATACATCACATCAACGTTGAGAGCATTAAGCGCATCTGGACGGTTCAAACGAATCACACCGATGCGATCGACCGTTTCGGTTAAAATTATTTCGGTAGACACAAACTAGCCTTTCTGTTTCGTGGCGATAATGGCGGAGAAGTCTTTACCAGAAGTCTCCTCCGAGTCGAATTCAGTGTACGCACGATAGGCAGCCAAGCCGAAGTCTGCCGGTGTGTCGGTGGCTTCAATAGCTTCACGAGCAAGTGTGAGATCTTTTGCCATCAGCCCGGTAGCAAAACCTGGTCGATAATCGTTTGACGCTGGAGAGGTAGGAACTGGACCAGGTACGGGACAGTTGGTTGTAACCGACCAGGATTGGGCAGCCGAGGTCGACATGACATCATAGAGCGCCTGATGGCTCAATCCCAGATTCTCGCCAAGGCTGAACGCTTCAGCCGTTGCTATGGTATTGATAGCCAGCGCCATGTTGTTGACGATCTTGATTGCTTGACCGCTACCAGAATCTCCGGCATGCACAATTTGACGTCCCATGACTTCAAAAAGCGGCCGGGCTGTGTCAAAGGCTTCCTGGCTGCCACCCACCATGAAGGTTAATGCGCCTTTTTCCGCCCCCGCCGTGCCTCCTGACACTGGAGCATCTAATGCAAGATGCCCGGCATCATGCGCCATTTCTGCTGCTTGGACTGCATCATCGACGGCGATGGTCGATGAATCGATAAACAGCGTACCCGGTGCAGCTGCAGCCAATAGCCCATCACGATAAGCAGCCAGGACATGCTCGCCGGCAGGAAACATGGTGATAACCACATCAGCGTCTTCGACCGTTTTGTTGGCAGAATCCGCTGGCATCACACCATGTTCTGTGGCAGCTTGAAGGGCCGCCTCGACGACATCAAAACCGGTTACGTTATAACCAGCATCGACTAAGTTTCGGGCCATATGAGACCCCATATTCCCAAGACCGAGAAAAGCGATTTTCATAATATGTCCTTACTTAGTTCAAAGCCAAGTCCTCAACACCGTCAACGGGTTCAAAGAACGCCGCAACGGCTGTGTCTGTTACGTCGCTGAGGTGGGCAGGGTTCCATTGTGGGTTGCGGTCTTTATCTATAATTTGGGCCCGAATACCTTCGGCCAAGTCATCGCCTTCTACAGCATGCATTGTAGTCCTCAAGTCTTGAACCAACACTTCGGCAAAATTAAGATCCTTAGCGCGGTTGATTGCTTCTAATGCGACCTTCAGACCCGTGGGCGAGTGTCGTTGCAAAGCTTTGAGTGCTTTTTTAGCCATCTCATTGTCTTGATCTGCAATACTTTGGACACCGGAGATGATTTCTTCGACCGTCTCAGAGCCAAATGCGTAATTGATCCATGGGGATTCAGTGCTTAATAGCGATCCACCCGGCTGATCAAAGTCCGCAAGAGCTTCATCTACCTGGCCGGGATCGGTGATAGTTTGTAAGCGTTCGATCAATGCATTCACGTGATCATCCGGGACGTGAACGTCTGCCATACCGGCATACACCGCATCCGGACCGGACACATGACTACCTGTCAACGCCATATATTTACCTACAGATTCCGGAGCGTTGGCCAGAAAATAGACCCCACCAACGTCTGGGCTGAAGCCAATACCGACTTCAGGCATACCTAATTTTGTGGAATCTGTTGCTACTCGGTGTGATCCCGGCGAGGATATACCGACTCCCCCGCCCAGAACCAAACCGTTCATGATTGCGATGTACGGTTTTGGGTAATTATAGATTCGGTTATTAAGCGTGTATTCCTCGCGGAAGAAAGGAACCGCAGCCTGCAAATCATTATTGACAGCATTATCATGAATCGATACGACGTCCCCACCGGAGCACAATCCGCGATCACCTGCTCCTTGGACCAACACGGCGTGGACGTCGTCATTGGATTCAAATTCAGTTAGTGCGCGATCCAACTGGCCAATCATATCGTGGGTTAACGCGTTAACCGCTTTAGGGCGGTTCAGCGTGATCACGCCTAGGCTGCCCTCAACGGATGTCAAAATTTCATCTTGTGACATAGATTCCTTTACTGCAATGGCATGACGAAGCTGGCTTCTTCTTTAACTCCGGATGGCCAGCGCGACGTTACCGTTTTCGTACGGGTCACGAACTTAAATGCGTCGGCTCCATGCTGGTTAAGATCACCAAAACCTGAGGCTTTCCACCCACCAAAAGTGTAGTAGGCAATTGGCACAGGAATGGGTACGTTGACCCCGACCATCCCGACATTCACCCGACGAGTAAATTCACGAGCTGTATCACCGTCACGAGTAAAGATAGCCACGCCATTACCGTAGATGTTTTCGGATGGTAAGGCTAAGGCCTCTTCAAAATCATCAGCTCGGACAACGGTCAATACCGGACCGAAGATTTCATCGGCATAGATAGACATTTCTTTTGATGCGTGATCGAAGATAGTTGCACCAATATAAAACCCGTCTTCGTGGCCTTCGACGGCGACACCTCTACCATCTAGGACTAATTCGGCACCCTCATCCACACCAGCTGCTATGGCATCTTCAATGCGTTGTTTAGCTTCGGCCGTGACAACAGGCCCAAAATCCGATGTTGGATCCAGCGACGGTCCAACCTTGAGTTCTTTAGCTCTTTCGACAAGCTTATTTACCAGTGCATCGGCAGTTTTTTTACCGACGGGCACTGCCACGGATAGGGCCATGCACCGCTCGCCCGCTGCGCCAAATGCCGCACCAATTAAAGCATCGGCGGCTTGGTCTAAATCTGCATCTGGCATGATAATGGCATGGTTTTTTGCTCCACCGAAGCACTGCGCTCGTTTGCCGTTGGATGCAGCGGTGGTATAGATCGATTGCGCAATCGGGGTGGAACCAACAAATCCAACACTTTGGACTTCTGGATGATCTAAGAGTGCATCGACCGCGACTTTATCACCATTGACTACTTGGAACACGCCGTCTGGCAAGCCCGCGTCTTGAAAAAGTTTGGCAAGCATCAACGGCACCGATGGGTCACGTTCGGAAGGTTTCAAGATAAAAGCGTTACCTGCTGCCAGGGCTGGTCCAGCCTGCCATAGCGGAATCATCGCTGGGAAGTTAAAGGGTGAGATTCCTACGCATACGCCAAGGGGTTGGCGCATCGAGTAAGTGTCGATGCCGGTACCGGACTGATCGGAGAATTCACCTTTCATTAAGTGTGGTGCACCCATGCAGAACTCGATGACCTCTAGGCCTCGCTGGACATCACCTTTGGCATCATCGTAGGTTTTGCCGTGTTCGTTCGATAACGCTTTTGCCAATTCATCCATATTTTCGTGGCATAGATCCACGAAGCGGCCAAGAATGCGGGCGCGACGTTGCGCGTTAAGCGCCGCCCATTCAATCTGAGCTTTCGCTGCAATTGCTACAGCGTCATTTACCTCAGAAACGGCTGCCAACGGTAATTTAGCGGCAACTTCTCCTTTAGCCGGGTGATACACATCAGCAAAGCGTCCTGAGGTACCTTCCACTGAGGCACCGTTTATGAAGTGCGTGAGAGTTTGTGTCATTTATTCCCTTCCAACATGGCTCAGCCGTAGAAGATAATCCGCGGTCCACCAGTGTTTGCGTTGTTACAGCTAAGAAATTGGCTGCAACGGTTAGGCCTAATATGCCATCCTAATAGTGTCCTTGACCACACTTGAACATATTTTATTGCTAGCGTTTACTTCACAACTACTGTGCGGCTATGCACAGGTGCTGACTAGCTGTTGCGCATCGAGTGGTAGGCACTTGTCCGAGCGCAGCCTAGACTGTGGGCATGTCCAATCAAGAGTTTGCTTCTGTACCAGATTCTGCACAGACCTTTTTTCTCTCCCCCACTTCCAAAGCTGGTCCTGAAGGGGAGATAAATAAGTGGCGTGCAGCTATGCAAAACCCTGAGCACTCCCAACGCTACGCCCAACGTTGGGAGCGGATTGAAGCAGCCGGCAATGATATCCATGGTGAAGCCAGAGCTATCGACGCCATGGCGCAGCGTAAATCCACTATTTTAGATGCCGGTTCGGGCAATGGACGGTTAGCCGGCTACTTAGCCCGAGCTGGACACAAGGCAATGGGAATAGATCTTGACCCGTATTTAGTAAACGTGGCCAACACGAAATATCCCGAGGCTACCTTTGAGGTTGCAGACCTTGCCGATTTCGCTTTATACGACACCCACGGTGCGTTGAGAACTTTCGACATAGTCGTGTCGGCAGGGAATGTGCAGGCCTTCTTAGCCGCTTGGGAACGTATCCCAACGCTTCAAAATATCGCTGCCCATATGCACGGGTCATCACGCTTCGTGACTGGTTTTCAACTGGGGCGCGGTTATTCCGCAAAGCAATTCACCACTGACGCCGAGGCTGCAGGGCTCGAAGTGTTCCAGCGGTTTGGTACCTGGCAGTTTGACCCATTTGAAGAATCCAGTGATTTTTTGTTAGCTATCCTACGATTAAAGGGCGCCTAATTTTCTGATTCGCAGGCGCACTCGGATCATCCTAGAATCGTCCCGTCACTTCCTACCGATAGAAAGCTTCTGTGCCGAACGCAAATAATCTTCCCACCCCACATCGTACGCTTACTCGCCAATTATGCGGGGTTATGTGGGTTGTTCTATTTGGGTTTGGCACGTTTTTCCTTAACTATGCAACGCTTGTGCCTGTCGGAGAGGGCATGGGATTAACAACCGTTACTGCCGGTTCGATTTTGACCATCATGATGGTCGCGGTAGTTGGTGTGCAACCGGTTGCCTCGATATTGAACTCGCGATTCGGGCCACGTCATGCACTTGGTATAGCCCTAATCCTACAGGGCATCAGCAATATCGTTGGATTAGTTGATGGTTCTCCAATAGCAGTTCTTTTGACAGCAAGTATTATCGGTGGTCTGGGTTTTGGCGTCCTGGTAGTTAGTGGTACTGCAGTAGTTCCTTCAACTGTCGTGCCAAGCCGGTTGGGGCGAGCACTCGGCTACTTTGGTGCTACAACTGCCGGTGCCACAGCGCTCGGGGCCCCGACTGGTCTCTGGCTTATCGAAGTTATACCACCTGTTGGTTTGCGCTGGGTAGGTTGTGTGTTGATTGTGGTGGCATTACCTGCGTTATTGCTTATTCCCAAAACACAGCGAAGCCTAGAAAGTTCTGCATCAGAATACTCAACTGAGAACACCGGCAATTTGACGGGACGACGCTTCAGTGGTCTTGTAATCGTCTTATTACCGGTGGCTATAGCAATGACCGCTTTTGGCTTAATTCTGGCATTTGGGCCGTTGGATAATAAAACTTCAGCCGCCGAGTTCATAGTCACCATGCAAGTACTTGCCATCATTGGGCGGTTTTTGGCCAGCTCTGCTCTGGACCACCGTACTGGTAAAAGTGTCATGGTGGGGGCTATTATCTTGGCTCTTATAGGTTTAGCCTCGACGGCGCTTTTGTCTGGCGGCTTGGAGCTTTATCTTGCAATGGTGGTATTAGGCTTCGGTATTGGTTCGATACAAGCTGCCAGTCTTGTGTTGTGTTTTGAGCAGGCAGGTAATGCTAACCACGGCAGTGTTGCGTGGAATATGACCTTTGATATTGGTCTAGGTTTTGCGGGGTTGGTAGGCGGCTTCGGGTTCACCTATTGGGGGGCGGCTGCCACCTACGGGGTGTGCGCTACTGCTTTATTGCTAACCGGGATGTTATTCGTGATGTATTTCCGTGGGCAACGACGGGTCTAGCCCGTAAATTCGAGGTTATGCATCAGTAGCCCAGATGGTTGATTCGTGTTCGACTATGGCAGTGTCAGATTCAATGGCCTTGTCAACCAGTTGGTTAATCACCGTGGTTGAATTGTCTATTTCGATAGCGACACTACGATACTCTCCGGCAGTTGCTAGTAGGGCTTGCACGTGCGCGGTAGGGTCCGGATAACTCGGATCGTAACCGACTACTATGTCTACAACGTTTGGGACCGGCCCAGGATAAGCAATAAGAAAACCGGTGATCTCCCGGTCTTGTCGTGTAACAAATGCCTGTTCTGCCCCGGTCTGCGGAGCAAGCAGTAATTGTTGAGCTTGCGTCAGGCTTAACTGAGACGGATCCCAATCGTGTGTAGCGTTGTAGTATTCGGCAACTACTTTAGATAGTTCCACTGATCCGGTAGCTATTTCTTGGACACCGATATCAGTGGGTTCATACGAGTTGGCTGCCAGGATGACCCGTTGGGAGTGTTGAATAGGCGAAAAACCCCGATGAGCCAACCATGCAGCAGTATCCGCGTCACCGGTTACTGAGCGAGTTTTCAACGCCGTTTGCTCGGGAAGATGTTCCAAAAGTCGATTGAACAGTTCCGTTGCAATACCGCGTTGGCGTTGCAGCGGGGCGGTTTCTATAAAACACCAGAGCCGTTGTGGGTGTAGAGCTTGGGTCCGAATCGCCCCGGCTGCAACCGGGATGCCATCGTCAACAGCTACTAGTCCGACGCCGAAGGGTTCCTGGGTCGAGGGTCCTAATATGGCGCGGTCGTAGTGGTGCTGCGCATTTGCTGGGTCTCCAAAGAGTTCCAGTAGACGAAGGTCATCGCCGTCTCGCCAGTCGCGGATGTGCATCTAGACTCCCAGGTGTTCCGATAGGTAGCTTTCAACTTTGTCTAGCGAAACGCGTTCTTGTGCCATGGTGTCACGGTCTCGGACCGTGACAGCGTTATCGTCCAAAGAGTCAAAGTCAAAGGTCACGCAGTAAGGAGTTCCGATTTCATCGTGACGGCGGTAACGTCGCCCGATCGCACCGGCATCGTCGTAGTCAACGTTCCAGCGCTTACGTAAGGCGGCAGCTAGATTATTTGCTGGTTCTGCTAACTCACTCTTCTTCGACAGCGGTAAGACTGCGGCTTTCACCGGAGCCAAACGAGGATCCAAACGTAGGACAGTCCGTTTTTCGGTACCACCTTTAGTATTCGGCGCTTCGTCTTCCGAATACGCATCTACTAAGAAAGCCATAAGTGATCTAGTCAGGCCCCACGATGGTTCGATGACGTAGGGGGTATACCGCTCACCGGTGGCCTGATCGAAGTATTGCATCTTGGTTCCAGAACCTGCTGTGTGGTTGGACAGATCGTAGTCACCGCGGTTAGCGATACCCATAAGTTCGCCCCAGTCGCCACCAGCAAAACCGAATTTGTATTCTAAATCGATAGTCACCGAAGAGTAGTGAGCCCGCTCTCCGTCTGGCACATTGTATTGACGCAAGTTATCCGGATTGATGCCTAAGTCAAAGAACCATTGTTGGGCTTGGTCTACCCAGGTTTCAAACCATTGGTCGGCGTCTGTCGGTGGGATGAAAAACTGGATTTCCATCTGTTCGAATTCACGCGTGCGGAAGATAAAGTTCCCGGGCGTGATTTCGTTACGGAAGGCCTTACCGATCTGGGCAATACCGAATGGTGGTTTTTTGCGTGATGTATTCATCACATTCAAAAAGTTCAAGTACATACCCTGGGCGGTTTCTGGTCGCAGATAGTGGAGGCCCTCTTCGTCAGCAACAGGTCCAAGGAAAGTGCGTACCAGTCCAGAAAACGTACGTGGCTCAGTCATTTTTCCGCGGGTGCCGCAGTTGGGGCAAGCAAGCTCAGAAAGTTCAGGCGTGCGCCCGTGTTTTTCTTCGAATGCTTCGACTAGGTGATCATGACGAGCCCGATGGTTACACACGGTGCATTCGGACAGCGGATCAACGAATGTCTCGACGTGACCGGAAGCCTCCCAGACTTGGCGTGGCAGGATAATAGACGAGTCCAGCCCAACCATGTCGCCACGACCTCGAACAAAGGTATTCCACCACTGTGATTTGATGTTTTCTTTGAGTTCGACGCCTAGTGGGCCGTAGTCCCACGCCGAGCGTGAACCGCCGTAAATCTCGCCGGCTTGGAATACGAATCCGCGACGTTTTGCCAGGTTCGTAACCTGGTCGAGCGTGGACGGTTGTGCCATGGAGGTATCACTTTCCGTTATCGAAGAAGTATAGATTGTTGTGATCAGGAGCTGACCTGCACCTAGTTTAGGATAGTCGAAACTTTAGCGCTGGTGGGTGACAATGGATGTATGAGTTCTGCTTCTGAAACCCTCTTTATCCGTGACGAGATGATCCGACTTGGACAGGCTCTAAAGCTAGCGAACATAGTCGAAGATGGCGTGGATGCTCGCGACGTCATTATTAGTGGAGACATCTTAGTCAATGATCAAACAGAAACCCGCCGAGGACGGCAATTATTTGCCGGAGATGTGATTACCATCGCTCAGCTAGATCTTGATGTCATCATTGCCACAGAATAAGCAAGCTAGCTTCCAGACACGGTTTCGTGAACATGCTTTTCAATAAAATTCACGAGGTGACCAATTTCATCCGGGTGGATCCCGTGGCCAACTCCGTTGTAGGTACGTTCTTCAAGCTGGACTCGCGGCCGTAGCCAATTTCCGGTTTCGGCAATACGATCGCTTGATACAATCGGGTCAGCTGGATCATATCCCCAGAAAAGCGGTGGTTGTGTTTTGGCAACCTGGGCGTCGTCAAAAAGTGATTCGAGCTCTGGGGCACCTGTGGTGTCGACAATAAATCCGGACAGCCCGATAACAGTGGTATAGGCTTCTGGGTGTATACGCATTAACGACGTTGCCATCGCCATACCTTGTGAAAACCCTAGTAGTGACACGCTTCGGTAGTCCTTCGCCACGGATTGGACCCATTCGTCAAGTTGTATCACTGCTTTTTTAACATCATCAGCGTTGGCGTCCAGCTCAGTCGATATTGGGAACCAGCAATACCCTCCAAAATGTTCGGGCAATTTTTTTGGTGCCTGCACGCTAGCGATCGTGTATCGGTCGTCAAAGTAATTACCCAGAGGAAACAGATCATTTTCATCTGCTCCGAATCCGTGAAGAAATACCAACAGATCGGAATCCGGGCGGGGTGCTTCGTGCGACCAGCGAATATGCATACGTTTAAAGTCCTAGTGTTGTTGTCATATCAGCAGCGACCTGATGAAGATCGGTCAGGAACCCGTCGTGACCGATGGGTGAATCTATCATATGTACCGGCGTTTGAGAACCAAAATCTGCAGCCAGTTGGTAGCTTTGTTCTGGAAAATACAACCTATCTGAGTTCACCGCGACAATGAAAGGTGTAGCCGTTATCCTTGCAATGGCAGTGGCTTGGCCTCCACGGGCCCGACCCACATCGTGAGACATCAGCGCTTCGGTCAGGGCGATATATGAATTGGCGTCGAATCTCGCCGCCATATCTTTAGCCTTATAATCGAGGTAAGACTCCACTTGGTAACGGCCAGTGCGCTGGGTCATCGACGAGCCCAATGGGTTTTCATCGCCTTGAAACTTTCGACCGAAACGAGCGTTCAACTCTGGTTCAGAACGATAATTAATGTGCGCGATTCTACGTGCGATGCCCAGCCCTTGGGTAGGTTCTGGACCATCATAGTAGTCCCCGCCGTTGAAATGCGGGTCAAGACGAATTGCTTCAACCTGCGCTTGAGCGAAAGCTATCTGTTCGGCTGTGGATTGTCCACCGCAAGCGACAACCCCAACCCCGGCAACTCTGTCAGGGTACATGATTGCCCATTCCAAGGCGCGCCCACCGCCCATAGAGCCGCCAATCACGGCGTGGAATCGTTGGATTCCCAGCAGATCAGCAAGCTTAGCTTCGGCATGCACGGAGTCCCGAAGAGTCACAAAAGGAAAGCGGGATCCATAGGGTCGCTGGTTTTTATCCAGTGACGAGGGCCCTGTAGACCCATAGCAGCCACCAATCATATTGGTGGCAATTACAAACCACTTTCTAGTGTCGATGGGTTTACCTGGGCCAACCACGTATTCCCACCAACCGGGCTCTGGTAGCTGACTGGATGAGGCAACGTGACTATCTCCCGTCAGTGCATGTTGGATAAGCACCGCATTGGATTTGTCAGCGGCAAGTGTACCCCAAGTTTCAAAAGCGATTTCGACGTGCGGTAAATAACCGCCCGTTTCAAAATATAGTTCGCCAATATTTACTGTTTGTAGGGCAGCGTCTGCCACGTATGTAGCCGGGTCGGTCACTGTTTCAAGATCCAATGACATGACCTTCAACTCCTTGTTAAACCGTTGCAGCGGCTGTAAAGCCAGACTGCAGGTCGTCCAAAATGTCTGAGATATCTTCCAGGCCTACCGATAGACGCACCAGGCCTGGTTTTACACCAGCTGCTAATTGCTCAGCTTCGGAAAGCTGGGCATGGGTTGTCGTGGCTGGATGTACAACAAGTGAGCGAACATCGCCCAGATTGGCCACGAGTTTGTGCAGCGTTAGTGATTCAGCGAACTTCTGTCCTGCCTTGGCACCGCCGACGATTTCAAATGAGACAATACCCGAGGTGCCCTGTGGCAGTAGACGCTGTGCACGCTCGTAGTACGGCGAAGATTCTAGTCCGGCATATTGCACTTTTTCGACTTGTGGATGGGCTTCTAACCATTCGGCTACACGTTGCGCGTTTGCTAGGTGGCGTTCCATTCGCAACGATAATGTTTCCAAACCCAGGTTCACCAGATATGAATTAAAGGGCGAGGCAGCATTACCCATGTCTCGTAGCAGTTGGGTACGTATGCGCATGATGTATGCCAGGTTGGCGCCCAATGGACCATGTGGCCCAAAGTCTGTACCAAAAACGACACCGTGGTAGGACTCATCAGGTTCATTGAACCAGGGGAACTTTTCTGGATTGGCTGTCCAGTCAAAATTGCCGGAGTCAACAATGACGCCGCCCATCACAGCAGCGTGACCGCTTAAGTATTTGGTGGTGGAATGCACCACGATGTCGGCGCCGTGCTCAAATGGGCGAAATACGCTTGGTGGCGTCAGCGTAGAATCAATAATTACCGGAATACCAGCATCATGGGCGATTTCAGCAACCGCAGGTAGGTCAAGAACATCGGCCTTTGGGTTCCCGAGCACTTCACCAAAGATTGCCTTGGTGTTGGGTTTAATTGCATTGCGCCATTCATCCAAATCGTTTGGATCCTGCACAAAAATGGTCTCAATGCCTAACCGTGGAAGGGTGTGTTTGAACAGATTCTGCGTTCCGCCATATAGTGATGTCGAGACGACCACGGAATCACCCGATCCGGCAACATTGAGTACGCTCAAGGTAGTTGCAGACTGTCCGGAGGATAAAACAACAGCACCAACGCCACCTTCTAGAGCGGCAATTTTATTCTCAACGGCATCATTTGTAGGGTTTGTCAGCCGAGTGTAGATGGGCCCTAGTTCCGATAAGGCAAAACGTCCAGCGGCTGCTGAGGTATCAGGAAAGTTAAAACTTGTGGTCTGATAAATGGGAAGCTGCGTCGCCCCATAATCTGAATCCTCAACCATTCCAGAGTGGATCTGACGGGTCGTAAGTCCCCACGTGGACTGATCAGTGATATCGCGTTGTGCCAATTGCAAAGACTCCTTGTAAAACTAAAGGGGTCTTCTCAACGCCCGTCTACCGCGCAGGCTATATGACGTGCGCGAAGACCCGCGCTTGTCCCAATTTGTCATGAGACCTGGTCCTCACCCGGGGCACCCCACCGCGGTGGAGGGTTGCCGGTCAGTAAGCCGGGGCATTACTACTGACACTCGTGACCAACACCCACTACTATGCCAGAAATTATGGCAAATGGCGACTGGAAATACCACACGGTGAAATCATCGTCTTGATTTCACTTCACAGCCGCGACTCAGGGGTTTTGAACCCTGCAAAACGCTAGTTACACGTTGTATTGTTGATGCATGGAACAACTCGGATACTTTGATGACATCACAGCTGATGATCTGAAGGCCATGGCTGCCGCCACTGGTCCTAAGGTCAGTATTTTTCTGCCAACCGCGCCCCCACAGCACCAACCTCAGGACACCGCTACACGGGTGAAATCACTGGTCAATGAGGCCCGCCGCAAATTAGTGAATGCCGGTGTCCCAGAATCGGATGCAAAAGACATGCTGGCGTCCTTCGATGCTATTGCTACTGATGCACCGTTCCTTCGGCAACAGGGCGAGTCTCTGGCCTTATTTGGTGCACGGGGACTCAACCTTGTTTATCGGTTGGGCGTACCCGTTGCTGAACACACGCAGGTTGCAGAACATTTTGTACTACGCCCCATTTCGGAAGCTCTTACAAAATCTCACGCCTTTTATATTTTGGGTGTGTCCAAGAACAAAGTTCGGCTCTTGGATGCCACCAAAGATTCCGTTGTCCAACTTGACTTACAAGATATTGTGCCCGCATCTTTCGAAGATGTCTTCGATACCGACGATCGTCAGGCACAGCTACAGAACCGGTCCGTCGGCACTAACGGAACGATATTCCACGGCCATGGCGGTGCTGCCGATGCCCAAACAACCGAAGCCCAACAATACCTATACGAAGTTGGGGCATCCCTGGGTGACCTACTCGGTCGGGCCCGGTCTCAACCTATGGTGCTTGCTACAGTTTCCGAAGCGGTGCCCACGTTGAAAGCCTCCTCGTCTTATCCGGTTATCGCTGAAGACTTTATTGCTGGAAATCCCGATGTGTCGTCCAACCGCGATCTACAAACTGCCGGTTGGGAAGTAGTACGACCACGTTTTGCGTCAAATGATGACGCTGCCTTCGAACGCTTTGCTGATGTTTCGGGTACCGGCTTGGGTGAAGTCCAGCCTGACCTCATTCGTGAAGCAGCCGTTGCTGGTCGGGTGGATACGCTATTCATTAATCCGTCATTGAATGCTTCCGACGGAACAGGTGATGTCAACACCGCTATCCTGCACACCAAGCTCAATTCTGGTGACGTCGTCATTATCTCTGATGGTCGGGTTGAAAACGTTGCAGCCCTAATGCGTTACTGATACTAGAGCAGCACTGCTAGCCCCTTGGTACCAGATACCGAGGGGCTAGTTTTTTATAGCAGCTTCATAAAAAGCCCAAGAAGCCGAATTTTGTGACTTATTTCAAAATCTGACTGCAAAACATGGAAAGCTGATGAATATGCGCTTGGATCACGTTTCTTATGCTGTAGGCCCCGAAGGGCTCGTCGCTACCGCTGACAAAATGAGTCAAAAATTAGGTATCGACTGGGTTAATGGTGGTATCCACCCACGCTTCGGGACTCGTAATTTATTTTTCCCGATGGAAAACCGTCAATACTTTGAAATAGTTGAAGTTCTAGAACACCCGGCCGCCGAAAAGGCACCATTCGGGCAGGCTGTCCGCGCCCGGTCGAGTATGGGCGGTGGCTGGATGGGCTGGGTCGTCTCTGTTGACGATATGGCCCCCTTCGAGGAGCGTCTGGATCGACGAGCGGTCCCGGGAGGGCGTACCTTTCCGGACGGGCGAACACTGGAATGGGAGCAAATAGGGATTAAGGGACTCATCGCAGACCCACAGGTGCCATATATTCTCCGGTGGCTTGAGGGTACCGAAGCCTTGCATCCATCTCAGGCAGAGCCAGCACAGGCCGCGATCAATTCCATTACTATCGCGGGCAACCGGCCACGAGTTCGCGATTGGTTGGGACTTGGAGACACAGACGAACTCGTCGAGGACCTTAATATCAAATATATCTCCCCGTCCGGTACACCCGGTATTGCAGAAGTAAGCTTTTCAACGCCCAAGGGTACAGTCACTATTTAACGCTATGCCCTGCCTGTGACCGGTATTATGCATGAGCTGGCACAGTGCAGGGATCGAATACAACTCGCATCGAACTAAACCAGCCTTTACGACGGTAAACTATTAACATGGCGGCAATGAGCACCGCAGGGCCTAGCCCGGACAACATATCGATCATCGTGTCGTAATTATTTAATTGGGCTAATTCTCCCGGGCTAAAGAGATGATCGTAAGCAAACTCGCCCATCTCCCATAGCACGGCGATCAAGACCTTGATTGCTAGTAAGACAAGAACTTCAAACCACAGCGGAAACGTAATACTGTACCGTTGCGATGTTGCGCTAAGCACGACCAAAATTATTAACGTAACAACAAACCCTGAATATAAGTGGACTAGAGTATCCCAGATCGGCCAGACATCGTAACGGTTTAATACCCCGCTGGTATATGGCCCAGCTAATAGCAGGAGCGCATAATGACTTTGCACTCTGATAGGAAAATATAAATTAATCCATCGGTCTATGAGGATGGGAAGAAGGATCGCGGGCAATAAAGCCGCCGGAATGATCACCAGCCCACATTTTTGTTGTGTCAGCAGTACTAGCACCGTGCCAATGAAAATCAGGAGGGATGTTCCGATGGGGAGGAAGCGCTTGGCCAGCACACGTGGGACCATGTGCCCAGAGTACCGTCGGTTTTCTCACCATGTAAGGCGCGGAATATCAGCTCGGTTTCGCCTCGGACACTTAGACACAGCCGTGATATAGGCCGTTTTATACTTCAAGCATGTACGCCAAGCACGCCAGTAAACTCACTCATCAATTATTGGACTCTGTTCCAGTCGATTTGGCGGCGCAGCTCCAATCCTTTGATTGGAGCCAAGCTAAAATTATCGAGCGAGGCAAAGACCATATTATTTTGATTGCAGGGCATTTAGCCGTTGCGCGATTATCACGGTTTGACGACCCCGACTTGGCGCGAAAAGTGCGCTTACTTAAACAGCTTCGTCTCCCCTGGCATGTACCCACTCCCCTGTCTCATGTAGATCAAGGGGTGCTGCAGCGCTACATTCCCGGGACTGCCCATCCACACAATTCAGGTGACGTCGCAACACTGTCCCATGTCGTAGAAGTTCTAGAGAATTATGATACTGCCGGACTGGCCCTGGCAGACCCATTTGCTCAGCGCGGCAGGTTCACCGAGGATATGTTAACCCGGCTGGATACGGTAGTAGAAAATAAGATGGCCCGTGCTATTGCCGAGCATGTCCACGGGTGGACTGACGACGGTATTGGCGCTGGGCTAGTACACGGCGACCTAGCAGGCCATAATATGCATTGGGTAGATGGCCAGCTGATTGGCATCCTCGATTGGGATTACGCTGCGCTATGGGACACAGCATTGAACGCGACCTACCTAAGCCTCTGGCACGGTGTCCCCTTAGACGATATTAGCGCAACGCCCCATCGGGCTCGAGTATGGTCGGGAGCCCTTGGACTCTACGCCCTAGCCGATGCGCTAACCTGGGATATCTCACCGGCAGGTTGGCGGCGACTCAATAAGAAGGTTCAGCCGCGTATTCTCAAGGCCTATCACTCTTTGGCTCATTCTGAAGCTTAGCGGAAGCGACTAACTGCTAGGTCACGCACCGATTGTGAACTAACCCAATCTGCGGCCGAACCGTCACAAAGCAGATCAGCTCCAAGCCGGGCGAAACCCAAAGAGGTTTGAAAACCATACCCAGATTGCCCGGCCAACCAGAAAAACCCTGGGTGCTCATCGAAACCAAGCACTGGAACACCATCAGATGACTCGGTGCGCAATCCCGTCCAAGAGCTACGCACTCCGGTGATATTTAACGTAGTATCGGCATGGATTTGGTCAATCATGGCATCAATATCTGAACGATGCGGTTGTGCATCCTCGGCAATTGACGGCACGGAGTCCTGTGGTGAGGCCAAAATAGCCGATGAATCCTCGTACCGATAATAATATCCACCGATTTTCATTACCATGCAACGATCCGGTGCGATCGGAGTATCAGTTTCTAAAACTGCCGCGGTGCGGCGCAACGGTACAAGTCCTAGCGGGGCAATACCGAAAAGTTCGGCCACTGGGTCAGCCCATGCGCCTGCGGCATTGACCACAACCGATGCAGCACATTTACCCTGAGGTGTTCTGACCTGCCAGAGACCATCACTAAAGTGTGCATCGATTACAGGTTCGGCAAGCCGAATCGTCAGGTTTGGTGCATCTTCAATGAGCCAGTCAAGCATTGCTGACGCATCAATTCGCAGTGAACGGTCGTCCAAGGAACCGGCGGTAAATCGTTGTGGGCGCAGTTCGCTAACGGTGGCATGCAGAGTATGAAAGTCCTGTCGAAGCTGGCCCGGGAAGGCTTCAGCCTCGACTTCTTCGTCTGTTCCAACCATCATGAACGAAGACGGCCACACTACGGGTTGGGCAAGTTCTTGCTGTTGGCGCTGAATCATGCCCACCGTAATATCGGTCAGTTCCCGTACAGCAGCCGGGCCATACCCAAGCACCAATTGTTGGGCTGACCGGCCAGAGGTGTGATAGGCCAGCTGATCCTCGGCTTCTAGAAGGGTCACGGACTGTCCACGTTGGGACAGCTCCCTACCCAGCGATATCCCGGCAATACCGCCACCAATAATAAGAATCACGTTTGAGGCCTAGCTTTAGTCGTAGACGGATCCAGATTTATATACTTCGTTGGTCTGCAACGGGCAGCACTGCTGCCCGTTGCAAAACCAGAGAATTTAGCCAATCTTCTCTAGGATGATTTCTCTTACGCGACCGGCATCTGCTTGGCCTTTTGTCGCTTTCATAACCGGACCAATCAACGCGCCAACTGCTTTCATGTGGCCACCTTTAATCCGTTCGACGACATCGGGGTTGGCTGCCATGGCATCTTCTACTGCCGTCGTCAGTGCTCCTTCATCGGAAACTACCGCTAGCGAACGTGCTTGGACAACTTCACTTGGACGGCCTTCCCCCTCAGCAATGTGTCCGACGACTTGGCGTGCGATCTTGTCGTTGATGGTCTTGTCTGCAATCAGCGATTCAAGTTCCACCACGTCAGCCGGTGTGACGCCCAGGGCTTCAGGTGCGACCCCCTTCTCATTGGCGATACGTGCGATCTCGCCCATCCACCATTTGCGAGCAGCTTCTGGAGTGGCTCCAGCGCTTACGGTGGCTTCGATTTCATCAAGTAGCCCGGCCGCAACGACGTCACGAAATTCGGTTTCACTATAGGGCCACTGCTGACGTAACCGATGGCGCCGTTGAAGCGGGTTTTCTGGCAGTTCGGCGCGCAAACGCTCTATCCAGGCCTCGTCGGTGACTACGGGCACTAGGTCCGGGTCCGGGAAGTAACGATAGTCATCGGCATCGGATTTTGGTCGGCCTGAGCGTGTCGAACGTGCCTCTTCATCCCAATGTCGTGTCTCTTGGGTGATCGTATCGCCAGCATCGAGTACTTTGGCTTGGCGGATAATTTCAGATTCCACGGCTGCAGCTACAGCACGCGTGGAGTTTACGTTTTTGGTTTCGGTACGTGTGCCGAAAGCTTGTGCACCAATGGGCATCAGCGAGACGTTGGCATCGCAACGAATATTACCGCGTTCCATGCGGGCATCTGAGACGCCCAATGCTTTGACGATATCTCGTATAGTTGCCAAATAGGCACGCGCTAATTCCGGTGCTCGCTCTCCAGCACCGGTGATAGGCCGGGATACGATTTCTACTAGCGGTACACCTGCACGGTTGTAATCCACCAGTGAAGCCGAAGCATCGTGGATGCGTCCAGTTGAGCCAATGTGGGTGAGTTTTCCGGCGTCTTCTTCCAGGTGGGCTCGTTCAATTTCGACCCGGAAAATTTCACCATCATCAAGTTCCACATCTACATATCCGTCGTAGGCGATAGCTGGTTCAGCCTGCGAGGTTTGATAGTTTTTACCTAGATCTGGGTAAAAATATTGTTTACGTGAAAACCGCGATTCTGGCGCAATCGTACAATTCAACGCCAATCCTAGTTTGATACCGTACTCGATACCGGTGGCATTTATCGCCGGTAATGTGCCTGGCATACCGAGATCGGACGCGGTGACATTGGAGTTAGGCTGGTCCCCAAAAGCGTTGGTCGCGGTAGAAAACATCTTGGTAGCGGTGTTGAGTTCTACGTGAACCTCAAAACCGAGGACGGGTTCATAATTTTGCAATACGGATTTCATTTTGTTGCTCCTGCCGTGGTTTCAACGACGGCGCTGATGCGGTAAACCAGTTCGTCTGCGTAAGTAGGTGCACAGATATGCATACCTGCCACACTGGCAGCAGGCAGGCCGGCCAGCGATGCACCGACTCCCGGGTTGGTCGAGTCGTATTCTTCGCCCTGTTCAAGGGTTGCCGGCACAGCAATGGCATCTACGGTTTCAAAGGCTGTTTTGTAGTCGTTGATGATTTCGGTACGAACTTTTTGCGCCGGGAAGAAATGGGTATTGATCGTGCCGGCTGACAATAGGTGGGTGCCGATAATAATGCGGCGTTTTGTCGCATACCCAAACCCGGCGCCACGTGAGGCAATAATGACGTCTTCAACGGTTGCGCCGTCTGGAGTTACCCGGTTTCCGAACCGAATGCCATCAAATTTGGCTAGGTTCGCAGAAAATTCTGCGGCACCAATAATATGAGCAGCCTGGCGAGCCTGTGTCAGCGACTCAAGGCTAACCTGCGTGGTTTGTACACCGGCAGATTGTAGTGCGGTGACACCGTTTTGGTACTGCACCCAAGCGTCGTCGGAAACATCGGCTGGCTGGGAAAGGATGGTCCCAACGGTTAGCCCAGAGATCTCAGTTGAGTTACCAAAATCCCAGTCATGGTCCAAGCTAGTGGGATCAAGCTCATCAGGGCCCAACAAGATCTGATGAAGAGCTAAGACATCATCGGTTGTACGGCCAATTGGGGTGACGGTATCCATAGACGACACTGCCGCAACCACACCGTACCGTGAAATAGCGCCATAGGTTGGTTTGACTGCTACTACACCGGTTTGAGCGGCAATATGTCGGGCGGTGCCGGCAGTATCGGATACAACAGCAAATGGGGCTTGGCGGTCAGCGACAGCTTGATGGGCACCAGAATCTGGTCCCATACCGAACTCAGAAACTTTGGCCTTGGCCAAAATCGGCAACCCTGCCGCCCGAAGTTTCGATACTGCAGTCGCAGCATAGGGGGCAATCCAGCCCGCCAGGTAATCAGAGCCAGCGGCAGTTGGCATAGTGTCTGTGACAAAGACATCGGAAATGACCACGGGAACACCGGCCATTGGGTGATTATATTGGCCGGCATCAACGGCTTCTGCAACAGCTAGAGCATCCTCAGCGTTGACATAGGCGTAGGCGTCGTCGCCGGCATTCAAGTGTGCCTGGAGTAACTGCACGGCAGTCGTTTCACCAGCCCGCAGTTTTGCGGCCATATCTGTGGCGGTAAGTTGTGTGAGCTCCATTATTCTCCATCCAGAATTGCAGGGACCATAAATTGTCCGTCTTGGGCCTCAGGTGCCCCCGATAGCGCCTGGTCATTGGTGAGCTCATGTGCCGCAACATCAGCACGGAACTTGTTGTTGACGGGCAGCGGATTGACGGTGGCGGACAGTTGTTCATCTGCGGTGACCGTCAGGGAGGCGATAATGGGATCGAATTCTGCTGTCAAACGTTGGCGTTCGTCCTCCGTCAATGCGATGTGGGCGGTCGCTGCTATCTTGTCAACCATGAATCTCCTTTACTAGGTTTCTTTAGTTTAAAGGATGGACATAGACCAAAAAGGTTTCGAGTCCTTCTTGGTGGTCCACTATGCCGGCGGTGTATAAGTTCCAGTCCCGGTCCGGTGCACGCTGGAATCCCATGGCGTGGTACATCGTCTGGGCGGTGGTCATCGATGGCATGGTGGTAATAACTACACCCGTTCGATGCTCGGCGCGGGCAAAATCTATTACGTATTGTACGAGACTGCGGCCGATACCGTGGCCTTGAAATCCCGGTTCGACAGCCAGCATACGAAATTCCAGTTCGTTGTCGTAGGCTACTTCCGCGGCCTCTGACCCCGGTGGTGCAATGTTGAGGCTTCCCACGACCTTGCCATCGAGTTCCGCTGCATAGAGGTGCTGCGCACGGCCAGCAATATCGGTTAGCGCTGCCACATAAGGATCGGTTGGACCAATATGGCCCGATGACACGTAGGCAGCGTAAGTCAGTTCGCGGATGGCCTGGTAGTCAGTTTCGACCGCGGGTCGGATCCTTACCAACGTACTGCTGCCAAACGCTGTTCAAGAGTGTGGACCTGGTCTGCTGGCCCGGTAGCTGTCACGCTGACTACACCGTCACCAACCGTACAGTCAACGATAAAATTTCCAACTGTTATATTCGTGTGCTCTGCTGGACTGGAGTCTTGGATAGAAGCAATCCAGCCGGCTGGATCATTGGTTTCAACGGTCCCATTCAACACAGTACGGCCCACCGGGTGTTGCTCATCGACATCCAACTGGTGGTGGTCTAACCCGAGGTCGCCAGCAAGCATCCAATCCGGGGTTTGGTCGGACTGCTGCCAGGCCGGACGACGCACAGCCACACCAGCCTCTTGGGCAATAAGGGCCCCTGCAGCCCAGTCATATTCCTGCAGCCCGTATTCTGCATAGGCATCAAGGGTGCCGTCAGCTACCATGCACAAATCTAGGGCTGCAGAGCCGGCGCGACGCACGTCAGCAAAACCACCTGCAACCAGGATGCGCTGCAGGTGTTCGTATTGAAACCCCCGACGCGAGGGATCATAAGAAAATCCAGATGCTATAAGTCGACCGGAGCGGCCAAGTACTGGCCCATAGAGTTTGACCGGTTCGGTTGGTGTGGTTGGCAGTCCTACATCAAGTGGTCCGTCAGCCGAAGTAAAAGCTCCTTCACCAGCACTAGCCCACCAGGACCGTCCCAACGCTGGTGCCACGATGGCGGCTGCTAACCATTGATCTTGGTAGTGTACTGCCACCGAGGAACAATAGTGCGGGAGACCACGAATAAAATTTGTGGTGCCATCCAATGGGTCAATAGACCAGCGGTACCCGGTGGGGTGTTCTACCTGGGTTGCGCCATACTCCTCGCCGTAGATTTCGTCGTGAGGCCGGTAGGAGTGCAACACGAACCGAATGGCTTCTTCGGCCCTGCGGTCAAAGTCGGTAACCCAGTCAGATCCCGAGGATTTTGTCTCTGCACCCAGTTCTTCTAGACCTAGCGGTGTCAAGGAGTTGGGGCGTTGGGCCAACTGGGCGGCGCCGGCCTGTGCCGCCGCACGCGCGACCGCTAAAAATGCGTTCATCGTTCTCCTGCTAGCAGTTCAGTAAAACCTTGTTCATCTAATATTGTCACGCCTAATTCCTCGGCGCGTGTGAGTTTCGAGCCTGCATTGTCCCCGGCGATGAGATAATCGGTATTTTTCGAAACAGAACCGGTTGCTTTACCACCGCGGGCCAGAATCGCTTCCTTAGCCGAATCCCGAGTGTAATTTTCCATCGTTCCGGTCACCACGATAGTGACACCTTGTAATAGGGTAGAGGACTCATCACGCTCATCAGCCATGACCACGCCGGCTTGCTCCCAAGCTTCTACAATGGCTAAACGCCAGTCGGTGGAGAAAAACTCCATGACAGCCGTAGCGATCACTTCACCTACGCCGTCAACATAAGTGAACCGGTCATAGTCTTGGTTTAATGCTGCTGTACGCAACGCCTCCATTGAACCAAAGGAGGCTGCTAATGCCCGGGCTGCAGTGGGACCGACGTGACGAATGGATAACGCCACCAATACCCGCCAGAGCGGTTGAGTCTTTGCTTTTTCTAACTCGTCAAAAAGCCGCTGAGTGTTCACGGTTGGGTTGCCATCGCGGGTGTAAAAATACGGGACCTTTTCCCATTCACCTGTGGGTTGGCCTTGGGATCGTTTCTGACGCCATACATATACGTCAGCAAGTTTGGCTTTTAGCTGGGCATCGCCATTTGTGGCCAAATCAAAGAGTTGGGCGTCGGAAGTCAGCACGCCGGGGCCACTGGGTTTTACAACGCCAGAATTTTCTGCCGGATTCGGCCCAGGTCCGTTGGTAAGCCAAGTTGCGGCTTCTTCGCCTAGCGACTCAATATCAAATGCCCCACGTGATCCTGCATGTTCGATACGCCCGGTAAGCTGCGCCGGACAGTATTGCGCATTGGGGCACCGCAGATCAACATCGCCTTCTTTCATGGAACGCAGCTGGGTGCCACACGCCGGGCAGTGGGAGGGCATCACAAAATCTTTGACGTCGTCGCCACGCAAAGGCAATACCGGTCCAACAATTTCTGGAATCACGTCACCAGCCTTACGAAGCACTACGGTATCGCCTATTTTGACATTTTTGGCTTTGACGACCTCCTGGTTGTGCAACGTGGCCATCGATACGGTTGATCCGGCCACAAGCACCGGTTCCATGAGCCCAAAAGGCGTGACCCGCCCGGTGCGCCCGACGTTTACTAGGATGTCAAGTAATTTTGTATGTACTTCTTCGGGCGGATATTTATAGGCTACAGACCAACGCGGAGTCCGCGATGTGTAACCGAGCTGCCGTTGGTAAGTGACATCATCCACTTTGACTACGATGCCATCGATCTGGTGCACCAAATCATGGCGCTTTTCGCCATATTCGGCAATGTAGTCGCTCACCTGTTGAACAGCTTGGCTAGGCGTACCCTGAATAAATTTGGTATAGGGTGAAACAGGTAGTCCCCATTGTGCTAAGAGCTCATATGCATGGTGCTGTGAGGTAATAGTGGTTCCGGTGGCCGTTCCCAGACCGTGTACAAACATCGCCAGCGGACGTTTGGCGGTTTCAGCTGGGTCCTTTTGCCGCAGCGATCCAGCAGCCGCATTGCGGGGGTTGGCAAACGGGGCTTCGCCCGCTGCCACACGGGTTTTGTTGAACTCTGAAAAATCCTTGCCGGGCATAAAAACTTCGCCGCGGACTTCTAGTTCGTCCGGGATATCTTCGCCCGCCAACCGAGTGGGTATCCCGTCAATAGTCAAAACGTTACGGGTAACATCTTCGCCGACCCGGCCGTCACCACGGGTGACAGCCCGAAATAGCGAGCCGTTTCGGTACACAAGGTTGATGGCCAGACCATCAATTTTAACTTCAGCTAACCAGTTCACGCCGTCCTCGACACCGATTCGCGCCAGTCCCCCACCGATGCGCTGAAACCATTCCTCTAACTCGCTTAGCGAGAAGACATCTTCAAGCGAGTACATTTGGCTCGGGTGTTCCACTGGAGAGAAAACGGCGTCGCCGCCAACTTCCTGAGTAGGCGAATCGCCCGTGACGATCTGTGGGTGTAGAGCTTCTAAATCTTCAAGATCACGGAACAACCGGTCAAAAGCGGCATCAGAGATTTCTGGGGCATCATTGACATAATAGGCTCGGCGATGATGGCGAACCTCGTCTTTGAGGTCGTTATATTTTTCCAGCAGGTCGGGATCAACTGTATTCACGCTAGCCATTGTACTGTCAGTGCTCGGTGACTTCAGCGACCACTACTGTAACGTTATCGGAACCATCCATTTCCAAGGCAAGATCGACAAGTTGATCTGCGGCGTCTTGCACGGTAGCCGCCGAGGAGAGGACTAATCCTATCTCTTGATCTTCTATCTCAGCGGTTAGCCCATCGGTACAAAGTAAAAACCGGTCCCCTACCTCAGCTTCTAATAGCAGCACATCAGCCAACAGGCGAAGCCCGGATCCTACGGCGCGGGTGATAACGTTGCGGGCCGGATGGTCGCGGGCTTCAGCAGGGGTCAACTGTCCTAAGCGAACCATTTCGGCCACCGCTGAATGGTCTTGGGTCAATTGGATAAATGCCTCGTCGTTTGCCCGGTACCGATACGTCCGAGAATCACCTACGTTGGCTACCACTAATTGGTCTTTGTCCTGATGCCAAACATTAGTCAGTAAGGTAAGTGTCGTTCCAGCTCGCCCTTCGGCGATGTCATAGACTTCCCGGTTGGCTTGGGTCAGCCAGGCTTTAAGTTCGTCTAGCTCCATCGGTTCGGTATGTTCTTGCCAGGCTTGTCGGAACGTATCAACTACCGCCGCCGAGGCGAGCTCTCCGCCATCGTGGCCGCCCATGCCGTCGGCAACTAAGAACAGACCATCTCGCACCAGATAGGAGTCTTCGTTGAGGTCACGGACATAACCTATGTCGGTGGCGGCCGCAGCCGTAAAACTATACATCAATCGACCTCGATTCCGTCGCCGGCGCCGCGTAACAGCATTGAGGGATTAATCGGACCGAAGCCGCGAACAGATTGGGGTGGTTGCGGGATAAGAATATAGCGTTCGTCTTCGGCCAAGACATTGGCGGTGAGTTGATCAACTAGCACCGTACCCGGATCCGCCAAGGCGGTTAACCTCGCGGCCAGATTCACCGTGGGCCCATAGATATCGCCCAACCGGGACAACACACGGCCCCATACCACAGAGACACGTGCTGATGGCAGTACTGGGTCGTCACTGAGCGCCTGAGAAAGTGCCAGGGCGATATCAGCGCCGGCCTCCGGGGTTTCGGCGTTGAATAACACCTCATCGCCCACGGTTTTTACCAAGTGTCCTCCACCCACAGCGATAATCTCGGCGCAGGTCTGTTCAAAGCGTTGCACCATTTGGGCTAACGTGCGCTCGCTCATGGTGCGAGATAGCGCAGTGTAGGAGACCATGTCGGCAAATCCGACGGCACGTGCTAGGGGCAGTGGTGCGTCATCCTCAGTACCATCACGGCCTTCTTCTGATGCCGCTAAACCAGCTTCAACGCGCACCGTTAGCCGCTGCAATGCAGAATTGAGTTGGCGTCGATACGAATAATTTACAACGTCTTCCAGCGACTCGATGATCGATGGCAGCATACGGACTACTTCACGGCGGGCATCCGGATCAGAGTAGTGCTCAGTGCTGACCTTATCCTCCACTAGCGCTTCGATCTGCCAAACCACCATGCGGTCGGTCATTTGTCCGATTGAGCGGGCAATGGAGATCGCGGTCTCCTCGTTGAGGACGTCTTCACGGACCAGCTCAACCATGGTTGCCATGGCAGCAACGTCTTGCTGAGTGAATACCTTTTCGTTTGCTTTGATATTGGGAAAGCCCATCGCTCGCCAAATTTTGCGCGCAGACACCACTGAAATGCCAAGCTCTTTGGCAAGGTCTCTGGGCGTCAAAAGACGTGGACCACCGATCAGTTCTTCATCGAGTACCTTGATAGCTTGGGTCCAGGTTTCGGAAAAAGGTTCAGCGTCGCCGAGGTCGGCTGATGTCGGGTTACTCTGTTGAACAATATCTAAGGGTCTGGTGGGTGTGGGATCTGTGTTGTTATCACCGGTTGAATTATTACTCACATGCCCCTGCTTTCACTAAGCGAACCACTAGCATAGCGCCCATAGGAACCAACTCGTTCCATCTCTACCAACATTTTAAATTCTGAAATCTTTGGGATATCGTGCAACACCCAGGTTTGTCCACGGGAATTCATGAGATGTAAATCGCCGGAACCGCGTCGCCGTTGGCGACGAGACTGTTGAATTTGCAACGACACCAACGAATGCAGAGCTACCCAGTGACGTTTCACAGCCAGCGCGCCTAGCTTTTGAGCTATTCGATGGGTAGTGATCTCATAACGTGACACGAACCACTGCCACACTGGACGAAGAACGGTAAGAAACACCCCGATTGCGACGAGTCCTAAACCAATGGCGGTTAGGGTCGCAGCAAAGTCGCGCAGGAATTGTGGCAGCGCATAACTGGCAAGCACACCAGAGAAAAATCCCGTCGCCATCGCCCATAGCACCAGGTTACAGGCAGGCCTGATCAGCACTGATGGGTGCGCTCGAGTGCGCACCAGCAGGTGCTCGCCAGTCACATAATGTGAACGCATGGCCCTCCTCGAATTGGCTGCCGTTAGCTCAGGCTGGCCGCAAATGAACGATATCTGCGGCTAGAACTTCGTGATCCGTCTCGCCTTGTATTAATAGGCTACCCGTTGCCCCTAACCCCACCGCGGTGCCGATGATATCGTTCCCATCTGGCATAATTGCTCGCACGCGTTGACCCACTGTGGTCATGGTCGATTCCAGGCGTTTGGCATCCGGATTGGCAACAAACGCATCGATGGCGTCCAAAAGCTTCCTTCGAGCAGTTATCACAAAGTCTTGTGGGTCTATTCGCACGCCGTAGTCCGCCAGCGATCCCGCAGTAGTTACCGGTGCAGCGTCGTCAAAATTGATATTTGTACCAATACCAACGACTACGGCATTCGTTTCGGGTAGCCACTGAGCCAAAATACCACAGAGTTTTCTGGTATCCGGGCCTTGCACATCATTGGGCCATTTTACTGAAGCATCCACTCCAAGACTTCGGAACCAGTGCACTAAACCATCGGCTGCTACTAAGGTCAAAATGCCCAAAAGATCGGGATCTAGTTTGGGCCGCAGAATCAGGGACAGGGCCGCAGCGCTGCCAGGTGGCGTAGTCCAGGTGCGGTCGGCTCTGCCACGTCCGTCGGTTTGGTTACCGGTGGCAATAATCTCACCGTGAACCAAATCGTGTTGGGCAGTTATCACTGCATCTTGAGTCGATCCCACTGTGTCTAACCAATAAACCCCTGGGGCGATTTGGTTATGTTTCACTTGCGCCACGTACTACAACCTTCACAAAAACAACCGGTAGTATTATCCAGGATACAGGCCATACTCTACCCTGGAGGACCCGTTGACCAACCCCGAAAACACCGGTGAGGACCTGGGCGTTACCACCCCAGATATCACCACTACGGCCGGCAAATTAGAAGACTTTTTCCACCGTCGTGAGGCAGCCTTGCTGCCGACCGGCCAAGGACCCGTCGACCGCCAACACGCCCGGGGAAAATCTACCGCCCGCGAACGTATCGATGCGTTACTGGATGAGGATTCCTTCGTGGAATTTGATCAACTGCGCACACACCGAACCACGGCATTTGGCATGGATGCCAAACATCCGGCAGGTGACGGCGTGGTGGCAGGTTATGGCACGATTGACGGCCGTAACGTGGCGGTCTTTGCCCAAGACTTCACGGTTTTTGGTGGTTCCTTGTCTAAGGTTAATGGGGAAAAAATCGTCAAGGCCCAAGAGTTTGCGACCACCAATGGTTTTCCATTGATTGGTATTAATGACGGTGGAGGCGCCAGGATCCAAGAGGGCGTGGATTCCTTGGCAATGTTTGCTGATATTTTCCGCAGCAACGTCATGGCCTCCGGTGTTGTACCGCAAATCTCTATCATTATGGGGCCTTCAGCCGGTGGCGCTGCCTATTCACCGGCGCTCAATGACTTTGTTGTCATGGTTGATAAGACTTCACACATGTTCATCACTGGCCCAGATGTAATCAAGTCTGTCACCGGTGAAGACGTTGACATGGAAACCCTTGGCGGCGGGCGTCAACATAATGAAACTTCTGGCACTGCTGCATACCTGGCTGCTGACGAGCAGGACGCCTTTGAATGGGTCGCTGAATTGCTGGACTATTTGCCGGCGCACAACTTCATCACCCAAGAATCAAATTTCCAACAAGATTTGGAAACGACGGTAGAAGATCTGGCTCTTGATACCATCGTTCCAGATTCTGCCAATCAGCCTTACGACATGTTAGAAGTCATCGCCACCATCGTTGATGACGGGGCCTTGTTACAAGTTCAGGAGCGCTATGCACCCAACATTATCGTAGGATTGGGGCGCGTCGAAGGCCGTACCGTGGGGGTGGTAGCTAACCAGCCTCAACAATTGGCCGGAACATTGGACATTGCGGCATCGGAGAAAGCCGCCCGTTTTGTACGTTTCTGTGATGCTTTCAATATCCCGATTGTCACTTTGGTTGACGTACCGGGCTTTCTTCCGGGTGTGGACCAGGAGCACTCCGGTATCATCCGGCGCGGTGCAAAGCTAATTTATGCTTACGCTGAAGCCACCGTTCCCAAAATCACGGTTATTACACGTAAGGCGTTCGGTGGAGCCTATATTGTCATGGGGTCCAAGAAACTGGGAGCGGATTTCAATGCTGCCTGGCCTACAGCCCAGATCGGGGTCATGGGCGCCCAAGGTGCCGTTAACATTTTGTACCGTCGTGAACTGAGCAATGTCGCCGATAATGGGGGCGATGTTGAAACACGGCGAAAAGAATTAATTGATGATTATGAGGCAGCATTGCTCAATCCTTATGAAGCAGCTGATTCAGGATATATTGATGCTGTTATTGCCCCTTCAGAGACGCGCGCCCAGGTGGTTCGGGCTTTACGCGCCACTACGGCCAAACGTGAATCTCGTCCAGCTCGAAAACATGGAAATATCCCACTATGATCGATCAGCCAGAACCGATGGGTATCACCGTCAAGGGCACTACCCTCTCCGAGGAAGAGACTGCCGCACTGCTAACCGTCATCAACACGCAACTCATTGAAGTTCCACCGGCTGAACCTCCCGTGGATTATTCAACACGCAACCGGGTGACCAGCACTTGGGCGGCGTTTGATTCTTGGCAGCAAATGCCACGAGGCCACTAAGCGTTACCGAATTATTCACGCTCCGATGGATTGCGATTGATCATGGCTTGAGCTTGGGTAGCCGTGGGAGCCTCATCGTCGTCGGGAGCAACTACGGCCATTTGGGCCATGCCGGGTATCCCGACTTCAACGCTGCCAGAAGTTCGTGAACTTAACCGGCGAGAAAGTGCCTGGGCCACCCAAACCAGCACGAAATTCATCACGATGAAGATAATGGCGCCCACAACCATAGCCTGCAGGATGTTGCCATAACCTGAGCCTAAGTGGCGGGCATATCGCAATAACTCAGCAAAGCCAATAATGTAACCAAGTGCAGAGTCTTTAAGGATAATGACAAACTGAGAAACCAGTGATGGCAGCATAGCTACCAAGGCTTGAGGTACCTCAACTAAACGCAACGACTTGGTGGCTGTCATGCCTACTGCCAAAGCGGCTTCACGTTGACCTTTAGGCAGCGATCGAACTCCGGAGCGGACAAGTTCGGCAATAACAGCTCCGTTGTATAAGGTCAGCGCCACAATTACCGCATAGTAGGCTGAGTTACGTGGATCGATATAGCTGGTCAAGAATTGCGAAAAGAAAAAATGCAAAAATACCATCAAGACTAGGACCGGCACGGCACGGAAGAATTCCACGATGACCATCGCGACCCACCGAATCACTCTAAACGGTGCCAGGCGTAGGAATCCGAACCCTAAACCGAATACAACAGAGGTAACCACCGCGATGGCTGCCGCCTGAAGGGTAAATTGCACACCTGGCAGCAAGTAATTGCTCCATGCGTTGAAGTTGATGGCGTTCCACCACAAGCTTGGTTTCATCTGGCCGTGTTCAGCTAAAACCTGATAAATCCAGACGAATATCGCTATGATGCCTAGCGCAACGAGCACATTGAGCATCCTGGTGATGCGTTTAGCACGAGGCCCTGGAGCATCAAATAGAACGTATTGGTTGCTCATCGTGTTACCGCCAATTTATCTGACAACCATGTCGTCAAGAGCCCAACCGGTATCACGATCAGGCTGAACCCAATAGCAATGATGAGAAATATGGCGATCATAAAGTTCGGATTGAATTCGATCATAGTTTTCATAACTCCGGAGGCTTCTGTCACCGATGCGGCAGCAGCGACCGTGGTGTTTTTTATCAATGCGATCAGGGTGTTGCCAATGGGAGTGATAGCGCCTCGAATTGCCTGTGGGAAGATAATCAAGCGCGCTGCGGGAAAGAATCCCAGTCCTATGGAGCGGGCTGCTTCGGCTTGGCCTACCGGGACAGTATTTACCCCGGACCGTATTGCTTCAGCAAAAAACGGTGCATGATAGACCGAGAGGGCAATAGTGGCGAGGATAAAGAAATTCATTTCAAAGTTAGAGTGCATATTGATTTGCAGTTGGCCCCAGAGCACTAAAACAGACATGACCACTAATACGGTCAACGGAGTATTTCGGACCACGTTAATAAACGCAGCACTGAGCCAGCTCAGTGAGCGGACTGGTGAGACTCGAAATAATGCAAGCACTACTCCAAAGATAAACGCAGCAATGCTTGCCCAAATGGCCAACTGAATATTTGTCCAGAACCCCTCAAAAATGGGATATTGCTCAAAAAGATAGAGAATATCTTCCATACTTGTCTACCCCGTCGTTGTGTGAGTGAGTGGTGAAGTTATGAAAGGTCCGTACCCTGCTGCCTTCAACAGCAGAGTACGGAGCCCTGACTAATCAACTACCAAAACGTTGGCGTTGTTATTATTCTTCTTGGTCTTCGTCCAGACTGCCTGCGACGTCACCACAGGTGATCACTTCGAGGTCATCGTTAAGTTCTGCGTTGGCTTCGTAATCGACGCCTTCGGTATTATCAGCTAGTAACTCATCGATGGTTCCGTCGTCGCGCAACGTTTCAATAGCTTCATTTACTGATTCGCAGGTGTCATCAGAATCTCGGGGTAGACCAACACCGTAAGGCTCCTCCGAAAACGGATTCCCTACGACTTTGAATTCATCTGCGTATTCGTCAGCAGCGGCAAGACCGGCCAGGATGATGTCATCAGTGGTGACCGCGTCGACTTGCCCCGACTGAAGGAATGTCAGACATTCGGTGTAGCCGTCTTGCTCAACGAGTTCGACCTCGTCGGCGTACATGTCCTTGACATTTTGGGCGGGCGTGGAGCCGGAAACTGAACAGAGGTTACGACCGTTGAGATCTTCTGGACCGGTAATGTCTTCGTCATCGGCGCGCACCAAGATATCCTGACCCGCCATAAAATACGGGCCAGCGAAGTCCACGCGTTCTGCACGCTCTTCGGTAATGGAGTACGTTGCAAAAATCATGTCGACTTGACCGTTTTCCAGCATATTTTCACGTTGCGGGGTTGGCGATTCTTCCCATTCAATCTGGTCTTCTTCGTAGCCCATCTCAGAAAGTACCGCTTTTGCAACATCAACATCGAACCCTGTTGGGTCGTTATCGCCTTCACGAAAGCCCAGACCGGGTTGATCATATTTGATACCGACGGTTATGGTGTCGGAATCGGCGTCCTCCGCATCTGCCGTATCTTCTTGTGCACTTGGAGAACAGGCAGTCATCGCCAATAAACTGCCAGCCCCTATAGCTGCAAGCTTCATCCAAGGTGTTTTCATGTGTCCATACCTTTCGGTGAGTAATGAGTAGGCGTTGGCTATTCAGTTAAAATTTTCGACAAGAAATCCTGAGCCCTGCTCGTTTGTGGGTCCGTAAAGAACTGGTGGGGCGTGGTATCTTCGACAATTTCGCCTTCAGACATAAACAACAGACGGTCCCCGGCTTTTCGGGCGAATCCCATCTCGTGTGTCACGACTACCATCGTCATCCCACCAGCAGCCAGATCCACCATGACATCCAAGACTTCCTGGACCATCTCGGGGTCTAAGGCTGAAGTGGGTTCATCAAATAGTAGGATCTTTGGCTTCATAGCAAGTGCCCGTGCAATCGCCACGCGCTGTTGTTGGCCCCCAGAAAGCTGGGCCGGTAATTTCTTGGCCTGGTGCCCTACCCCTACCCGGTCAAGCAAGTCCATTGCCTCGGCTTCAGCCTGTTTTTTAGGGATTTTTCGAACCATGATGGGGCCTAAGGTGACATTTTCCAAAATATTCTTATGAGCGAAGAGATTAAACGATTGAAATACCATTCCAACGTCGGCGCGTAAGGCTGCCAGTTGTCGTCCCTCTTCTGGCAATACATTGTTATCAACTTCGATTACGCCGCCATCGTCATCGATGGTTTCAAGACGGTTGATTGTACGACACAAAGTCGATTTTCCTGATCCTGAAGGCCCCACAACGATACATACTTGGCCAACAGGGATGTCTACGTTGATGTCCGTGAGAGCTTGAAAAGCACCGAAATGTTTATTCACACCTGCCAAACGCACCAAGGGTCGTTCTTTGGTCTCTGTTGCCATTCGGAACTCCTTAAAATGCCCACGCACCAAAGTTTAGTGATCTTGATCACACTTCTGCCTCTATCCTAACAGGTCGGCTTTAAATTCCTAATCATTGGTGGTCAGTCCTACTATGCGTCCAAGTAGGATGAGGCTATGTCACAAACCCCTCTTGATGCCGCTGCAGATGACTATGCTGCTCAGTTAGCTCAACTACACCCCCTGGCCGCATCAGAAATTGGTATTGCTGGATACGCCGACAAAATGCCGGACTATTCCCCCGAGGGAGCTGCTGCCGTCGATGAACTCAATGCAGCAGTACTAACGGAGATAGCTCAACTCGAACCTGAAAATTCGCAGGACGCAATTACCCGTGATGCGATGCAGGAACGCTTGACCATAGAGCGCCAGCTATATGCCACCGGCGTGGTGGGCCTGAACAATATCGCCTCGCCTGTCCAGGAAATTCGCGCGACCTTCGATTTGATGCCTAATAAAACGCATCAAGACTGGAGAAATATTGCCAGACGCCTATCGCAAGTCAAAGATGCGTTGCGGGGTTATAGGAGTCGATTGGCATCGGCTGTTGCGGCCGGTCATGCGCCCCCTATTCGTCAAGTTGATGCTTGTATCGTCCAATCGCAAGCCGCTGCAAGTGGCTTTTTTGCGACGCTAATTGGCCATGCAATCGACATACCGGAATCACTGCGTGGAGATCTGGAACGCGCAGCGGCTTCCGCGGCGCAGGCTTACGCCGAATTTGCAGAATATCTCGCCAACGATCTTCGCCGTCATGCCCGTCTAGCTGATGCCGTTGGGGCAGACTATTACGCGCTGGCGTCTAGGCAATTTTTAGGTGCGGACGTGGACTTATTGGAAACGTACCAGGGGGGTCTCGACGAGCTGGAGCGCATTATTGAAGAGCAACAACGCATCGCTGGATCGATACATCCAGGTGCCAGCATCGATCAGGCCCGGGCATCGTTATCTGCAGACCCCACACGGCAGCTGCATGGAACTGCCGCGCTACAAGCCTGGATGCAACACTTGGCTGACGCCACGATGCAAGATATGAAGCAACACTTTTTTATACCTGAGCCTATGGATCGCATCGAAGCTTTGATCGCCCCAACACAAGACGGAGGGGTTTATTACACTGGGCCATCCGAAGATTTTTCGCGTCCAGGTCGCATGTGGTGGTCGGTGCCTGAAGGCGAAGACACCTTCACAACCTGGCAACAAACCACAACAGTATTTCATGAAGGTGTCCCCGGCCACCATCTACAAATTGCCACTACACTGCTCAACGCCGAAAACCTTAATAGCTGGCGTCGTCACTGGCTTTGGGTATCAGGACATGGCGAGGGGTGGGCGCTATACGCCGAAGAACTGATGCACGAGCTAGGCTACCTAGCTGATCCCGGCAATTATTTGGGCATGCTAGATGCCCAACGGATGCGCGCGGCACGAGTCGTTTTTGATATCGGCGTGCACTGTGGCTTCAATACCCCACAGTCCTGGGGTGGCAAACCGTGGGACGTGGCGACTGGCTTTGCCTTTCTACAAGACCATTTCAATGAAACCCCGGGAGTATTGGATTTTGAATTTACCCGATACCTGGGATGGCCAGGGCAAGCACCTAGCTATGCCGTAGGCAAACGTATCTGGCAGAATATTCGCGCTGAACATGAAACACAAGCCGATTTCGATCTAAAAACATTCCACACCCGCGCACTCGCGTTAGGCTCGATGGGTTTGGAGACACTACAGAAAGCATTGAAATGAAACATTCTCTTGTGCTG
>DXHA01000011.1 GCA_019113675.1 Candidatus Yaniella excrementigallinarum
ACCAACCAACAGATCAGCTATCCCAACAACACGAAGTCCAGCAACTGAACCGGATCAACAGCCTACACACAGCAGACCACAAAAGTCAACCCAACCCAGAACCAGGAACCGCACTAAAATTATCAAAATCAACAACCATGTCTCAACGCCCCCGTCACCGGAACGCCCTGAGCACGAGAAATAACTATACACACCAAACCGTCGAACGCAAAATCGGCGGATCCGATGTTCACCAAGGTCTGGTTCCGCATGAATCCGCCGATTTTCAGGGGCAAAGTATTAGATTACTTCCATCTGAGAATTAGATGAGACGCATGTCTCATTCACTGATTTGTTCTAGATTGATAAAGCCAAGATTGCGACGTCCACGACGTACGACAAAGTATTTGTTGTGCAGCGCGTCTTCAGCAGTAAATACCTGCTCTGGGTCTTGAACCTTTTCGTTATTCAGGTATGCTCCGCCATCACTAACAGTGCGTCGTGCTGCAGATTTGGATTTTTCCAGCCCGGTAGCAACGAGCAAGTCAACAATGGTGGCTTTCGTTTCAAGCCCGGACATTTCTGCTGAGGGAAGCTCAGCACCGGCGGCTTTTAGCGTGTAGGCGTCGATAGACCCCAGTTCGCCTTGCCCAAATAATGCGGCGGAAGCATCAATTGCTCGTTGCGTCTGTTCTTCTCCGTGGACTAACGAAGTAACTTCCCAAGCTAACCGTCGTTGAGCTTCGCGACGGAATGCTTGTTCGGCAACTTTTTGTTCATATTCGCCGATCTCCTCACGTGACAGGAACGTGAAGACTTTTAACCGGTCGATGACATCAGCATCCGCGGTATTGAGCCAGAATTGATAGAAGGTATACGGAGAACACATTTCAGGATTAAGCCAAATCGCATTGCCCTCGGACTTACCAAACTTAGTCCCATCAGCATTGGTGATAAGCGGCGTACCGAAAGCATGAACGTGTTGACCTTCCACTTTGCGGACCAATTCGGTACCTGATGTCAGATTCCCCCATTGATCTGAGCCACCGGTCTGTAACGTCACGTTATGCCGTCGGTAGAGCTCCAAGAAGTCCATACCTTGCAAAACCTGGTAGGAAAATTCAGTGTAGGAAATTCCTTCTTCAGACTCCAAGCGGGACGCAACAATCTCCTTGCGAACCATGGTGCCAACTCTGAAGTGTTTCCCAATATCTCGTAAGAAGTCCAGGGCGGAGAGCCCACCGGTCCAGTCGAGGTTGTTTACCATCGTGGCGCCATTATTGCCTTCAAAAGATAGATAGTGCTCTATTTGGCTTCGAAGTGATGCAACCCAATTTTCCACGATGTCTCTGGTATTGAGGCTCCGCTCAGATGTTTGGCGTGGATCCCCTATAAGCCCGGTGGCCCCGCCAACTAGGGCTACAGGATAATGCCCTGCCAATTGAAGTCGACGCAATACCAACAGTTGCACAAGGTGTCCAAGATGCAGTGACGCCGCTGTGGGATCGAAACCACAGTAGTAATTGATTGGTTCTCCAGCTAAGGCTTCTTCTAATTGTGCCTCGTCGGTAGAGACCTGGACTAGTCCGCGCCATTTTAACTCTTGCCAGATGTTGTCGAAAGACGGATCGTTTGTTTGTCGACTCAAAAACTCTTCGTTGCTCACGCTGAACAAATTACCAGTTTCTGCCACCGTTTAAGAAAGATTGCCGCCTATATGTCTGCCAACCCTGCGGGTAGCTGCAGATCTGTGGCAGTGGTTATCATGGTGAGAGTTTGGGTAGCTCTTGTCATGGCCATGTATAGATTACCCACCGAGCCGCCTGCCGCGGTCACTATGTTTTGTGGTTCCACGATCACCACCGCGTCATACTCTAATCCTTTGGCCTGCTGGGCAGATACAAGAACGATGTCACGATGCCGACGACGCCCCGCCCCAGTCCAAACTCGATGAGCAAAGTTTGCTTCCAGCAACTGCTGAAAATGCCAACGAAACTCTGCAGCAACGATGATGCCTATCAACCCACCGGGCAGGCGTTGCAGTTGCGTGTGTACCGATTCAACTAATACGTGCTCTAAATTGGTGTTATCCGTTCGTATCAGTTGTGGATCGTAGTTTCCTGGCCGTAATGCTTTTGGGCGTGTTACCGAACGGCCTGCGCGAGTCGCTACATTCGCAGCCGCATCAGTGATACGTTCCGGAGTTCTGTAATTGACGGTTAGTTCGGATAAACGCCAATTATCGCCTGTAAAGGGTGCAAGAATATCATCCCAGCCTCCAGCGAGGGTTGCGGTAGAAGCTTGAGCGAAATCACCAACGATAGTAAACGAACGCAACGGTGATCGTCGAAATAGCATCCGCCATTGCATGTGAGACAGTTCTTGAGCCTCATCAACAATAATATGCCCGTAAGTCCACGTACGATCAGCTCTGGCTCGCTGTGCTACCGAAGCCCAGCTGCTTTCGGGTTCTTGGGCCGCGGCAAGCATTTCTGGGGTGACTACACCGTCAACACCAATATCCTGTAACGTAAAATGGACGTTTTCCAAGGCCGCTTCAGCGGTATCTAAGTTTCGCTGACTCAGATTCTGGTCGGTTTCGGATGCATCAGGGGCAAGGCCGCCTAAAAGCACCGCGGCTTCGTCTATAAGAGGCACGTCTGCCTCAGTGAACGGAGCTTCCGGGTTTCGTAGCAATGTCAGTATTTGTTTGGCAGACAGCATGGGCGCTGCATCGACTAAATACTGTGGTTTCGACAGTAACTCACTAACTAGTCCGGTCGCGGTCAGTGGCATCCAGCACATATTCAATAGACGACGCACGTCAAGAGACTGACGAATTTCTTGTCGCAGATATGACCGGTCAGCTTTATTAATGAGCCCATCTGCACGCTTAGGGCTCACAATATCGCGCATTTGGTCATAAAGCGTCCGTACCATGCGATCCACGAACACTTCACGGGCTTGATTATATGGCTTCCCAGATTCCCTGGCATGATTGATTGCTCTTCGGATTTGCACCGGACGAACACGTAGGTCAATGCCGTCAACGTGTACCCATGTAGTTTGCTGAATCGAACGCTGGCGAAGACTGACAGCATTCGAGATGATCTCAGCCATCTCCGGGCGTCCTTTGAGCTCAGCTGCCATCGGATCGAGTTCGGCTGTAGCTTCGATACCGGGATAGAGGTTCCCAAGAGAGCTCATGACTACCCCGGTTTCACCTAATGACGGTAATACCTGCTCGATATAACGCATAAACGTCTCGGACGGCCCCACCAATAAAACACCATTTTTTGCTAAGCGTTCCCGGTGGGTGTAGAGCAAGTAAGCAGCACGATGTAGTGCAACAGCCGTCTTACCGGTGCCCGGTCCGCCCTGAACTACAAGTACGCCACGCATTTGGTCACGAATAATTTCGTCTTGTTCTTGTTGGATCGTGGCAACAATGTCACCCATAACACCTGTACGTGGGGCACTAACCGCTGACAGCAGCGCCTGGGATGGTTGTTTAGCCCCGTCGGCGTCCAAGACGTCGTCTTGAAACGATTGAACTGTTCGGCCACTCATCATTATGTGCCGACGACGAGATACCCCGAGACGATGGGCGGCGGTAGCCTGATAAAACGGCGCTGCTTCGGGGGCTCGCCAATCCACGAGCAGACGGGTACGCTGCTCATCAGACAACCCAATTCTGCCGATATGGCGTTGTTGCTGGTCATCGGTATCTAGTCGACCAAACACCAGCCTGTCGTCAACGGCGTTGAGCTGATTGATACGATCTTGGTAAAGGGTTGCAAACGAATCGCGCTCAGATTGGTTTTGCATCGAGCCTTGCAAACCTTGGCCTTGAATCTTTGTTAGTTGTGCTTGTTTTTGCGAGCGCAATTCGTCAAGTCGGTCATACAGTTTCGCCACGTAATCCCGCTCGATAGTCAATTCGTGTTCGTACCACTGGGTGGTAGCAGCTGACCTGTGTTGGCCGGTCACCAAGGCTCCTTTACTGCCGGCGGTATTTTGCCAGCGCTCGCCTAACTTCGAGCCTCTATTCTAGCGAGGTGTTAGCGTAGGCCGGTAGGATTTGTGACAACGAACTCCCGAATTTCAGTTAGTTGACGCTTAAACTCCGTAATTTGCTGCTCTACAGCTTGCGGGGCAGTGCCACCCTGCGAGGATCGCGAATTCAAGGAACCTTCGGTAGACAACACATCACGTACCGCTGGTGTCAGATGCTTGGAAATCTTGGCATATTCTTCGTCAGTAAGATCCCATAACTCCACGCCGCGTGATTCAGCAACTTGAACAGCTTCTCCAGCATGTTCATGTGCAACCCGGAATGGGACGCCCTGGCGGACAAGCCATTCGGCAATATCAGTAGCTAAAGCAAAGCCCTCTGGCGCTAGCGCAGCCATGCGATCGGTATTGAATGTCAACGTCGCGATTTGCCCCGCGAAGGCTGGCAACAGCAATTCCAATGTGTCAGCCGCATCAAATACCGGTTCTTTATCCTCTTGTAGATCCCGGTTATAGGCCAATGGTAAAGCTTTGAGCGTCGTCATGAGGCTGGTAAAATCGCCGAGTAAGCGGCCAGTCTTGCCGCGGGCTAATTCAGCAATATCCGGGTTCTTTTTCTGTGGCATGATCGACGAACCGGTTGAGTAGGCATCGTGCAATTTAACGAAAGCGACTTCTTTGGTCGCCCAAAAAATGATTTCTTCAGAAATTCTTGACAGATCCACTCCAATCATCGAAGCGATCCAAGTGAATTCTGCAAAAACATCACGCGATGCGGTGCCGTCGATAGAGTTCCATACGGAGTAATCGAACCCGAGGTCGTGGGCAACTGACACGGGGTCAAGGCCTAACGACGAACCTGCAAGTGCTCCAGAACCATACGGGCTGACTGCTGCCCGGCGATCCCAGTCAATAAAGCGTTGAAGGTCACGCAGTAGAGCCCAGCCGTGTGCCAATAGGTGGTGTGATAACAACACGGGTTGGGCATGTTGCAGATGGGTACGCCCAGGCATTGGTGCATAAGGATGTGCCTCTGCTTGAGCAATTAAGGCGTCCACGACTTCCAACAAGTGTGAAGCAATCTCTCGGGCATGGTCGCGCAGAAACATGCGCCCCATCGTAGCGATTTGGTCATTGCGCGAGCGTCCAGCACGAAGCTTGCCGCCCAGTTCCGCCCCAGCACGTTCCAGTAACCCACGTTCCAGAGAGCCATGGACGTCCTCATCCGATTCGGCGGCCACATACGTACCATTGAGTACGTCTGTTTCGAGTTGGTCAAGCGCGGCAAGCATGCGTTGTAGTTCGTCATCGGTGAGAAGACCCGAACGGTTCAGCACTCTGGCGTGTGCACGCGAGCCAGCGATATCGTAACGAGCTAAACGCCAATCGAAGTCAGTTGATTTACTCAGAGCAGCAAGTGCTGCAGCCGGACCACCGGAAAAGCGTCCGCCCCATAGAGAACCTTCATTTGTGCCATGCGTTTGACCGTCAGCCATGTTTGTAACCTTTTCATATGGGAATGCGTAATTGCCTCAAAACTACCAATAAATCTTAGCCAGCAGAGTCTTGCGACTGGCAACGCTGGCAAACCTAGTCAGTGGCAAATTTAATGGTGTGCCAATCACTGTAGGGCGAGCCTGCTGGAGCTCGCCATCTAACAGGCACGAACGATAAAATTGTTTACACTGCCTGTATGACGGATAACCAGCAAGATGATCAACCACATCTTTCAGACGACCAAATTGCGTTTCTTAATTCTTTGTATGATTATGCGCGCGAGGGTAAAGTACAAGCCTTGTCATCTGTTATTGATCAGGGCATACCCGTAGATTTGCCCAATCATAACGGTGATACATTTCTCATCTTGGCCTCGTACCGTGAGCAGGCCGACGTGGTAAATGCGCTCATAGCGCGTGACGCCGACGTCAATGCGTTGAATAAACGTGGTCAGTCACCGCTAACGTGCGCCGTATTTATGCAGAATGAGGAAATTTCGCGGGCACTACTGGATGCAGGAGCTGATCCTGATCTTGGCCCGCAATCCGCTCGTGCGACGATAGCAGCCATGGGTCTAGAGCACATGGGAGATTTCCTAGATGCTTACGAAAACCAGGTAAACAACCCGCCACGGGACGATAACTAACTCATCACCAACATTAGGAGCTCTTTTGACCAAAACCGTGTCACGACCCACCCGACGGCTTACTGCAACGGGTTTAGGCGTTGTTACTGCTTGGACTCTGGCCGCATGTGCGGACGGTCCCCCGCCGCTAGATGAGATTTCCGAGAGCGCTCAGCAGACTATGAACGATGCGCAATCCATTAGTTTCACCATGTCGGACCCGGATCATCTCCTTGACGATGAGCTCACTTCAATGGAATATTCCGGACAGTTTAACGAGACGAACTTCCATCTGAATGCATCCATGAGTGACACCAACATTGAGGCATTGGTAGTAGACGAAGACTCTGCCTTTATGAAATTTGAGACTGGTGATGAGGACCTTGACGCTCTGTTCGAAATGAGCGAGGAACAAGAAGGCAAGTGGATCGAGGCTCCTGAATCAGATCTTATCGGTGTGGAAGATAGCACTAAACAATTCGAAGAAATATCAAATAGCGTATTTGATCTGATCAATAATTTGTCCGAAGAAGAGCTTGAAGCCGTAGAAGTTGAAGAAGATGAACTCGACGGGGAGCCGGTCTATGTATATAACGTTCCCGCTACCGGTGAAGTAGAAACTGAACTTGTTCCAAGTGCTAACACAGCTTCGTTCTACTTCTTGCAAGACTCTGACACACTAGTGCGACTTGATGCTAGCACCGATGACGAAACTGCAGTTTTCACATTTTCCGATTACGATAGCGTCGATCCGGTCGAAGCACCGTCAGAAGACGAGATTGCAGATATAGATTGGCAATTTTAGTCGCCCTTATTTAGAACGATGCTTACTTCCAAGCGCTCGGTCATCCCTCGATGCCCGAGCGCTACTGTATTAATCACCAGGTGCCCTTGGTTCTTGTTCTGCATATCCAATAAAATCAGATGCCAAATCCGGTCCCCCATCGGCATCGCGGCTGACTACCATGATGGAATCATCGCCCGCAATCGTACCTAAGATACTTGCCAACCTCGCCTGGTCTATTGCTGCGGCTAAGAATTGTGCAGCACCAGGTGGCGTTCGCAAAACGGCAATGTTTGCAGACCCTTCGGCAGATAACAGTAATTCCTTACACAATGAAGACAAACGCGCCTCGGTGGTATCCGATGACGGCACAACTTCGTAGGGTTCTGCCGGGACTTGGTAGACCACCTGTCCGGAGTCCGTCCGAATGCGAGTAGCACCGATGTCCACAAGGTCTCTTGATAACGTCCCCTGTGTCACTGAAACGCCGCGCTGCTCCAGGGCTTGGGCAAGCTCAGCCTGTGAACGGATCGGCTCCATGCTAAGAACAGCACGGATTTCATGTTGACGGGCTGCCTTGGTCATCGGAGTGATCATATTTAAACTTCTGTTCGTGATGTCTCAGCCTGCGGCAGGGTCAATGACTCTGGGATTTCGGCCAAATTGGATGCATACAATAACCAAGCGACCAAGGCCTTTTGAGCATGTAAACGGTTTTCGGCTTCGTCAAAGACCCTGGATTGGGGTCCGTCGATCACATCGGAGGACACTTCATAGCCGCGATAGGCTGGCAAGCAGTGTAAAAAGATTGCATCATCTGCGGCTTGGGCCATCGCTGTAGCATCCACAGCGTAGGCTTTGAAGAGCTTAAGGCGTGCTTCAGTTTCATTTTCTTGGCCCATCGAGATCCAGGTATCTGTCACTACGACATCTGCGTTATCCAGGGCCACATTGGCATCTGTGGTTATTTGAATAGAACCACCGGTTTGTTGTGCCCGTTGCTTTGCCTTTTCGACGATGCTGGGCCCGGGCAGATATCCTTCAGGGCCAGCAATCCGTACGTGCATACCAGCTGTAGCCCCACCAAGAAGGTATGAATTGGCCATGTTATTGGCTGCGTCACCAAGATATGTCAAAGTAAGCCCTTGGGTGGTGCCCTTTTGTTCACGTATAGTCTGCAAGTCGGCCAATACCTGGCAGGGGTGGTAGTCATCCGTTAGTGCATTAACTACGGGGACAACGGAGTTGCTAGCAAGCTCTTCTAGTCCGGACTGTGCATAGGTACGCCAAATGACAATCGAGACCATCCGCTCAAATACCTTGGCTGAATCATAGATCGATTCTTTGTGCCCCAGCTGGGATTCACCTGCAGTGATAATCAGGGGGTTACCACCTAGCTCAGCGAGGCCGGCCGCAAATGAAACCCGAGTTCTGGTTGAGGTCTTGTCGAACATCACAATGCCCGTCTGTGGCCCAGCTAACGGCTTATAGTCATAGGGATGCGCCTTCATAATTTGGGCAAGGTTCAAGACTTCAGCTTGTTCTGCCGGGGTTAGATCAGTATCAACCAAAAAATGGCGTGGTGTAATGGGCATGATGCCGCTCCTTGTGTTCTGTTCAACTAGTTTGCGTCGGCAACTGTTTCAGCGATGATATTGGGAAGATCGCTTATGAGCGGGTCGATCTGTTCTTTGGTGATGATCAGCGGTGGCGCTAACCGCAGCGTGTTTTCATCTGTTGCATTAATGATGTAGCCGTAGTCGAGCGCTTTCGCGACGACTTTTGGAGCCAGCCCCGCCGCCGGCAACGTTTGGCCCTGTTGGGTCAACAGCTCGGTATCTAGTTCAATGCCCTGCCATAAACCATAGGCACGCACAGTTTTGATGCTAGAAAGCCCACGGAGTTTATTCGCCAGGTACTGACCAACCTCATTGACGTTTGCTAGCAGATTCTCAGATTCAATAGTCTCAAGTACTGCCAGTGCTGTAGCCGTAGCTAATGGGTTACCGCCAAAGGTGGTACCGTGTTGGCCTGCACCAAACAGTTGCGAGACTTCCGCACCAAAGGTCACCAATGCGCCAATTGGCATACCGCCGCCAAGTCCCTTCGCCAGGGTCATGGCATCTGGCACAATCGGGCTTTCAGTACCGGTCAGATCAGAGTTTTGGAAGCCAAACCATGTGCCGGTACGTCCAATTCCGGACTGGATTTCATCAAATATCAACAGTGCGCCGTGGGCAGTACAGCTGGATCGTACCTGTGCGAGATAGCCGGCAGGAAAATCCCGGACACCGGCTTCGCCTTGTACCGGTTCCATAATAACGGCGGCCACTGTGTCATCCATTTCGGCTTCTAGTGCCGAGATATCTCCTGCAGGAACGAATGTCACACCGCCGGGTAAAGGCTCAAACGGCTTACGGTATTGTGGTTTCCAAGTAAGGGCAAGAGCCCCCATGGTGCGACCATGAAATGCATTTTTTAACGCAATAATCTTGTGCCGTTTACCGTTTGTAGAATGCCCATAGCGCCGGGCTAGTTTAAAGGCAGCCTCATTAGCTTCGGTCCCGGAATTTGCAAAAAAGCATGCCCCGTCAGCCGCTTGTGCAAGTTGAGTTAGGCGTTCGGCAAGTGCCACTTGTGGCAATGAGGTAAACAGATTAGATATGTGCCCGAGGGTCTGGACTTGTTGACTTAGTGCCTCCACTACAGCAGGATGAGCATGACCCAGTGCGTTTACCGCGATACCAGCCAAAAAATCTGTATAACATTTGCCATCAGCATCCCAAACATACACCCCTTTGCCTTTAACGAGGGCACGAGCGGGAGTACCGAACATATTGGTCATGGTCCGTTGGTAGCGCTCCAAGAGATTTTGCGACATTGGGACTCCTATGGTGTGACTTGGGTTCCGACACCGGCGGTGGTGAAAATTTCTAGCAGCATGGAATGCGGTTGTCGGCCATCGACAATGTGAGCTTGGGGCACACCGGATTCAACAGCACCTAAACATGCGCGCATTTTCGGGATCATCCCAGATTCCAGTTCGTCAAGCATGTTTCGCAATTCATCTACGGTGATTGAGGTAATAAGCGACGTCGGATCTGGCCAATCGCCGTAGAGCCCTTCGACGTCAGTGAGCACGACCAGTTTGGCGGCTCCCAGTGCACCAGCTAATTCTGCTGCGGCCGTATCGGCATTGACATTGAGGACTTGGCCGGTTGGATGCCCGGTGTCCGGGTCAAATTCTGGCGCAACTGACGACACGACCGGAATCCGACCGTTTTCTATCAGGTCGGTGATGGCGTTGGCGTTAACACGGACAACATCGCCAACCAATCCTAGGTCTACTGGTTCACCATTGATGATGTACTTGGTGCGGTGGGCCTCGAATAGGTCTGCATCTTCTCCAGACATCCCTACCGCATAGGTGCCGTGGGAGTTGATTCTGCCCACTAGTTGGCGCCCAACTTTTCCGGTGAGTACCATTCGAACGACTTCCATGGTTTCTTCGGTCGTGACTCGCAGACCGCCACGGAATTCTGAGGTGATATCGAGTTTGTCTAACATGGCATTAATTTGTGGTCCGCCACCATGAACGACCACGGGGTGTATACCGCAGTGGTGAAGAAATACCATGTCTTGCACAAAGGCTTCGCGTAACTGGTCAGACACCATGGCGTTGCCCCCATATTTGATGACCATGGTGGTGCCAGCAAATTTTTGAATCCACGGTAGGGCTTCGATCAGCACGGCCGCCTTTTCGGCGGCCTTGGACATATCTCGTGTACTAGTCATGTGGCTTTTCTAAGAGGAGTATTCGGCATTTTCTGTAACATAGTCATAAGACAAATCATTGGTCCAAACCGTGACCTGGTGACTGCCAGCTTTGAGGTAAATATCGACGGCGACCTCACGGTCGTCAAAGCAAACTAGTCCACGGTCTTCCCCTATGCCAGCGTTGCGGCACACCATCACGTCATTAACCGCCACATCAATCGTAGCTGGATCAAACTGAGCCTCTGTTGTACCTACGGCCGAGATAATGCGGCCCCAGTTAGGGTCTTTACCAAACATCGCCGTCTTGAACAGGTTGGAACGGGTCACTGCTCGAGCGACCTCTTCGCCGTCTTGCTCACTCGCTGCGCCATGTACCGTAACGGCAATGTCTCGAGTGGACCCCTCAGCATCACCAATAATTTGACGTGCCAACGACGCGCAGACCTGGCGGATGAGCTCCTGAATCTGGGTGCTATTGGGCACTACACCGGAGGCTCCAGAACACATGAGGATCACGGTGTCGTTGGTCGACATACAACCATCAGAATCAGCCCGGTTGAACGTAGTACGTACGGCCTCGGTCAATAATTTGTGGGCCAGATTGGTATCAATGACAGCATCGGTAGTGACCACGGCCAACATAGTGGCCATGCCCGGAGCAATCATACCGGCGCCTTTAGTCATGCCTCCCACGGAATACCCATCACCACTGGCCGCTGCGACCTTGTGCACGGTGTCCGTCGTCATAATGGCTTTTGCGGCATTTTCAGAGCCGTCTTCGCTAAGCGCATCTCCGGCTGTTTCAATCCCAGAGATCACCTTATCCATGTGCAACCGCTCGCCGATCAAGCCTGTCGAGCATACTAAGACATCATGGGAAGCCAAATCCAAGGTTTCGGCCACAGCTTTGGCCATCGCGGCGGCATCGATATCGCCGGGAACACCAGTACATGCATTGGCGCCACCCGAATTGAGAACTACCGCTTTCGCTTGGCCATTTTCCAAGGCAGTTTGGGACCAACGTACCGGGGCAGCCGAAATTCGATTAGTGGTGAAC
>DXHA01000012.1 GCA_019113675.1 Candidatus Yaniella excrementigallinarum
TTTCCGTAAGCACCGCGTATTTATTATGCGTGCCGGTGGCGCTCTACTGATCCTGCTGGGATTGGCCATGGCCACCGGATTGTGGAACGACTGGGTCAATCAGCTGCAAGGCTGGTTTGCCAATGAGGTGACACTTCCAATTTGAGTAAAACACAGCCGAACCTGCCAACCCTAGGGTTCCGTGGCACACTGCGGTTCATCTGGACACAATTGACTAGTATGCGTACCGCGCTGATGTTGTTGCTACTACTGGCAGTCGCCGCGGTACCTGGTTCGTTGTTCCCGCAGCGTCGTGCCGGTGCCGACGTCGTCGAAAACTGGCTTCAGGACCACCCCAAAATCGGGCCGGTGCTGGACTTTCTTGGCATGTTCGATGTGTACTCATCGGTATGGTTCTCGGCAATCTACCTGTTGTTATTTATTTCCCTGGTGGGTTGTCTCTGGCCGCGCGGTCGGCAACATCTCAAAACGCTGCGCCAACCACCGGCGCGCACACCGCGCAATCTGAAACGGCTGCCCGAATATGGCCAGCTGGTGTTAGAAGCCGACGGCCCCACGCCAGAACAAGCCCTGGTCGATGCCGAGAAAATCCTGAAGAAGAGTGGCTATCGTACCGAGCTGCGCGAGGGCTCAGTGGGCGCTGAACGTGGATACGTTCGCGAGGTGGGTAACATTTTGTTTCACTTCGGGCTGCTTGGTGTCTTGGTCTTTATGGGGATCGGCGGACTGTATAAATATGAGGGCCAAAAGATCATTGTCGAAGGCGAAGGGTTCACCAACAATTTGGTCTCCTATGACTCCTTTACCCCGGGTACCGCTTTTGCTGAAGATCGCCTGGCACCATTTGCCGTCCAACTGGAAGATTTTGACGTGGTATTCGACCGGGAGTCTGAAGCCCACTACGGCCAAGCCCTCGAATATACTGCGACAATGAATGTTACCCCCGGACCTGGCGAAGAGCCTTATCAAGACAACATCAAAGTCAACGATCCGCTTACCATTGACGGGGTACGCATGTTCCTGGTGGGTAACGGTTACGCACCAAATATCACAGTTACCGACGGCGACGGTGATGTTGCCTACTCGGGACCGGTTATCGCCCAGGTCCAAGACCCCAACACCAACAGCTCACTGGTGGTATTGAAGGTCCCGGATGCCAAACCAGAACAACTGGGTTTTGTGGGCATGTTCTTACCGACCTCGCAGACCGGAGAAGATGGCGTTGCCGTCTCCGTTGACCCGGATGCGTATAACCCCGAATTGATCCTGAACTCCTATTACGGAGATTTGGGGCTCGACGATGGTACACCACAAAACGTTTATGTATTAGATACCGATACCATGACAGAGTTGAACTCCCGCAATAACGACAACGGGGGCATCACCATTGGCGTTGGCGACACCTATGAGTTGCCAGATGGCAAAGGTTCGATCACCTTTGATTCCTGGGACCGTTACGTTGGCCTGGACATTCATTATGATCCGTCCAAGTGGGGTGTGGGTGCTTTCGCCACTTTGGCGCTGATCTCGTTGGTTATTTCGCTATATGTGCGTCGTCGTCGCGCCTGGGTGAAAGCCACTGAGCGGGATGGCCATACCGTCATCGAATACGGTCTTCTGGCCCGTGGTGAGACGTTTGGGTTGCGCGAAGAGAATATTAAACTTCGTCAAATATTTGACAACACTTGGCCGGTCATCCCGCCAAGTACTTCGGAGGAATCATGACACCCGTCAACGAAACACTGGCCCAATACAGCGAACTGTTCATGCTCATCGCAGCGCTAACCTACCTGGTGGCGTTCTTCTTCTTCTCTTGGGACATGGCCACCGCGTCACGTTCCATCAGAAAACTTGAAGCAGAACTGGAAACCGAGCACGCCAAGGAGCTGGTTGGCGCCTCCGGAGGGCCCACGGTATCGGCCCCGGCTGATAGCCGACAACTGGTTTCCGAAGACATGGAATATACTGATGGCATCAAGCGCCCAGCCGCCAATATCGGTGTGGCAATTTTTATTCTGGCTGTGTTAGGTCACGGCTTCGCCGTCGTCTCCCGTGCCGTTGCCGCATCCCGTGCACCATGGGGTAACCTCTATGAGTTCATGACCTCAGGTGCCCTGGTCATCGCCTTGGTATATCTGGTGTTCTTGCTTCGCAAGGATCTGCGGTTTGTGGGGACCTTCGTCTCTGGACTGGTGTTGTTGATGATGATGGGCGCCACCATTGGCTTCCCAACTCCGGTGGGTAATGTTCAACCGGCACTACAGTCCTGGTGGCTGATTACCCACGTTTCAGTGGCCGTGGTCTCATCTGGGCTTTTTGCGCTGACCTTTGCCATGTCTGTATTGCAATTGCTGAAACAACGCGCCGAAAAACGCGGCCCGGTTGCTGGTTTTATGCGACTGGTACCTTCAGCCAGTGCTCTGGAGAACTGGTCTTACCGGCTCAACGCTATCGGGTTTGTGATGTGGACGTTTACTCTCATGGCTGGGGCCATCTGGGCTGAACAGGCTTGGGGACGCTACTGGAATTGGGATGCCAAAGAAGTCTGGACTTTTGTTATCTGGGTAATTTATGCCGGGTATCTGCACGCTCGTGCAACGCGCGGCTGGACCGGTACCCGTTCGGCATGGCTAAATATCGTAGGCTTTTTGGCAATCGTGTTTAACTACACGATTGTGAATATGTACTTCCCGTCGCTGCACTCTTATGCAGGGTTCTGATTTCCATCGTCTTCATCGAGTTCTTCCTCACGACGACGTAGCTCACGTTCTCGCTTATCGAGTTCTTCGGCCCGACGTTTTTGGGCGCGTTGAATATCTAATGAACGCAAGAACTCTTCATCGTCATCAGGATTTGAGGGACGCGATGGGCCGGTGGTCTTTTTGAAGCCCTGGACCGTTGAAGCCAGGTAAGCGTTTTCATTACCAAATAATAGCCACAAGACACCACCAATAAGCGGGATGAGAATGATGACCACAATCCATATGCCTTTGGGCATAATGCGGGTGCGATCAGACGGTGTGGAAAACGCTTCGATCAGCGCATAAATCATGACGCCTAGCGAAACGATGATCAACGGAATTAACAAACGTGGCATACTCCCCATCTTACGAACTCGACAGGCTTAACGCACACCTCCCTAGAATGGAGACATCATGAAATTTTGGCTCTACACCGCACTACGGTTCCTTCTGTTCGGCATCGGGTTCTTCGTCACCCTATTTTTCACCAACTCGCTGATTTTTGCGCTGATCGTCGGATTGGTTATTGGGTTTTCTATAACCTATTTATTCACACCTAAACTGCGCAATGAAGCATCAGAAGACTTCGCGCGAGTATTCAAATTCCGCAAACGCAATAAAATCGCTCAGGACGACGCCGAGGCCGAGGACGCCTACACTGCCGGACGCTTCACCGATGTCACAGAGTTACAAGATGACACCGACGGTGAACAAGAGGGCATAGAGGATACTAAATAGGCCGGTCATTTTTAGTACCGGGATAAGTTCGTTGCGGTCTTTTGCTTCAATCATCAGTATTGAAGGCCGGATGGAAATCACTAAAAGGACGAGCATGCCAGCCATCGTGGGGTATTGGCGGATAAAGAACAGTGGCGCGGCCACCGCCACGGTCAACATGATCGGGTATGACCAGCGCGCTGCGGTGTCGCCCAGTCTGACGGCCAGGGTCATTTTGCCGGCTTCAGCATCGGTGGGTAAATCTCGGACGTTATTGGCCATCAATAAGGCTGTAGAGACCAGCCCGGTACCTATTGCCCCGGCCCATGCTAAGCCCGAGACCGTATCGGCCTGCGTATAGGTGGTACCAAGGACCGCTACCAAACCGAAAAAGACAAAGACAAAGACTTCGCCCAGTCCCAGGTAGCCGTAGGGTTTTTTGCCGCCGGTGTAAAACCAGGCTGCGATAATGGCCGCCACCCCAACGGCAAGTAGCCACCATTGTTGGGACCAGATGACCAACCCGAGACCAGCCAAGGCCGCAATTCCAAAGAACGTGAAGGCCATATTGCGCACGGTTTTGGGTGCCGCTGCTGCAGAACCGGTCATTCGAAACGGCCCCACCCGTTGGTCGTCGGTGCCTCGGATCCCATCAGAGTAGTCATTGGAATAATTAACCCCGATTTGTAATGCCAGGGCCACCACCAGGGCCAATAGGGCCTTGGCCAGGTGGAATTCACCGAGTTGCGCGGCTGCCGCCGACCCCACAATGACCGGCGCGATTGCCATGGGCAAGGTACGTAATCGGGCGGCTGCCACCCACTGTGAAACTGAAGCCAAATTTATTCCTTTGTTAACCGCTTGATGAGGGTGACCCGGTCGGGCTTGCCGTTGTTTAACATGGGCAGCGCATCGACCCGCAACCAGGTTTTTGGCACCGATGGCGCGCCAAGCTCACTGCGCACGGCATCCGCCAGTACCTCTTGAGGGGTATTACCAGTTATGACGGCGCATACGCGCTGACCCCATTCGCCATCGGGGAGCCCGGTCACGAATGCCTGGGGAACCCAACATTGCAGCACCTGTTGTATTGTAGCCGCCGAAACTTTGATTCCACCGGTATTAATAACGTCGTCGAGCCGACCAGCAACGGTTATCTTGTCTTTTACAGCACCATAGTCATCGGTCAGGTACGACCCATTATCGAAATATGCGGCAGTCAGCCGGGGATCATCGAAGTAACCGGCTGCCACCATGGGACCAGTAATCCGCAACCGGTCGACACCGTTGTGATTGACAGTGTCCACGCTCACCCCGGGCAGGGGAGTGCCGTTATAGACACAGCCACCGCAGGTTTCCGACATCCCGTAGGTGGTATGGGCGGCAAGGTTATAGTGTTCTACTGCCTGATGGAGGTGTTCCGGGATAGCCGCGCCGCCCAGCAGTATTGCCGAATATGATTGCAGTGCTGCAATTGCCGCGTCGTCGTTTAGGAGTCTCGTTAGTTGCGTAGGCACCAATGAGACTGCGGTGAAGTCATGGTCAAGTTGGTGTGTTGCAGCGACAAACTCAGCTGGACTAAATCCCGGATCAATGACTACGGGTTTCGTGCCGGCTTGCACAGAACGGGATACTACCGCTAGTCCGGCAACGTATTGGGTGCCTAGTGCCAGTAGCCATTGGCCTTGGCCGCCAAGGTAGTCGGCTGTGGCCGTTGCCGAGGCCTGCAATGCAGCCCGGGTAAGAAGTGTTTGTTTAGGAGTGCCGGTTGATCCTGAGGTGCGGACCACCGCTATAGCATCGGGGTGACCGCGTTGTGGGTTAGTTATTTCGGGTCGCTCAATGGCGCCTTGGGCGGTGGCCTCGAATGGTGTACCGGTGGCTAGTGCCTGGTAGATATTCATTAGAAATAATACGGGAAGCTGGACCAGTCGGGGTCGCGTTTTTGCAGGAAGGCGTCGCGGCCTTCAACGGCTTCATCGGTCATATATCCCATGCGGGTGGCTTCGCCGGCGAAGACTTGTTGGCCGGCCATACCGTCATCGGCCAGGTTGAACGCAAATTTTAGCATCCGAATGGCTTGTGGTGATTGCGCATTGATATCCGCGGCATATTCCAGGGCCACGGTTTCCAGCGTCTCGTGGTCAACCGATTCGTTAATTGCGCCCATCTCAAGCATTTGATCGGCGGAGTATTCGCGTGCGGTAAAGAAAATTTCGCGGGCGCGTTTTTGCCCGACGTGGCGTGCCAGTAGGGCTGAACCGTAGCCGGCGTCGAAGGAGCCCACAGTGGCATCGGTTTGTTTGAATTTACCGTGTTGTTTAGATGCCAATGTTAGGTCTGCCACTACATGCAGCGAGTGCCCGCCGCCGGCTGCCCAACCATTGACAACGGCGATGACGGCTTTGGGGCTGGTGCGCATAAGGCGTTGTACTTCAAGAATATGTAAGCGGCCTGCACGTGCTGGGTCTACGGATTCGGCGGTCTCGCCCTGAGCATACCGGTAGCCGTCTCGGCCGCGAATGCGTTGGTCGCCGCCGGAGCAGAACGAGTGGCCACCGTCTTTGGGGGAGGGACCGTTTCCGGTGAGCAAGATGGTTCCGACGTCGGAGGTCATTCGTGCATGGTCGAGTGCGCGGTAGAGTTCGTCGACGGTTCCGGGACGGAATGCGTTACGAATTTCTGGGCGATCAAAGGCAATGCGCACGGTGCCAAGATCGCGGGACCATTTGCCGTTGTGGTCGCGTTCTACATGGCGGTGGTAGGTAATGTCTTGGAAATCGAAGCCTTGGACCTCTCGCCAGAGGTATGGGTCAAAGATATCGGAAACTTGTTCTGGAATAGGGTAGTTACTCACATGGTCTAGTCTATACAACATGGATTCATCAGCACGTCAGTATCTTCAGCCTGCAGATTGGTCCGGGGCCCGAAACGCTTGGCAGGTTCGGCCCGGGTTATGGCGGATGGGTCGGTTTGAATGGGTTGATTCCTTTGGTTGGGATCAGATGCTTGATGACGGCGTGAAAACCGTCGTCGATGTGCGGACCTTGCCGGAAGTGAAACGCCGTGAGCAGGATCCTCAGGCATTCATTCCAGACGAAATTCAACGGGTTCATTTGCCAGTTGAAGACGTCAACCATGCGGCATTTTGGCAGCGTAACGCCCCTTATCCGAGTCATCCTGATACGTATCACGATACGATGGATACGTTCGGGGATCGTGTGGCATGTGCAATCCAGATGGTATTGGGTTCTTGGAAGACCGGTGGTACTGTGCTGCATTGCACAGCCGGTAGGGATCGGACCGGTTTGGTGCTCGGACTACTTTTACAGTTGCCTGATATCCCCGGAGGCGCTGCGGACTGGGACGAGCAGGAAAACATATATGCCGCTGGCGCCCACGGTATCAATGAGCATCATCGGACTAGTCCGATCCCACACCCGTACGAATCCTATTTGCAACCCGAGGCTTTTGAACGTGAGTTATCGGATCGGTTAGCTAGTTTTCGCCAGTTTCTACGGCAGTGGCCCGGCGAGCGGGTTCAGGAGCTGTTAGCCCGTCAGTTTGTCCAATAGCTGTTGCCTAGTAGGCACGACTTCCTAAACTGATCTTGCGATCCCTGTTGGCCCGCGGGGTGACGGCTTACAAAAACCAGGCCAGTATGGCGCTGGCAACCAGTACCAGGCCCGTGGTCAGACTGGCACGTCCGGCTTGTATTGTGGAAAGTTGCTCTTCCGGAAGATCTATCCGAACTTTGAGTCCCATAGCTGCGGTAACGCCGATAGCTACCGCGGCCCCCATAATGAGGTACAACGGTGTGGCGTACAGCCACGAGTACGGCGCAAAATGCACGACGAGCACGATCGCCATGGCCAACGGTACCAGCGTGTAGCGGCGGGTAGCGACGAGAAAGATCACAAGCGGCAAGGCAAGTAATTGGCCAACGCTGAGTAGCACGGATAGCATGTCCATCCCGTCCAACTCAGGACGATCAACAGTGGCAGTTATCGCTGTAAGCCCCAACGCAATCGGCAATGCGACCATCCCCTGGAATAAGGTCGCGTACGCAGCCGTGCGCGGACTCGTTCGGTACCATAGTATTGCGCAGACCAGCCAAGTCCCTCCGTAGGCAGCAAGGAAGCCCCAACCATGCCCGGTTGCCTCTCCTAATGCGTGCGTATATTCAGGTATCGTCACAGTGGTCCTCCATAGGTTGCCGTCCATGTTGCCAATTGGTGATATATTTCCGGGTCGGCCAGTTAGGTTACCGCGACTTTATCGGACACGAGGGCCTGTACAGAAAAAATGCCCCGTCGTGGTGCGAAACTCCACAACGGGGCATAGTTGTCAACTGATCGTATATTTAGATTTCTGTTGCCATCAATTCGTCAAGCGACTGGGGGCTCAACAGATACAGTGGCACTTCCAGGACGGTGTAAGCACCGGTGTTTCCTTGTTGTTTCAACCGGGCTGCGGCTCGGCCAAAAACGACCATGGCTGCTGCGGTGAAATTCGGATTCGACTCCAGAGCCAGACTAAATTCGATGTTGGCCTGGTGGCCCTGTAGGTTTCCGGTGGTAATTACGTGTCCGCCGTGGGGTGCCCCCTGATGGTCGCGGTCGAACTCTTCGTCAGACACGAAATGTACGGTGGTGTCATACGGTTCGAAATAGTCGGGCATAGACACGATTTCTTCATGAATCCGCTCGTGGTCCGCCTCATCAGCCACAATATAAACGATCCGCTTATGAGATTGGACCTTTGAGAGGCCCTTCCCGTTGCCGGTGCGGGCCTGATCGATCGCGTCTTGGGCGGGAATGGTGTATTGCACACCGCGTTTGACACCGTCGACCCGGCGCACGGCATCGGAGTGACCCTGCGATAGTCCCTTACCCCAGAAGGTATTTTGTACGGGTTCCGGAAATAGTGCCAAACCCAGTACACGGTTCATCGAAAAGACGCCTGGATCCCAACCGGTGCACACAACCGCTACGTTGTCATTGGCGCGTGCTGTCGAGTCCATGGCAGCATAGTGCTCGGCAACTTTGGCATGGTTGTCGTAGGTATCCACGGTGGTGAAATGCTCGGCAAATCCGGTGGCCTGTTTTGGGATATCGGTAGCAGAACCAATGCACAGGAACATGACGTCGATGTCGTCTTTATATTTTTGTACCTCAGCCACCGGATAGACGGCGGCGTCGGTGTCGAGGGAATCACGGCGTGAAAAAATGCCAAAGAGTTCAAAATCATCGAGGGCATTGATCAGGTACTCCACGGCCTGGCCGAGATTTCCATACCCGACAATTCCAGCTTTTATAGTCATGCATTCTCCTGTGGGAATCGACGTTGTTGTGCGTTGAGTGCGGTAAGAATAAAGGCATAATCCCAGGCGCGGTCTTCCCAAGCGCGGTATCGGCCCGAGGCCCCGCCGTGGCCGCCTTCCATTTCCGTTTTTAATACGATGGGTGAGCCGCCATCTGCCAATGGGGTGGACTGATCAGAGGTGACGGTGTCACGAAGTTTTTGGACCCATTTTGCTGGTTCAACATAGAGCACCCGGGTATCGTGCAGTGAGGTGACCGCCGCAATGGCCGGGTAATCGGTTTCGACGACGTTGTGGTACGGAGTATAGCTGAGCATATAGTCAAATACCGTTTTGTCTTCAATCGGGTTACCCCACTCTTCCCATTCCAACGCGGTCAGAGGTAGATCCGGGTCCAAAATGGATGTTAGCGCATCCACGAATGGCACCTGTGCGACACAGACGCGATAGAGTTCCGGAGCCAAATTGAGCACACCACCCATTAGCAGGCCTCCGGCGGAACCACCCATCGCAGCGATTTTATCGGGGTGGACCCAGCCTGAGGAGGCCACGAACCGGGTGGCGTCAACAAAATCAGTGAAAGAATTTTTCTTGGCCAGCTTTTTACCGTTTTCATACCATTGACGGCCCAGCTCACCACCACCGCGTACATGGGCGACGACAAAAATCACGCCGCGATCCAACAGCGATAACCGGGCTGGCCCAAACCCAGGGTCCATCGAGGCCTCATAAGACCCGTAACCATACATGAGCGCCGGGTTATCACCGTCCCATTCAATATCTTTATGCCGGATCACCGTCAAGGGGATGGTTACGCGCCGGTCGGTGGATTCAGCAGGGGCCCACCAGCGTTCCACCAAATACTGTGCCGGATCATAGCCGGGGACTTCGGTGGCCCTGCGCAATTTCGAAGCATTAGCCACCGGGTCGTAGTCCAAGACCTGGCCTGGTGTTATCCAAGAGGTGTAGGCCAACCGGATGTAGGGCGAGTCATAATCCTGGCCCATAGGAAAGGCCGAGTAGAGTTCTTCGGAAAATGCCGGTTCTACGGCTTCGGGTTGTGCCGTGGTGCCTAGCCCATCGAGCGGTAGGACCCACATGCGCGGGGTGGTATTAGCCCGCACCGCGGCGAAGAGGTAGTCACGTGTGACGCCAACGCCGTCAAGTTTGACCGTGGGGGAGTGTGCGAACACGGTTTGCCAGGCATCTGGATCGTCAACGGCTGCTGCCGCAACGATTGACACCGCATTATTGGGCAGGTGGGTGCCATCAGCCGCTCGGTTATGGGTGATCACGTAGTTATCACCGACCGGTAGCACATCGTGCAAGGAATTGGCATCGCGGCCGATGACCAGCTGCAACGTGGCAGCAGGGTCGGTGAGATCCAGTACGTGAGTTTCGGTAACCTCCGAATTCCCCAGCTCAAATACCAGCGTAGTTTTATCGGGGCTGAGTCCAAAACCACACCACATTTGCGGGTCGGGCTCTTCATGAAGTAATACATCGGTGGAAACCGGGGTACCGATCCTGTGGGATTTCAGCCGGTATGGCCGCCAAGCAGCATCGGGCTCCAGATAGAACAGGCGCTCGCCGGCCGGGTCGAAGGCCAAACCATAGGAGAGTCCGCTGATTTCATCCCAGAGTTGTTGCCCACTGGCTAGGTCTCGGATGCGTAAGGTGAAGCGTTCGTCGCCGGTTTCATCGACCAAATAGGCCAGCAGGTTGCCGTCGGGGGAGATCGTCATGGAGCCCAAGGCGAAAAATGCGACCTTTTCGGCTTCTACATTGCCGTCCAACATAACCTGCTCGCCGTCCAAGACCTCACCGGGCTGCACTTTTGGCGGCTCCCAAGAATTATTGTGCACCGGCACCCGACAGTACACCGGATACTGTGCCCCTTCGGTGGTGCGGGTAAAGTACCACCAGTCATCGATTCGTGAGGGCACCGACATATCGGTTTCTACGGTGTGAGATTTAATTTCCTGAAAAATTGCATCGCGCACAGGCTGTTGATCTGCGGTGACCGCCTCGGCGTAGGCATTCTCGGCTTCTAAATGAGCGATGGTTTCTGGATTATCGGGGTCTTTGAGCCAATCCCAGTGATCAACTAGTTCAACACCATGATAAACGGCGCAGACCGGTTGACGGGCAGCTGTTGGTGGGGTAAATGTCATAGGCTCCACTATAGGGATTAGACGCCGATGAGATCTTGGAAAACGCCCATACCGAAAAACAAGATGAAAGCCACGGCAACCACCCACAATAACGGGTGTACTTCGCGTGCCCGACCTTGGCCGGTGCGGATCACTGCGTAGGCGATCATTCCGGCACCGATGCCATTGGCAATGGAATAAGTAAACGGCATCAGAGCAAAGGTAAGAAATGCTGGCAGGGCGGCACCCCAGTCAGACCAGTCAATCTGGGCCACCTGGGATACCATCATAAAACCAACGACGACCAGCGCTGGTGCAACCGCTTCGAAGGGCACCAGATGGATCAGCGGCGTCAAAAACATGGCCGCCAGGAACAATAACCCGGTGACTACCGAAGACAAACCGGTACGGGCACCCTCACCGATGCCGGTCCCGGACTCCACAAAAATTTGGGTTGATGACGCCGAGCCGGCACCGCCTGCCGTCACTCCGATAGCATCGACCAGCAGCACTCGATTGAGCCGAGGGATTGTGCCGTCTTTGTCTACGTTACCGGCTTCGCGGGACAGCCCAACCGAGGTCCCCATCGCATCGAAAAATACTGACAGTAAAATGGCAAAGATCAGTAAGGACGCTGCAGTGGCGCCCACCGAAGAAAACGCCCCAAACGAGAAATTGCCCAACAGGCTCAAATCCGGTGTGGTCCAGTCGGGCATGGCCGGGGTGACCAGGCTCCATCCTTCCGGGTTGACGTTCCCGGCATCATCGACCGAGGGGCCAATGTGGAACACCAGTTCGAAAACATTAGCGATAATCGTGGCACCGACAATGCCAATCAGGATTGCACCCCGAACCCGTCGCACCACCAAAACAGCAGTCAGCATAAACCCGATGACAAATACCAGTGTTGGCCAGCCAGCAAGCTCTCCATTAATACCCAGCCCTAACGGTACGGTGGTGTCGGCAGCATCCGGTATACGGCGCACAAAGCCAGAATTCACCAGCCCGATTAGCGTAATAAATAAGCCAATACCCACCACAATGCCTGTTTTGATGCCATCGGGGACCGCCCGGAATACCGCCTCACGGAATCCGGTCAGCACTAAAATGATCATCACAGCCCCAGCAATAACCACCAGCCCCATAGCCTCGGGCCAGGTCAGATTTGGTGTGGTGGCAATGGTGATGGCCAACAACGCGTTGACACCAAGCCCTGCGGCCAGACCGAAAGGATGATTGGCCCACAACCCCATAAGCATGGTCGTGACAGCTGCCAATAGTGCGGTAGCAGCCGCGACCTGGGGGATGCCTAATGTCTCGCCGGCGTCGTCGGGCCCGGAGAGTACCAGTGGGTTGAGCACAATAATGTAGCTCATAGCCAGAAACGTGGCCAGGCCGCCTCGAATCTCGGCTGAGACCGTCGAACCCCGCTGGGAAATGCGAAAGAATTTATCCAGTTTATTTTTGGGCTCGACGTCCCGATGATTGACTGTGCGCAACGATGACATGGAAATATCCTAGAACGAATTGCGCCCTGGAGGTTAACGGAGGTAGGCCGCATCTATTTGGGTGCTTTCCCGGCCTGCTTCCCACCGGAAAAAGCTGGCCAGTAGCCCAAATACCAGACTTGCTGAGCCACCAATTAGCAGCGCGCCGAATAAAAACCAGCGCGGTGACGGAGCAAAACCATCCAGGGTGACCGGTAACCCTGCTGGGCCACCCGAGACCAAAAACACGGCGACGGCGCCACCCAAGCCGATGACGGCGATAAACCACAAGATAATTTCTGCTATGCCGACGTACTGTGCCCGTGATCGCGGTGAAATGACATTCCATTGTTTGGATACCCGAAATATCACAAATCCGCCGATTAATGTCCAAATGCCGACCACCAGGTATGCGGCAACCATATCCGCTGGACGATGCCACCCGTCCAAAAATGTGGCAACCCCTACGGTTGCCGAAAAAATAGCCCCGATTAATGCCACAGTGGAACGCCAACGTGGCGCGACCAGCAGAAATACTGCTACGAAAGCTGCGGTGGCAACGGTGGCGTGGCCGGATGGCAATGAGTTGCCGGTATAGTAGGGCACCCCGTTGGCAAAGTCCGGGCGGTGCAGGGCTGTCTTGAGCATTTGTGTAGTCATGTTTGCCGCAGCAAAGGTGAGCGCCACAATTAACGATGCCGCCCAACGACGCCGCCATAACGTCAGAACTAGAAATCCAAGTGCAGCGATTGCTGAAATCACGATGGGTAACTCAGCTAGCAGCGCCACCGAGGCCTCGTGCCAGGAATGCAACCGTAACTCCGCGGAGGTCAGTGTCGCCTGATCCAAGATCTGACCCAGTGAGGTGGTCACAAAAAATCTATAGGTAAACCATAGCCCTGCCGACATAACCCCTATCAGTAGTAGCCATGCCCAGACTCGGGAGCCCGGTGCACGAACAAGTTGATGGGCACGTCGGGCTGCCGGCAGGTTATCCTCTGGGAGATATGCAGAATCTGGGTACATCATCACGGGGCCTAGACTAACGACATGGTCAACAACTCAAACATCTTACCGCTAAATGCTGACGTTGCCCTGGAAGAACTTGCCACAGATGCTGTCGCCGTCGGTTTGCCAATGAACACCAGGTTCCGCAACACCACCGTGCGCGAAGTCATGCTACTCAAAGGTCCCATGGGTTGGGCAGAGTTCTCGCCATTTCCCGAATACGGGCCCGAAGAAGCAGCCACTTGGTTGTCGGCAACGATTGAAGCAGGTTGGCATGGTTGGCCGAACCCGCTGCGTGACAAGGTGCCCGTTAATGCCACTGTGCCAGCGGTAGATCCCGACGACGTCGAGACTGTGCTAGCCAAATTTGGTGAGGTGTCGGCCGTCAAGGTCAAGGTGGCCGACCCTGACGTTGCCACTGATATCGCTCGGGTGCAACGCGTACGCGAGCTTCTGCCCGAGGCAGCTATTCGTATCGATGCCAATGCCGGTTACACCCATGACCAAGCGTTTGAAGCCATCACGGCGCTGGATTTTTTAGACTATGCAGAACAACCCGTTGCCGGCATCCAACCATTAGCTGAATTGCGTGCGGCCTTGCGTGAGGCAGACAGTACAGTGCTGATCGCTGCTGATGAAGCAGTACGTAAAGCCACTGACCCGCTGGCGGTGGCCCAAGCCGAAGCCGCCGATGTGATTATCGTCAAAGTGCAGCCTCTGGGTGGTGTACGGCGTGCACTATCCATTGTCGAACAGGCCGGACTTCAGGCCGTGGTCTCATCGGCTCTGGATTCTTCGGTGGGCATAGCCGCAGGTGTTGCCTTAGCCGCTGCACTTCCCGAACTCAACCACGCCTGTGGTTTGGCAACGGCTGCACTATTTGATGCCGAACCCGCCACCCCGGCCATACCTGTTGCAGGACACCTTGTTCCCGGGACATCCCCCAGCCCAGATCCGGCAGCCCTGGAGAAACTCAAATTGCCACCTGAACGTCAAGCTTGGTGGCAGCGCAGACTGGCACAAGCTCACAGCATACTTATAGACAAGGCGTAGGATAGAGCCCATGGATTCCATGGATACCGCCAGAGCTTTGGTTGCCGCACTGCGTGATGCCGGTGTGCACCACGTCGTTGTTGGTCCCGGTTCTCGATCGGCACCTATCGTTTACGCGCTCGCAGAAGTCGCAGACCAAAAACGGCTTCGTTTGCACGTGCGCATCGATGAACGCTCTGCTGCGTTCACGGCGATGGGTATTGCTTTGGCTTCGGGTCGACCGGCCGCTGTGGTGACCACTTCCGGTACTGCCACAGGAAACCTCATGCCCGCCATGATGGAAGCCGCACACGCCGATATACGGTTGGTAGCGGTGACAGCTGATCGGCCCACCGAAGTGCAATTTACCGGCGCTAATCAAACCACTGATCAGCGCGGGATGTTCGGCGTACATGCCCGAACCTCCATTACCGTGACCGGTGACGACTCAGATTTTGCCAAAACCCACGCTTCCGTCATGGGCACCTTGGCCGTTGGCGCAGGGACTGGCACCTCACCGGCCGGACCGGTCCACATTAATATGCGATTTCGTGAGCCACTGATCCCGCAGCCGGACCATTTGGTCGTAGCATCTGATGCCGAAACCGGGGTGGTACCGGTGGTACCCGGCTCTCAGGGACAACCGCGGTTTAGTACAGACCAGCGCTGGCATACTCGAGGACACTCGTTTCAAGAACAGCTGGTAGAAGTTACCGACTTACGTGAACGGCACACTGTGGTGGTGGCAGGTCATGGTGCTGGACCCTTGGCTCATGATTTTGCCCTGGCACTTGGGTTGCCATTATTTGCCGAGCCCTCCTCCAATGCCCGATTTTCTCGTAACGCTATCGCAGCTTATCCTTACCTGCTGGGTCCTGAAGGTGGCCTTGGTGAACACGCTCACCGGTTGGGTAAGCATATTCGCCGCATCGTGTTATTTGGCCGCCCGACTCTCTCTCGACAACTACAAGCATTGCTGAAACGCAGTGATGTTAAATCGGCGATGTACTATCCGGAACCGGTGGGTTGGTTCACTCCAGGCACTCGCAAAGAACGGCTCGTTGCTGATCTACAAGAACTGGCAAATTTTGCCGGGACGGGGCCACCCGGCTGGCTGGGCTCTTGGCAGTCTGCGGCCCACCACGCCCAACGAGCCCTAGAACAAGCACTAACGCAGCGCCAACAAATCGTTGGTAAACCCGGTGCCATGCGTACCGCACAGTTAGTTTCGGCCACTGCGCTTGGTCAATTAGTGCTTGGGTCGTCTTCGGTTATTCGAGATGTTGACCTAGCTTGGCGGCCACCAGCCGAACCAACCTCAACGGTGTTTGCTCACCGGGGTCTGGCCGGTATTGACGGGACAGTGTCTACGGCATCCGGGATCAGCCTGGCCACTGGTGAACGGACCACACTGCTAGTTGGTGATCTTACTTTTCTCTATGACACCAACGGTTTGTTAATCGGCCCAACCGAACAAGAACCGAACCTCGATATCGTAGTTATTAATGACTCTGGTGGAGCTATCTTTCACGGTTTGGAGCACGGTGAAGTCGCTGAGCGTCCCGGCATGTCGTCGGTAGTTGAGCGATTTTTTGGCACACCACATAGCGTGGATCTTGAGGCACTGTGCGCTGCACACGGCATTAAGCATGAACGGCTGACCTCAGAGCAACAACTTATCCACGTCTTAGGTGATCCAACCGAAGGACGACGTGTGCTGGAAGTTGTTTCGGATCGCAGCCAACGCCCAGCCGTGCATGCTGCCGTACAAGCTGCAGTGCGTGCCACTTTTGTCTGATCCACGTGCGTATATGTGGTATTCCGATAAGCTAGAGCCATGTCTCTGCAGCCTTTAGATCTGAAATCACGCGTCGCTGACCAAGTCTATGATGCGATTTATAATGCGATTATGAGTGGCGAATTTGAAGCTGGCCGACGTCTTCAAATTCGCGATCTTGCAACAGAACTTGGTACTAGTGTCATGCCGGTGCGGGAAGCTATCACGCGGTTAGAACAAGCCGGCATTGTGGAAACTGGCCCTTATCGTGGTGCAGTCGTTAAGGGCTTCTCTTCTGAAGAGCTGCATAATATTTACCAGGTCCGGAAATTATTAGAGGCCGATGCGGCGCAGAAAGGCGTAGAGGGCCACAGTCCCGATGTCATCCCGAAATTAGAAGATCTGCATCTACATATGAGACAGCAACTTGAAGCTCACGATTATGTGGGATACCTCGATGGTAACGATGCGTTTCTGACGGAACTATATACAGGCGCCAATAATCCGGTCCTATTGGAGCTAATTGGAAACCTCTGGAATCGGGGGCGGCATATCAAACTGGTTGGTGTAAAGAACCAAATGGCAGGCGGCGCGATGGAGCCACTGATCCGTTTCCAACGCCAATTGATAGATGCCGTTATCGCCAATGATCCACAAGCGGCTGCAAACGTAACGTACCGTTCACTGGATGCCGCACTGGAAAGAATTCAAGGTCGTCTTACCGAACCGTCGCCGGATAACTAATACTGTTTCTCCCTAGTACGTTGCAATGCAACGTAAACACTAAGTAGCTCACGGCTATCTTGGATTCCGACCCTTGTGTGATCACAGATCACACACTAGGATTAGTGAGAGTCGGATCACATATCAGCGTTACTACTTAGGATTGTCATGAAAGACGTAGTGATTATTGGCGGCGGACTCGCTGGCCTTTCGGCAGCCTGGAGGCTGCGTCATTGGGATACACTTCTTCTCGAGTCCGATCGGCGCGTTGGGGGACGCATTCGTTCTGAACGCCGTGGGGCATATTGGCTTAACTGGGGAGGCCATGTTTTTGCCGGTCCAGACTCGTCAACTGACGCTTTGCTAAAGGAAGTTGGCGTGAGCGCGGTGGAAATACCCGGTTCGCTTCAGGGCATGGCGATGAACGGCAAGTTTATGAAAAAAGGCCACATCGCAACCTACCCTCTACGCATTCCCATGACCACGCAGGCTCGTCTGGATACGATTCGCGCCGGGGCAAAAGTTGTTCGTGAGGTTGCACGATATACCAACGTTGTGCGTAAACGAGCAGGAGAATCCGATGCGATGCGACAGCAGCGTGTTTACGATTTTCAAAATACGCAGAGTTTTCAAGATTTCGTAGGAGATCTATCAGAGGATGCTGCAGCGCTGTTTAAGACTACAGTGACCCGATCTGCCGGTGACATGGATGAGATCTCAGCCGGGGCTGGGATTGGGTATTTCAGTTTAGTATTAGGCATTGGTCAGGGCCTTAACCGCGGCATAGTTGGCGGGCCTTCTACATTGACAGAATCCATAGCAAGCGCCCTTGGCGACAACGTCCAACTCAACTCCACTGTTAATGAAGTCGTGAACCGTCCGCATTCCGTTGTGGTCCGCTACAGTCAAGATGGTACCGACTATGAGGTTGAGGCGCGTACTGCCATACTTGCCACGACCGCGAATATATCTCGCGATATTGGCGTAGATCTCCCGGAAGATCTGCGTGATGCACTGGGGCAGATCAAATATGGGCCACACGTTAGCACCGCTTTTCTCACCAATGAACGGTCGGCCCGCCCCTGGGATGATGTCTACGCCATTGCTGCTCCCAAACGTTCATTTGCTATCGCCTTGAACCAGGCCAATATAGTGCGCGGTATGGAAGCCGAACGTCAGCCGGGCGGATCCTTTATGACTTTTTCCCCGGCCAGCCTAGGCCGTGCCTTGTTGGATAAATCTGATGAAGAAGTTATCGAAACTCACCTGAAGGATTTAGATCAGATATTAGGCCACAGGTTTGCAGACAGTGTCACTGAAGCACAATCCTCGCGCTGGGAAGTGGCCTCACCCTACTCATTTCCAGGCCGTGCAAAGCTGCAATCAACACTTATGCGCGGGTCAGATCGGATATTTCTGGCGGGCGATTTTATGGGAACGCTCTATACCGAAAGCTCAATCATGTCTGCCTTTTCTGCAGCGCAATCGGTGGCCAGCGTGCTGGCTACGCAACGCCAGAGTGGCAGTTATTTTTCTGACCTGTCTACAGCTCAGCTTCCAACTAATTCGACAGCCAGTTAACAACATCGATTGCGCCAATGCGTCCAGTTTTTAAGTTATTCACCCCAACGAAGCAAACACGATTGAAATTTAGGATTGAATATGGCTACTAATCTTCACGGAGTCCTCACGGCACTTGCCGTGCCCTTTAATACTGAGGAAGAGATCGATCTTCCTGTACTGAGAAAAATCATCGACAATTCTGTCGATAACGGTGTCCACGGTGTCGTTGCAGGCGGCTCGACCGGAGAATTCGCCACTATGACACGCGACGAACGCCTCATGGTCGTCGATGAAGTTACTTCCCATGTAAATGGCCGGGTCCCGGTAATTGCTCAAACTGGTGCAATTACCACCACTGAAGCCATTCGACACAGTAAAGCAGCGCAGCGGGCCGGCGCTGACGTTCTGATGCTGGTTACCCCGTACTACGAAGCACTCTCCTTGGATGAGACGCTGAATTATCTGCGCGAGGTAGCGGAGAACGTCGAGCTACCGATTATGCTCTACAACATCCCGGGGGCCACTGGCGTCAATCTGGACCCGGATACTATTGGCTCTCTGGCTGATGAATTCGAACATATCAAGTACGTCAAAGATTCTGGCGCCGACTATGAACAAGCTTTACAGCTAATTCACCACCACGGTGACCGAATTGGCACCATTATTGGCTGGGACGTCTATATCTACTCAGCGCTTGTGGAGGGTGCAGCAGGGGTTATGGCTGGAGCCGCAAACGTGGTACCAGCTGAGCTTAGTGCCGTTTATGATGCGATCGTGGGCAACGATCTGGTTCGTGCCAGGGAGCTATGGAAGCGTCTATACCCAACAATTGACACTATGCTTTCAGGAGACTTTATCCCTGCCGTAAAAGCAGGACTAGAACTACAAGGTATACCAGCTGGTGTGCCGCGCCGTCCTATGGCGCCACTGTCAGAGCAGGCTTACCAAGCCCTTCGCGCAGATCTAGATACGCTGCGGAGCGTTTTTACTTCCTGAAAGCCCCAGGGTATTGCCATAGCACCGCCTAAAGGCCCCCGAGTAGGTAAGCCGACTCGGGGGCTGCTTGCCCAAAATCCCACTCGTTTAACGGGCATTCTTCGAATTAAGTATCGGCAGTATCGGCAGCTTCAAAATAACGCTACCCCAGGCGACCAGCGTTATGAACTGGAGCCCGGGGTAGCTTTTACCTTTTTAACGTAACGGTCAGTGCTGTATAGCGATGTGCTTAGTACGGCTATAGTCATCTAATGCGTAGGCAGAAAGATCCCTACCGTAGCCGCTGTTTTTAAAGCCCGACCATGGCATTTCTGTGGGAAGGGCAAGATGCGTGTTTACATTTACGCTGCCAAATTCCAGTTGTTTCGACACGTTTATCGCCGTTGAGACATCCTCGGTAAATACCGAACCGGTTAGTCCATATTCAGTGTCGTTGGCAAGGGCGACGCCTTCGGCGAGGTCGCTAAACGTTTCGATGCTAACCACAGGGCCGAAGACCTCACTGTGGGTGATCGGATCACCATTTGGGACCTTCAGGATAGTCGGTTCGACCCAGAAGCCCGACGAATCGTCATAGCGTCCTCCCAATAATACTTCTGCGCCCCTATCCACAGCGTCGTCGATGGCGGTGGCAACCCGGCGAAAATGCTCGCCATAAATGAGTGGTCCCAGGCTAGTTTCGTGTTCCACTTCTGGTTCGGCAAGAACGTACTGTTGCACTGCTGCGGTTATTTTTGTAACCAGCTTGTCTAACAGTGATTCGTGGGCGATGATGCGACAAGCGGCGCCACATTCTTGGCCACTGTTCCAAAAACCAGCTTCAAATACAGCGTCAGTAACCTGATCCAAATTAGCATCGTTACACACCAAAACCGGTGCTTTGCCACCTAGCTCAAGATGAACACGCGTAACGTTATGGGCTGCGCCTTCGGATACGGATTTACCGGCTCGGACACTTCCGGTCAGCGCCACCATATCAATGTTTGGATGATGCGAGATGGCGCTTCCAACGCCGGCGCCATCGCCCAGTACTACGTTGAGCACCCCCGGAGGTAATAACGATTCGGTAAGCTCCACCAACCGCAGGGTTGTCAGTGGTGTAACCTCGCTGGGCTTTAGTACCACCGTGTTGCCCATCATGAGTGCTGGAGCGATCTTCCAGGCAGCCATCAGCAGAGGGTAGTTCCAAGGGGTGATCATCCCGATAACGCATACTGGTTCTCGGAGAATATAAGACATGGTGTCTTCGACATAGTCGCCAGCAGGGATGGTATTGCCGGTTCGTCCTGCCCCAGCGAAGAACCTGAAAGTATCCACCACGCCGTTGATGTCATCTTCGGCTACCGCTGGGGGTTTGCCGCAGTTTAGTCCTTCTAATTGTTGGAGGTTTTCAGCATTCGCCTCGAGGATATCGGCGATTTTGAGTAACACTTCTGCGCGGTTACTTGGAGTACGAGCGCCCCAAGCGGGAGCAGCGGTGCGCGCTGCCTGAACAGCTTGGTCTACTTCCTGCTGCCCACCTAGTGGAATATGGGTAATGGGCTCGCCTCGGGCCGGATCCACAACAGTAAAGGATCCGCCTGATGAACTATCGGTATATTGACCGTTGATGAAATGCGTGAGCCGTGGCAATTCAAGGCTAAAGCGGGATGTGGATCGTTCAACAGAAATTTGGTTTGTCGTCATTTGCTCTTGTCCCATCTTGTTTCTCCTGTGTTGTGCCGCGTCGAAGTAGCGTCTGAACGCTTACTGTGCTGGATGTCACACACCGTAGTGCATGATATGTGATCACACAAGCGTAGGTAGTGCAAAATTTCACGCCCATACCCGGAGGTTGGACTGCCTGAGTTTTTTGTCGCCCACTGTTGTGTGATGTGTGATCACACATTACACTACCTGCTATGACGTGTATCACAATAATTCTGGATGTGGTTGATTCGGTCCGTTACGGGAGTATGACCTTCTGTCAGACCACATCTCAGTTTGAAGACAGGGGGCGTGCGCGATGGTGCACATACCCTTAGGCGTCTGCAGTAAGGCAAATCTGAGTCAAACAAAGGATGAGAAATGAAGGGCTCAATGCGAAACAAATTTATCGCTCTGCTGGGTGTAGCTTCACTCGGTTTGATTGGGTGCGGTGACAGCTCTGCAGAAGCTGAATCGGCCAGCGGGGATGACAAACAGGTAACCATTGGCTATGTGGTTTGGGATGAAGTGCTAGCACCTACTTATCTTTGGAAACATATTCTTGAAGACCAGGGTTACGATGTGGAACTAACACAACTGGAAATTGCTGCAGTTTATGCCGGAGTGAGTCAAGACGACATGGACCTTTATATTGGAGGGCTTCCTGAAACGCACGCAGACTACTGGGAAGAGTACAGTGATGGTTTTGAGCCGGTGGTGGAATGGTACACACCTCTACGGCACGGACTGGCGGTGCCTGAATACGTTACAGACGTGAATGAGATTGGAGACCTCTCAGGCCAAGCCGATCGCTTTGGGGATCAAATTGTAGGGATCGAAGCCGGCTCTGGGCTCATGCAAGAATTAGAGGCTGCTGAGGGAGCTTATGACCTTAGTGGTTACGAAACTACGGGCTCGAGCACCGCAGCTATGCTGCAAGAGTTTGAGACCGCAACCAATAGTGAAGAGGACATTGTTGCTACTGTCTGGAATCCGCATTGGGCAGTTGGGGAGTACAACATGAAATTTCTTGACGACCCAGAAGGGGTATTCACCGACGGAGACACCTATACGGTAGTTGCAAGCAAGCAGGCATCCCAGAACCAAGAGCTTATGGATCTTTTAGCAGGTTTTGAACTAGAAGACGAGGAATTTTACGACTTATTAGGCGAGTTGCGCGAAGCTGGTGAAGGAAATGAAGATCAGGCCATCGAGAATTGGCTTGATGACGAAGGCAATCAGCAGTTAGTAGACGGATGGCTGCAGGAATAGAAGCAGCAAATAGTTATTGCGGACCCGAAGACTCGAAGTGATTCGATTTTTCGGGTCCGTTTTGGATAGTGCTAGTAGTGAGTTTCGATTACGAAAGGCAGCCATATGAAGGTGCCTTCAACAATAAATGTCATTGATGTTCAAGTTGCCGGTGAGACAGGCCGGGTACTATTGGACCAGTGTTCCTTAGTGCAGGGCAACGATATGGTATCCCGGCTAAAGTATTGCCGCGATCATCTGGGGGATCTCCGTCAAGCAGTGCTCAGAGAGCCCAGGGGCCATGCGAATCTTATGGGAGCAATTGTGGTGCCACCGGTTGCATCTGATAGCGATTTCGGGGTCATTATCATGGAGCAAGCTGACTATGCGCCAATGTCGGGGGCAAACCTTATGTGTGCGGTTACCGCGGTGCTCGAAACACAGCAGGTTGGTGTAACCGAGCCCGTAACTGAGCTGGCCGTGGACACAGCCTCCGGAACAGTAAAAGTATGTGCACGGGTGCATGGCGGGCGGGTAACAGAGATAACGATTGAGAGTGTGCTGTCGTTTGCAGCCTATATAGAACATAAACTGGATGTGCCTGAGTACGGTGAACTTGTCGTTGATATTGGTTTCGGCGGTCAGTTTTATGTGCAGGCCCTAGCGTCAGCATTTGGATTAGAGCTGCACGCTTCACAGGCACCAGAACTGATTCGCGCTGCAAATTTGCTTCTTGCCACGGCGCGGGAGTGCATCAGTGTTGTGCATCCAACGATGCCCCACTTAGACCAAATAAATTTACCGATGTTGTATGCAGATTCAGCCAATGATTCTGCCACCACAACAGGCTTGGTCGTAATGCCAATTCAACAGCCAAGCCTGTCGGAACCTACTACGTGGAATGCCGGAACTGTTGATCGTTCTCCGGGAGGAACAGGGACCTGTGCGCGGTTGGCCGTTGAGTATGCAAAGGGTAACTTGAGGCTAGGTGAAGAATTTGTCCAACGGAGCTTGTTAGGGACGACCTTTACCGGACGGCTTGAAGAACGGTTTGTAAAGAGCGACCACGTCATGTTGCGCCCGTCATTAACCGGCCGCGGCGGATGGGTGACCGGGTATAGCCAATTGGTCATTGCACCGGATGATCCGTTCCCGCAAGGTTTTAGTCTGTAATTCAGAGGCACAACCCTGTTGGTACGTAGCGTCGGAGCCGCGGCTTTCAGATCAGCTTGACGAAATAGACCTTCCGAATTGTTTTTCTGTAACCCTATTGCTGGCTGCGATACAAGGTATAGGCTGGTCGGGTCCGGCCCTGACTCAACAGATTGGGTTGCTTTGCGTCGAGTTTCCTCCATCCTTGTAACTATGTTGGCCGTTACTATGCTGTTTGCGGGCTGTATATCAAATCCAGAGGCAGAACCATCCAAACCAGCAGCCTCATCGCCCTCCAGTTCCGAACCGTCGCAGACGCCAACCCAAGAACCGGCCGAGCTAATCGGCGGTGGAACAGAGCTTTTCCCGGATCGCCGTTTCGTTGGATTATATGGTTATCCTGGCGACCCAGCCCTGGGCGCACTGGGAGAACAGGGGCCCAAAGCATCAGCACAACGTGCTATCGAGCTGTCTGAGGCCTACGAACCGTATAGCGATGAACCCGTTTATCCTGCCTTTGAAATCATTGCAACAGTCGCCTCATCCGACCCTGGTGCAGACGGCGATTACTCATATGTCACCGAACCAGAAAAATTGGAAGCATACGTTGATGCCGCTGAAGAAAATGATGTGTATGTTGTTTTAGATTTACAACCTGGACATTCTGATTTCTTGAGCCAAGCCAAGATTTACGAAGATCTCCTTAAGCGACCAAACGTTGGTCTTGCGTTAGATCCGGAATGGCGATTGTCTGACGGACAAGTGCATATGGAGCAAATCGGATCTGTTGACGCCCAAGAGGTGAATGAAACCACCGAATGGTTGGCGAAATTGACCGCAGAGAATGACTTGCCCCAAAAAATGCTCATTTTGCATCAATTCAGGCTGCCGATGATCCAGAATCGTGATCAGTTGGATACAGATCATTCCGAGCTGGCCATGGTACTTCACGCAGACGGTCATGGTACATCGAATTCAAAGATGCAAACCTGGGAAATGATGCAGCAAGACTTGCCTGAGGACATGTATATGGCGTGGAAGAATTTTTACTTACAAGACGATCCGATGTTCTCACCAAAAGAAACCTTTGACGTCGAACCGCATCCTTGGTTTATTTCTTATCAATAGCTAAATACCGGACAACGGCGTTGTTCAGCTTCTAACTCCCATCGGATGGTGGGGGTTAGTTTTTTTGTTGAGCTACTTCCACCGTTGTATTTGCTAGTTACTTGTATTACTGTATTAACTACCTAATACAGTAATACAAGTAAGGGCGACATGGACTTTGACTCCGCACAGCCAATTTGGCAGCAGCTTGTCGATGACTTCACCCGCCGCGTCATTATTGGGGAATGGAGGCCAGGTATGAAGATTCCTTCTACCAGGGAGTTAGCGCTTGAGTATCAAGTTAATCCCAATACAGTGCAGCGAGCGCTTACGGAACTCGACCGCTTGGGAACTACACACAGCGAGCGCACCTCAGGAAGATTCGTGTCTGATGAGGAAGCCTTCTTGAATGCGCTGCGGGATGAATCTGCGCAAGAAATTATTGATGAAGTTATTGCGCGGCTCGCCAGTATCGGTGTCACCCGAGCTGATGCTCTGCGGCTGCTAAAAGAACGCTGGAGGACACATGATTGAGATTCGTAACCTAACAAAACAGTACGGGCGGGTCACCGCACTTGACGACGTCTCTGTAGACATTGGAAATAATAAAATAGTGGGCTTATTGGGCGAGAATGGATGTGGCAAAACCACACTGATGCGCATTCTAGCTGGTCTGAACCAGCCTAGCTCTGGGAACGTCTTGGTCGCAGGGCATGTGCCCGGTCCCAAGACCAAAAGTCTAGTTAGCTATTTGCCTGATACGCCAACCCTCCCAGGCCGGGCTCGAATTGAAAGCCTTATACGTTACTTTGCGGATTTCTACGCAGATTTCAACGTTGAGACATGCCAAAGCCTGTTGGCACAATTCGGCATCTTAGTCAGAGACAGACTACAGGAGATGAGTAAAGGTCAGCGCGAGAAAGTGCATGTAGCTCTGACTATGTCTCGCGAAGCTCAGGTGTATCTTTTAGATGAGCCAATCAGCGGGGTCGACCCTGCCGCTCGTGACGCCACTCTGAATACGATCATCACGGCTATGCGGCCAGACGCGCTGATGATCATAACTACACACCTGATATCTGACATTGAATTCGTTCTTGACGATGCCATTTTTATGCGACACGGCAAACTTCTTAACCACGATGTCGTTGACGAATTGCGAGCAGGTCATCAGCGTTCTTTGAATGACTACTTTAAAGAGGTCTACACATCATGACTACTACCATTCTTCGACATGAGTTGTACCGTACCGTACGCCCACTTCTGGCAATCGTCGGAATCGCGGTGTTGGTAATTGCCTTAGCTGATTTCGCCGGAATGTTCATAGGCGTGATCGGCCTTGTGTTAGCAGCCATGGTTGCCGCCATGATGTTGCCAGCGGTGCAACTTTTTCATGCTATTGATTTTTATCAAAGTAGTTACGGTAGCGGTGCAATGCTTACCCATTTGCTTCCCATTAGCGGTCGCAAATTATTTTGGACAAAACTACTGTACGCTGTCTTAATTACAACACTAACCGGAATTGTTTCGCTGGCTATAATTCTCTTGCAGGTAAGGCTAGGTATGGCAGCGGTGGATCTTAACCTAACGGAAGCCTACACAGAACTCCAACAGATCTTCACCACACCGGGGATCTGGGCCGCGATCGTTTTCTTTGCTTTATGGGTGCTACTGGTACCGCTTGTATCGATGTTTCCAAGCGTTGTTATCGGTAGCGGGGGATGGGCCCGACGGTTAAGTTTTGGAGGCCCGATCATAGTATTTATGGGCTACTACCTAGTTATGCAACTGGTTGGAGTGGCTTCATTGTTTATGCCTCCGGTCTATGATTTTTTTACAGGCCAGGTACGAATGGTGAGCTTGTGGCACGTCATAGCAATAAACGACCCGAACCCAGCAATGCCGTTAGCAATTTTTGGTTTCCAATTAGTTGCCCTGGCGGCGCTACTTATCTGGGCGAGTAGAGCAATGAATTCCAAAGTCGAGTTACGCTAGCAACGCTTTGATAACTCGTTTGTGGGTTCGTCGGTACGGTAGGTTATCCGAGTTCGAAGAGCTTGTTTTATGGGACGCATTTTCGCATGCGTTTCAGCGAGCTCTTCGACTGCATTAGAACCACGAACTATGCCACAACCGGCATAAACTCGGATATGGTGTTGGTCTTCCACTACACAGCCACGCAATGCAATACCAAATTCACCTTGGCCATCAGCATCGAGCCAACCTACTGCGCCGGCGTATAAACCGCGGTCCAATCCATGGGTTTGCGCTTCTAAACGCCAAATAGCATCCAATGCTGCTTTTCTAGGGGTGCCTCCGACAGCAGCCGTTGGATTGATTTCACCAACAAGATCCAAAATGGAGGTTGAAGAAGTTAGTTCAGCTGACACATCGGTTGCCAAGTGATACACATTTGGCAGTGCCAATACGAAAGGCTTTTTGGAGACCTGTAGGTCAGTGGCAAACGGAGCCAGCTTTTCGACCAGTGATTCGACAGCTGCCTGGTGCTCAAAAAGCTGTTTCGGATTATCAGATAGTCGGCCAGCGAGGATGCGATCATTGATTGCAGTGCTTCGATCCACGGTACCGGCAAGTACGCGAGCATGAGCAGCATTACCCTGGCGCGCGATCAATAATTCAGGGGTTGAACCAATGAGCTCTCCCACTTTATACGTCCACGCTGTGGGATTGTCATGGGCCAGGGCTTCCATAGTGGAGGCAATATGGAAGCCTTCAGAGGAGAACAAGCATTCATCACGGGCGACAACAATTTTAGCGGCTTCCCCGCGCTCAATCATTGCAACAGCCTCATTGACTGAGACGCAAAACTCTTGCTCAGACATGTACGCCGCGACAGATACGGGATTAGCCTGACTCTCGTAAACGGGTTCTTGCGGTAGTTCATTTACAAACTGCGCAAATATCTCCTCGACACCAGGGACGGGGTCGACAGGTGCATAAATATAACGCAGCCAAATTTCGTCCTCCGATATATCCAGCACAAACTTTGGCACGGTAATCATAGAATTGGTGCTCGATCGTGCATCAAAACTAAAAGCCGCAAAACAGATTGGACTACTGGCAACCAACCCGTCGGGCAGGTCAGAAACGTTTGGAGACGTAAGCTGCGTCCATCGATTCCGTGCCTTGCTGAAACGTTCTCTACCATGGGTGACGAACCGATGGCGCTCACCGAAGCCCAATTTTCCGAGACGATTGCGTGAGAAAGCGCTGGTGGCTTTGCTAATGAGCTGTGGCGGCAATTGCGCCAGTTGTAGGTCCGTGAGGGGAAAAGCTACGGCGGTAAAAGACATGATAGGCAATAATGTACCGGTTTTCGGTGTCGCTCGTGACGATAGGACAACACCGACCGTTAGTAACGCGGCAGTGTTTATGAAAGGAACAAGCACGATGCCACGATCATATATTTACTGGCCGCGCCACACTCGAGTATTCGCTTGGCTGCGAAAGCGGCGCCACCGTGCCAGAGGCGTGAACCCGCCACAGGTCGGGCCATCAGCATTTAGCCAGGATGAAGATCGAAGCGTAACTGACTACAGCCCCGACAAATATCACTGAAGCTGTTCGAATAGCTGAAAATCGAGAAGTAGGCCAGTAAACTCTCTGACTGAAGTTATCGTTGAAGTAAGTTTGTTGAGCTTATCAACTCAGCATCTTGTTTCTGTGATTCCGGCTGTCCAAACGGGTCGCTAGTGTAGGGTAATACGAGTGGATATTTCTATTTCGCTGCCTCCGGGTATTGACGCATTACAAAAGCACGAACAGCTTTTCGATGCGCTTATAACGAGCCTGGCTAAGATCGAAGAAGAACTGGGTCAAGCCTTATCTTATGCTGACGATCTTGCCCAAGCCACGACCCGCCACTTATTAGAAGCAGGCGGTAAACGTGTGCGACCGATTGTGGCTGTGCTGTCGTCGATGTTAGCTGACGAAAACGTTAGTTCTGGACAGGTCAGTGAACCTAGCTCCGATATCCGTAAAGCCGCAGTGTCTATGGAGCTGACACACCTGGCTACGCTGTATCACGACGATGTCATGGATGAGGCTGACCAGCGCCGTGGCGTTACCGCAGCTCATCAACAATGGTCGAACTCGATTGCCATTTTGGCGGGGGACCTAATTTTTGCCCGGGCGTCAATGGAACTCACCGATTTGGGAGCTCGTGCAGTAAAAGAACATTCACGAACGTTTGAAAAACTGGTCATGGGCCAGCTGTGGGAAACTATGGGCCCAAAAGCCACTGATGATCCGCTGGACCACTACCTGCGTGTGATCGACGGTAAAACAGCCTCCTTACTGTCAACCAGTGCTCTATTGGGGGCGCTGTTGGCTAACGGGACGGAAGAAATCATCCAAACCGCTGCTGCTTATGGAGCCAACGTTGGTATGGCATTTCAACTAGCCGACGATATTATTGATGTCACCAGCACATCGGAGACTTCAGGCAAGGTGCGCGGTACTGATCTCAAAGAGCGGGTTCCGACATTGCCGATCTTATTGCTGCGTCAGGAGGCTGCTGACGGCGACCAAGAGGCCAAAAGGGTTCTTGAGCTGGTGGATGGTCCACTTGATACTGAAGAACAGGTAGATGCCGCAGTTACGGCAGTGGCAAACCACTCAGTTATCGATACGGCCTGGAAAATGACCACACAATGGTCGGATCAGGCCATTGCCGCGCTGAACGGGCTTATAGATTCACCGGTAAAAACCGCGCTGATTGAGTTTGCACAATACGTCGTATCCCGTGACGCTTAGTCTTTTGGCAGTTGCGTCGTCGCCGGGTTTAAGGTGGCCCTAATTTCTTGGGCGACTTGGCTTCTTTCGGCAATGTCTACTGGTTGGCGCAGTTGACGATATAGCATATCTCCGGAGTAGCGGGCGAATACGTGCAGATGGTAATGCCAAACATGTTGGTTTCCGGCAGGTTCATTGTGTTGACGTGTTGAAATGCCGTCCGGATCCCAGGCCCGCTTCATTGCCAACGCGACTTCTCGTGCCATAAGACTGATACGCATCAGCACCCGATCAGGCAGATTATACAGTGCCTCGTAGTGCTTCGCCGGGCTGATCATGACATGGCCGGGACGCGGACCGAACCCATCAACTGCAACAAACACGATCAGATCTGTGTCTTGGTAAATGATATCGGATAGTGCACACCGATTATTCGGATCGGAGACATCACCGTTGACCAGACCACAAAAAGGACAAACATAGCCGGTTGGGGCATGTGAATCAATATGTGGGGGAGTAGGGTGCGGGCCGTGGCCGGTGTACTCAGTCAAGATTTTCCTCCGAGTAGTTCCAATTCAAAATATCGGCAATCAACTCTGAAATAGTAGCATTCGTCGCTTCCCACTCACCGGCGTTATCGGGCTCATCGGCACCTACGGTGCGGCGGTAAACTATCGGATCTGGCAATGACGCTTGATCTACGGGGAACCCCCACACCATTGTTTCATCGGCATCTTCTACGAACATTAGGTAGTTATCGCGAACTTCTAATTCATCGGGATCGAAAAAGAAGTGGTTGGTTTCCATCATTTCAGAAACCCCAAGTGCTAAATAAAACTCTTGTAACGCTAACGGTGCCAGTTGTTGAGGTGTCGTGGAGTCAGTAACTAGTTGTCCAGCGGCAACAGATGTTTGGACTTGTGCGCTGAGTTCATCGGCAGTCATACCGTCCTCTGGGCCCCAGGGCCTATCGAGAAGTTTGGATACTAATCCTTGATAGGTGGGGTAAAAGACTAGAGTATTGCGTCGGGCCATAGCCACCAGTGTAGTCGGCATTATGGTCACAGCTACTGTTGCTTACCGCTGAATTTCTAGGTGACTACCAGGATTAGGCGATACGGTGTTTACGTAATTAAGATTGGAATTATTGTTAGTTGTCGAGAACAAAGGGAATTTAGTGTCCGAAACTATGCATCGTCCACTGCGGGTTGCTATCATCGGTGCCGGTCCGGCTGGTGTATATACCGCTGATTCGTTGCAAAAAGCCGATATTGATTTCGACGTATCAATAGATCTTTTTGATCGTTACCCAGCACCTTTTGGTCTGATTCGTTACGGTGTGGCTCCCGACCATCCTCGAATCAAAGGCATCGTGAAAGCTTTGCACCGCGTCATGGATCGCGGTGATATACGGTTTATTGGAAACGTAGAATACGGCACGGACATTCATCTCGAAGAGTTGCGCACTTATTACGATGTAATCGTATTTGCAACCGGTGCAATCAAAGATGCTCGGCTCAATATTCCTGGTGTTGACGCCGAAAACTCGTTTGGTGCCGCAGAATTTGTCTCCTGGTATGACGGTCATCCTGATGTTGATCGGCACTGGGATCTGTCAGCACGTGAAATTGCTGTCATTGGTAACGGAAATGTGGCGCTTGATGTGGCCCGCGTTTTAGCGAAACCGGCCAGCCAAATGTTGTCGACAGAAATACCAGATAACGTCTACCAGGGGCTCAAAGCATCCCAGGCTACTGATATTCATATCTTTGGTCGGCGCGGGCCCGCCCAGGTGAAGTTCACTCCGCTTGAGCTGCGTGAACTGAAGTCCGCTGAGGATGTCGACATCGTGTTATATGAAGACGATTTCGAATTTGATGAGGCTTCAGAAAAAGCTGCCGAGGAAGTAAACCAAGTGCGTAATATGGTCAATACTTTGACTAATTGGTTATTAGAACAAGACGATAACCCAGAGGGCACTGGCGCTTCGCGTCGACTGCACTTGCACTTTTTAGAAGCCCCAGAAGAAATCTTGACTGAAGACGGTAAGGTCCGAGGCATACGCATGCAGCGCATGGAATTGGACGGCACCGGCAACGTCAAAGGGACCGGCGAAATGAAGATGTACCCAGTTCAAGCGGTATACCGTGCGATCGGCTATTTTGGTTCTGCTATCCCAGAAATTCAGTTTGATGAAGAGCGCGGCATTATTAAAAATGCTGAGGGTCGGGTCTTAGATGCCGATGGACACCCGGTTCAAGGGCTGTACACCTCTGGCTGGATAAAACGTGGTCCAGTGGGGCTCATTGGCCATACCAAGGGTGACGCACTAGAAACCATTGGCCACATCATTGACGATGTTGACCATCTCTACACCGCAGAAAACCCAGATGAAGACGCTATCTTAGAATTGCTGCATCAGCGCGGTATTGAATATTCCGATTGGCGAGGCTGGCAGGAACTCGATAGCTATGAAATCAACTTGGGTGATGTGGAAACACAAACTGGTCCGGTTGAACGCGAACGCGTCAAAGTCGTGGACCGTGACGAACAAGTTCGAATTTCCCGTGCGAAGACACGACAAGCCGCACATAGTTAGAGGACCAGTATGCAGCAACGTGCGACCCGAAACCGTACAAAAACATGGTTCCTATTTGCCCTCATGTTGGGGATACTTGTAGCCATTGGTGGCGTTATTTCTGCCTCCAGCGGCAACATTTTGTGGATCATCCTGTTCACCGGTATAGGTCTAATTTCCACGGCAGTAATGTACTGGAATTCCGATAAAATCGCGCTGCGCAGTATGCGTGCGTATCCTGCTGACCCCCAGCAATTTCAAGGTCTCTACGACATGGTCCACGATCTTGCTCAGCGGGCGGACCAACCTGCACCACGGATCTACTTGTCACCTACACAACAGCCCAATGCATTTGCCACTGGACGTAATCCGAATAACGCTGCTATTTGCTATACCGAAGGCATTATGCATCTGCTCAATCCGCGTGAGCTGCGTGCTGTGACAGGACACGAATTGATGCACGTGTATAACCGGGATATTCTGACATCCTCGGTTGCGGCTGCTATCGGTACAGTAATTCAGGGCGCTGCTTATATGCTGATGTTTAGTCGAAATAACAATAATGTGTTGTTTAGCCTGTTAGGCGCCATCCTGGCACCTGTGGCCGCATCGCTTGTCCAGGCTGGTATCTCACGTGATCGTGAAACCTCGGCTGATCACGATGGAGCGCAATTGACCGGTGACCCGTTGGCATTGGCGTCGGCATTAGAAAAGATTTCTGGTGGTGTACAACGTCATCCTTTGCCCGCAGATAATCCTCGGATCAAGTCGGCATCGCACATGATGATCGCTAGTCCGTTTAGTGGCAAGGTGCGCAATTGGTTTTCAACCCATCCAGCCGTTGAGGATCGGGTGACGGCCTTGACCGAACAGGCCCGAGAAATGGGCCAACAACCTTAGGAACCTTTTGCATCCCAATGGCGTTGAAGCTCGTCGTTTACCGGACGGGCAAGCAGATCGCGACGTGCAGTATTGGCCGAGTTTAACGCTTCGTCATGGTCCAAGCGTGCATCCCGTGCAATTTGGTCTTGCTCACGTTCAAAAGGAGCATTCTGAACCGAAGTAGGTTCGGTTTTCAATTCGTCCAACTGAGCTTCTAACTTGAGTTGGGAAGCACCAGCCTCTTCCAAGACGTGAGGCTCAGACATGATATCTACTAGGCTCGCATCAACAACAAGACCATCAGGATGCGCAAATCCATTACGTAACGCTGGCTGTAAGACATTATCCGGATGGATCGGATCTTCAAAGTGCGCAAACGTCAGCTGGTCGAAGGGCACCTCATCTTGTTGTTTGACCAGCAGCTCTCCAACCGACAATGGGCTGGTAAATACATCATGGTCGAAAGTTATCAGATAAAGCATCGAAGAGACTCCTAAACGTTATTTGAAGTTAATGAATTGCAGCGCGGCATCTTCAAAGTCGCGAAGCATCGTGATGGTGGTTTGCAGGTCATCGCGAGACTTTGACGTAACACGCAATTGATCGCCCTGTATGTTGGCCTTGACCGATTTCGGCCCATCTTCACGGATCAGTCTGGAAATTTTCTTTGCAGTCGGCTGATCGATACCTTCTTTAATGATTGCAGAGATTTTGTACTGCTTGCCTTGTGCCACAGGATCTGCTGCGTCTAGTGATTTCAACGAAATACCACGGCGCACTAGCTTGGATTGCAATACGTCCAGTGCAGCTTTGACACGTTCTTCAGCATTGGCGCTCAGCTCAATGGTGTTTTCGGTGTGCTCGATAGTAGCACCGGTACCTTTGAAATCGTAGCGCTGTTGAATTTCTTTGAAAGCCTGATTGACCGCATTAGCAACTTCCTGTTTGTCCACTTCAGACACAATGTCAAAAGTTGATTCCTTAGCCATTTCGGGCTCCTTCGAAATTCTTTGGTGTTGGGTTTGTGTCCGAGTTTAGCTTGAAACGGCTACCGACCATATGATTAAGCACCCGCCAGCTGATCGTATGACTTCGTCTTTTGCTATGCCGAAACACACCAATGGCTCGATTCGCGAAAACAAAAAATGGCTGGTAATGTAATCAGTCGTGCACGCAAGGCGTACACATTGGCAGATTACCCAAGCGGCCAACGGGGGCTGACTGTAAATCAGCTGGCATTGCCTTCACAGGTTCGAATCCTGTATCTGCCACGAATAATCGAAAACTTGAACCCACGGGCCAACCCGTGGGTTCAAGTTTTTCCAGTTGTTAGCGTAGGATTGGCAACTCATTTCAAAAGGCGGCCGTAGCGGAACCGCAACCGCCGTCATATCAGCGTCCCATTCATTATTTGAGACCGCCCAGGCTTAGCATTGGCGATTGGCTTGAAATCTTCGGCCACGGACTCAACTAAGACCTGGGCAGATTTGGTGAGTTCACTTTGGGTGTTGACCGATCCGGTCAGCTGCAAAATACCCTGGCCTAATTCGTAGGACAAGTCAGTTTTTCGTCGTGTAGCCAAGGATTGCCGTTCCAATGTGGCTAGTAAGCGTGAAGCTGTGGACTTATGGACGTCCAACCCTTCAGTAATCTCGGTTACCGTAGCGCGTTGGAGTCCTCCGTTGAGGGCCCATAGAATACGCAAGGCTCGATCTACGGATTGATTAATGCTCATGCCTGTCGTGCCTCACTCAAGTAACCGCTGACCCTATTGTGAAAGAGCCCACAGTATAACTAGAGTCTGTGCCAAAGGTCACAGTTGCAATCTGCGCACTGGTTGCAACATATGCAACCGGAGGCATTCATGCAAACCGATTACTCCTCAGATGCTCGTATCGTCATCATCGGCTCGGGTGTCGTTGGAGCTGCCCTTGCTGATGAACTAACACAACGTGGCGCCGATAATGTTACGGTGCTCGATCAAGGCCCGTTATACGACGTCGGCGGCTCCTCATCGCATGCTCCGGGCTTTGTTTTTCAAATCAACCCGTCTAAAGCCATGTGCGAGCTGGCCCAGCGTACGCTAAATAAGCTCGACACGCTCGATCCCGGTAACGAAGACGACTGGATACTCAAACGTGTCGGTGGCGTTGAACTTGCATACACCGACGAGCAAATGCGCGAATTGAAACGCCGTCATGGTTTTGCTCAAGCATGGGGCGTGGAGTCAGAACTTATCGGTCCATCGCGTACCAAAGAACTCTGGCCATCACTGGATACCAGTGAGCTCGTAGGAGCTTTGCATACCCCAACAGATGGGATAGTGCACTCGGTTCGGGCAATCACTGCCCAGGCACAACGGGCCATTGCTCATGGAGCGACATTTCATAGTTATACCCAGGTCACGGACCTTGTGATTGACAATAGTGCAGTCACTGGTGTGCGCGTTGTCGATGCCTTATCGGGCGATAATGAACGCGTCATTGAGGCAGATATCGTGATTGCGGCCGGTGGTATCTGGGGTCCCACGATTGGGAAGTGGTTCGGCAAAGACTTACCGATGCAGCCGGTCGAGCATGGTTTTGGTTTTACCCATGAGCTAGAAGAATTCCAGGACGCCGCCACCAGCGAGTC
>DXHA01000013.1 GCA_019113675.1 Candidatus Yaniella excrementigallinarum
CACCATCGCATCGCGCGATCCGCGCGAACTAGGTGAGTGGTACCGCGATCATCTCGGCTTCCGCATTATGTCTTTCGTCGGCATCGATGACGGCAACGTTACCTTCATGTGTCAGATCACCACGAACGAGAAGTCTCACGACTTGGGAATCATTCTGGACGCTTCCGACGTTCCCGGCCGCATCCACCATTATGCGTATTGGCTCGACACTCCCGACGAGTTGCGGCGCGCCGCAGATCTCTTGACGGAGAACGGCACAGGCGTCGAGTTTGGTCCTGGAATGCATGGCATGGGTGAACAAGATTTCCTGTACTTCCGGGATCCAAGCGGTCTTCGCACGGAAGTGAATACAGGTGGCTATCGCAACTATGTTCCCGATTGGGAGCCCCCGTACTTTCTGCCTGAGGACGGACCAAACGACTACTACCGCAATCAGGAACTACCGCAGTCGATGCTCGAGGCGTTTCCGCCGGCACCGCAACCGACTGCGACCGAAGAAGGTCTCGTGCCGGGCACTGAGGACGAGCTGATACGCATGGGCGCTACACACCGACCTAATCAGTAGCATTCCCGCGGTCTCGTCGAGAGGCTTGGGCTTCTCGACGAGGCCGGATCGTAGTTGCTCTAGTCCCTACGGGTGCCGGCATTAAGGTACAAAGCTTCCTGGCATCAGGCGATTCGTTCCGCTAATTCGGTGAACAGCACAAGCCTTTACAGCAGGGTTCGACGGGGTGGCAAATAGGAATAGGAATTATGGCTGAGACGCTTAGACAAACATATTTCGTGCCCCCGGTTCCGGTGGTTGCAGCGAAGCATCTTGAGGTTTTCGAGAAAAGCGGGCTCAATGTGGAATCAAAGGTCACGAGATCTAGCAATGAGCAGCGGGACGATCTCCTCAACGGAGAGTGCGATGTTGCCATAACTGCCATCGACAACATACTGGTGTGGAATCAGTACGTTGATGATTTTCGGTTGGTAGGACAAATTGAGTGCACGACTCCTCTTGGGCTTTATGCGCGACCGGGGTTAACTGATTTATCAGAGCTATCAGGACTCCGTTTCGCAGTTGATGCAGCATCCAATGGGTTTGCCATTGCAACGAAGTATTTACTTGCTGAGGAAAAAGTCGCAGACGTCGAATTCGTCGAAATCGGTGGTGTGAGCGAACGTTTGGCTGCACTTTTGGACGAGCGGGTGGACGCAACATTGCTTGGTCCACCTCTTGATGAAATGGCCGAGCAAGAAGGTTTTACGCGGTTGGCAACGGTGAATGATTTGGCTAGAGACTATCCCGGCCAAGGCATCGTGGTATGCGAGTCTCGACTCGACGAGATTCAGCCGCGATTGCACTTGTATTTGAAACTATTACATGAGGCAGTTAGATGGACCGCTAGTGCACGCCGGCAAGAAGGTCTCGAGTTGCTAGCGCAAGCAGGTTTCGGCCCACGGGCGCGAGAATCGGGATGGGATACTAAGCCGACTACTCTTGTCCCTTCGGCTGCTGGTCTTGAGTTGCTTGTACATATGCGTGATGAGCTGGGTATGCTGCCGTCCACGTTTCAGAATATTCATTCACTGTGGAGGTCTGACGTACTTGAGGCAGCCTTGGGGGGTTCGTAACGCCAAGACTGTGCGAAGCACCTCGATCTACATTGTTGATCCTCAACTTTTTCGTGGCGGTGAAAGCCACGAAACCTTTACACAACACTCACTAGCGGGCACCTGAGAGCCGTGCTCAAATGCTGCGGTAAACGCAGCCCATGATGGAAGGAATGCTATGGAAGTTCAGTTTTCAATAGGCACATTTAGTGCAGGGGAGAAATGTTTCCCAGGCATCGTGATTGCAGATCGAGTCTACAATATTTCTAGCGTTATCCCAGAGGTCACCAGTACTGCAGTTCTGCTTTCTGACTGGAAAAATAACTTTGAACGCTTGAATGAATTTGCTCAAGATGAGCAAAAACGCGCAGCTTTCGACTCCACTCCGGTCGTAGATCTTCAGATCCTGCCGCCGGTGACTCCAACAGGTCAGCTGATAGCGGCAGGAGCCAACTATCGCCAACACGTTATTGAAATAACGGTGGCGCATCAGCTGGGTGACCCTGACGCTTCTGCCGAAGCTCTGCGTGAGCAAGCGGCACAGGAAGTAGACGATCGAGCACAAAACGGAGAGCCCTACGTATGGGTCGGATCTGCTTCGGGAATATCTGGCGCATATGACGACGTGCTCCTTCCGGAGGTCGGCAGCGATCATGATTGGGAGCTCGAGCTCGGAGTAGTCATTGGACAGAACGCTTACCGCGTTTCTGAACAAGACGCCATGGATTATGTGGCCGGATACACGATTTGCAACGACATCACCACTCGCAGCCTTGTGCCTCGAAAAGATATTCCAATGATGGGAACCGATTGGATGCGCTCGAAGAACCATCCGACATTCTTCCCCACGGGCCCATACATCGTGCCAGCCGCATTCGTCGAAGATCCTCACGACCTCGAGATCTGTTTGTCACTGAACGGAACTCCAATGCAGCAAGGGGACACCAGTGACATGATTTTTAATATTCCGAAACTGATCTCGTATATATCGTCGTTTATGTCATTGCATCCCGGTGACATGGTGATCACTGGATCGCCACAAGGTAACGGTTCGCACTGGGGGAGGTTCCTTCAAGCTGGTGACGTCATTGAAGGCAATATCACTGGCCTAGGAACGCAACGTAATCTCGTTCGCGACCCATCCGCAGGTAAGAGGGCGTAGTTGATTTCTTGGAGGGGCCACTTCAAGAGCATTGCACTAAAGTGTGACATGAATTACATTGAATACGAAACGGTTCGAACTTAAGGGGCTCTTCGGAATTTTGGGTGTAGATCAGTTTTCTGATTCGGGCGTGTTGAAGGCATAAAAAGAGTCGAGGTCTTTCGAAGATGGAAGTGACGAAACAACACATCTGAAGAAAGACCTCGACGTGTCCAAGCCTACCTTCTCGACCCCAGATCTTGACGCATTTTGCCTGCTGGATCACTATGGTGTCACCGTGACCGGTCAACACATCAACCACGACCAAGCCGCCCTAGAATGTCGAATCGTGGAGGCTGATTCGTTCTGTCGCCAGTGCGGGGGACAAGCCCGAGCTCGGGGCAGTCTGGTCCGGCGGGTCACCCATGTGCCATTCGGTTGGCGACCAACGCAACTGCATCTACGGTTACGCCGGTATCGGTGCGATGATTGTGCTTGCGTGTGGCAACAAGACACCACCAGTGTCGTGGCACCAGAAGCCAAGTTATCGCATGCCGCCGCGTTATGGGCCTTGAAATCCGTGGTCATCGACCGTGTATCGATTGCCCGGGTCGCTGAGAATCTCGGGGTATCTTGGCATACCGCCAACGACGCCGTGTTAGCCACGGGTCGGCGATTGCTCATTGATGATCCCAACCGTCTGACCGGAGTCAGAGTCTTGGGCGTGGATGAACATGTCTGGCGACATACCCGCTGGGGTAACCGGTATGTCACCGTAGTCATCGATCTGACCCCCGTGGCCGATGGGATCGGGCCAGCACGGTTATTGGACATGGTCCCGGGCCGATCCAAACAAACCTTCATCAACTGGCTATCAGCTCAAACCAGTGCCTTCCGAAAAGGCGTGGAAATTGTGGCCATGGATGGGTTTACCGGTTATAAAACCGCTGCGACAGAACAACTGCCGGAAGCGACCACCGTGATGGACCCCTTCCATGTGGTCGCCCTGGCGGGCACGGCTTTAGACAAGTGTCGTCAACGGATCCAACAGGCCACCCTGGGTCGGCGCGGCAAAACCGGCGACCCGTTATATGGGATCCGCAAAACCCTGCGCACCGGCAACGACTATCTCACGGAAAAACAACGCACCAAACTCACCGGTGTCTTTGAAAACACCGACCATGCCCCAGTCCAGCAGACGTGGCAGGTCTATCAGCAGATCATCGCCGCGTATCGTCATCCCAACCGAGCCCAAGCCAAACAGGATCTGATCGCCGTGATCGATTCCATCAACACCGGGGTTTCCAACCAGCTCACCGAACTACAGACGCTGGGACGCACCATGAAACGCCGAGCCGATGACATCCTGGCCTACTTCGACCACGCCAGAACGAGCAACGGCCCCACTGAAGCCATCAACGGCAGAATCGAACACCTCCGCGGCACCGCCCTAGGATTCCGAAACATCCTCCACTACATCACCAGAGCACTACTGGACACCGGCGGATTCCGAAACCAAGTACACTCATTTTTACGATGAGCCGCTTTAGTGCCGGATGGTCTGCCAATATCGGCGAACCGTACTTCTTTACTGGTCTGGCCGCGGTGCTGTTGGGCGGTACGACTTTCGGTTCGATCCATGGCAGCTATACCCGGACAGTGTTAGGTGCACTGATCCTGACTTTGTTGTCCACGATTGTGCTGAGTGTCGGAATGAGCGAGTCCGAAAGTCGCATCATTTACGGTTTCGTCGTCATTGCAGCAGCATTTCTTTATGGCCGCGAAAGGCACGTCCGCAACCGCTTCTAATACCAAACAGCTGACGGCTTACATGTATAACGACCGTTGCACCCACCTGTTGAGGGGTGCAACGGTCGTCAGGCGTTTTCGGCATGATCAGTTTGATCAGCTCTAGGTTGGTATTGATGTGCCGCTGTTACGAAGACCATACAAATCCCGTCGTATACGTCTCGGGGTGACGGATCGGACCCACCCGTATCGGGCGGAAAAGGTTGGATAACAAAATGCCGGTTCCTGCAGCTGATATAAGCTGCAGGAACCGGCATTTGCATGTCAGATTTAGGCTCCGACGGACACTCTAGGTGCGCGAGCAGGAACGCGCCCGTGTACGAATTCCTCATCAGGTGAGTCGGTGACATAGAGTCCCGAAGCTTCTAGACTTGCGCGAAGTTGCTTCATGAAGCGGTCTGGTAGTTTCGTGGCTGGCGGACGAAGGGCGCCGCCGTTATAGCCAGATAGCCACTCTTGGTATTTCCATTGGGTCCGACTGATCATGTTCGTTCCGGGAGTGGATGTCGCTGATACTGCATCGTTTGCAGCCCGTGCTGGGGTGGCCTGCCAGTAGAGCTTCATGGCTTCCTCCCATTGCCCGTTGCGTGCCATGTCGAAAACTCGTGGGTAGTAGTCACCCATCCAGTTCGTGTTAGCAGTGGCAGAATACTGGATATCCATCTGTGACATCAGTGGAATGGTGCTGGCTTCGATAGGGGAAGAGATAACGACTTCATCCCGGAAGTGGTGATACATCTCCATCAGTCCTGGGATGCCGGGGTAGCCTTGTTCTGCTTTGATCGCCACGATGTTTGGTAGCTCATCGATAATGCGACGCACGAAATCGACGGGCATGCCTGCCGGGTGGATGCGTTCGAATCCCCAAGCTGGGAGTGGGAACAGCATCGTGGCCAGTTGCGTTTCTTCAGTGAATCGTTTGGTGTAGTCGAACACCTCGTCTAAGGACGTGGGCCAGAATGAGGCTGGATACGCCAACAGGGCGCGATCCACACCGGATTTGGTAGCTAATTTGGCTGCCTCGATGTTTTGCTCCAGGGTGCCGTAAATAGCGTGGAAAAACAGTCCGAAGTCAGGGCCAGCGGCTTCGCGGGCGATCGCTGCCATCCGCGCATTTTCTTCGGGGGTGATATTTACTTCGGCTACCAGGAGAGTGCCGGTGTATCCCATTTCTTTGAGACGTAGGACATCGTGTCGGATTGCATCTTCGTTCAACTGCGAGAAATCCGCGGTGAACGATGGGTGGGTGACGGCAGCTGCCCCCACAAATTTTTCACGCGCCCATGCGCGTGCTTCTGTTACTGAGTAGTTCAACATATTTGCTCCTTAGTTATTTAGCGCTTGTAACGATGGTTACGGGCAGTTCGGTGCCCACGCCTAGGGCGCGGGCACGGTTGTATAGCATCTCAGCGACAACGATGTCCTGGAGGCCAGAGCCCGTGGATTTATAGATCCGAATTCCATTCGAGGTGTCGATGGAAGACTCAGAACGTAGTGCGGTGTTCAGGCTGAGTACTTTGCCGTTGAGACTGATCCCTTGGGCTTGTGCGGCCAACATATCGCCACTGTCGTGCACTACTTCGTCATAGGTGTCCACCACAATCGTGGAGGCTTGATCGATCAGTTCGACGGGGACTTCGCGCTGACCACGCGTAGTCGAACCAATTGAAATAACCGTGGCATCGGGGGCCACAGTTTCGGCTCGAATGATGGGTGTTTCGTCACGCGAACGAGCCGCGCACAAAATCAAATCGGCCCCATCTACGGCCTCATCAGCGCTTGAAACTGGGATGGCTTGCGAGCCATCTTTGGTGCTGAAATCCGACGCGAAAGCTTCCCGATTAGCCGGAGTCGGGCTGAATACTCGGATGGATGAAAACTCTGCTACATTGCCCAGGGCCTGCAGGTGAGAGCGTGCTTCGAAACCAGAGCCGATGACCCCAACGGATACCGGTTTGTTCGGCAAGATGGTAGAAGCTCCCACAGCAGTGGTCGAAGCGGTTCGCAGCCCTGTGACACGATTACCGTCGATCAGTGCGGCAAGCTCGGCGGTATCTTTATCGAAAAGATTGATCATGTAGCTGACCTGCAGACCGTCGGCGAAACTACCCACGATGGATTTTGCGCCAAACAGCTGGCCCGAAGCAGGAATTGACGGCATGATGCGCATCCATTCACGCTGTGAGTCTGCAAAAATGCGTCCCGGTGTTCGTTGCTCATCTTCGGCGACTGAGTACGCCGCCCGAATCGCCGCAATCGCGTCTTCAAAATTAGCCAGCGTTGCAACATCTTGGTCTGTCAGGAATAACGGTCGCCGGATGTCGGGGTTATTCTCAATGCTCATTTCACTCCTTGCTTCGGGTCTTTCTGAAACCTCTTGAGCGAGTTTTCAAACAATGCTGTACGAAACGCATCGTATCTCATATAGTGTAGGTGATCCAAGTCTCAGAAGAAAGGGGCGACCATGTCGCTTGTAACCGTGAACCCGACAAATGAATCCACTGAAATGGTCATTGACCGCCATACCCCCGAAGAAGTGGAGCAGCGAATCGCTCAGGCGGCTCAAGCTGGCGTTAAGTTGAGAAAGACTACATTCGCCCAGCGGGCAGCCTGGATGCATGCGGCTGCCGACATCTTAGAGCAGCAGGCCGAAGAGCTTGGCGAGCTCATCACTATTGAGATGGGTAAACCCATCCAGCAGTCCGTGGCAGAAGTGCATAAGTCCGCTAATGCCATGCGCTTCTATGCTGATCATGCCGAGGAATTTTTAGCAGGGGAGCAGCTGGAGGATCCAGCAAAAGTGAACGCCTCGAGCGCCTGGACCTTTTATCAGCCGCTGGGTGTCGTACTTGCAGTTATGCCCTGGAACTACCCGATCTGGCAGGTTGTGCGCTTTGCCGCGCCGGCGCTCATGGCAGGAAATACCGGACTGCTAAAGCATGCGTCGAATGTTCCTCAAGCCGCGCTATTTCTGGATACCTTATTTGAACGTGGAGGGTTTCCTGCCGGCTCCTTCCGTGCGTTACTGATTGGCGGCGGCGACGTGGCGCAGGTCATCGCTGATCCGCGAGTAAAAGCCGTCACGCTGACCGGGTCAGAGCCTGCGGGACGCTCGGTCGCCTCGGTAGCTGGCGACCATATCAAGAAGTCTGTTTTGGAGTTGGGCGGCTCGGATCCGTTTGTTGTCATGCCGTCTGCGGATGTCCAAGCGGCCGCTTCGACTGCAGTGTTGGCGCGCACTAATAATAATGGTCAGTCGTGTATCGCCGGCAAACGCATCATTGTTCACGCTGACATTTACGACGAATTCACCGCGGCGTTCGTCGAGCACATGACCAACCTCAAAGTCGGCAATCCGCTGGATCCGCAAACGCAGATTGGCCCACTGGCTACTCGAGACGGCCGAGATGACCTTGCGGAACTGGTAGACGATGCGGTGCGCAAGGGGGCTGAGGTCCTCACCGGTGGTTACATCCCTGAAGGTGCCGGGTATTTTTATGCACCGACCGTGCTTGCTGGGTTGACAGACGACATGCGTCTGGTGCAGGAAGAAGCATTTGGGCCCGTCGCCACCGTGTACAAGGTGCACTCTGCTGAAGAGGCACTTGAGGTAGCCAATCAGACAGAGTTTGGGCTCTCCAGTGCCGTGTGGACGACCAACGTCGAAGAACAGGAATGGTTCCTGCGCAACGTTGAAGCCGGGGCTGTCTTCATCAATGGCATGACTGTGTCGTATCAAGAGCTGCCGTTTGGCGGAATTAAGAACTCCGGCTACGGACGCGAGCTGGCTGCCGAGGGCATTCGCGAATTCTGCAATCTGAAGACCGTCTGGCGGGCTTAATCGACCCTCGGAGCGAAGCTCTGCGACACACATTGCACAAGCTTGTGATATGAATTACACTCGATACGAAACGAACCGAACCGGAAGGTCTGGGAATGTCTCAAGAATTTGACGCAGACGTCATCGTCGTGGGCGGCGGTCCAGTCGGAGTAGGAGCCCTAGCGCTCCTGGGACGACTGGGCCTCACGGCGATCGGCTTTGAAAAAGAAACAGAAATGTGGCCTACAGCGCGGGCCGTGCACTTTGACGGTGAAGTCATGCGAGTGCTGCAGTCCTTAGGGATTGCTGTTGAGCTAGCCAAGGTCACCAAGCCCATGATGACCATGCATATGCAAAACGAAGCCCGCGAAGAACTCGTGTCCGTACCGACAGGACAGTTAGGCACTCAAGGTTGGCACAATGACGTAACGTTCCACCAGCCCGAGGTGGAACGTCTGCTGCGCGGAGTCGTTGAGGAAACCGCGGGCGTAGAGTTGCGTTGCGGTGTGGAAGTCACACACTTTGAAAACCTCGATGAAGGGGTACGAGTCACGGTTCGCGAAACTGATGGCTCGGAAGGCGTCTACACGGCACGCTGGCTCATTGGTGCTGACGGCGCCAAGTCATATGTGCGCCGCTCACTCGAGATCGGTGCCGATAAGTATGGTGAAGATGCGCGCTGGCTCGTGGTCGATGGACACCTGCACGACAGTCCTGGTTATGAAGACGACATGATCTTCTTGCTGCATCACACGCGTCCGGCCTTGTGGATTCGACTCCCCGAAACTCGAGTGCGGATGGAGTTCATGGTGATGGATGACGATGATCCAGAAGAAATCGTCACGCCTGAGGCCATCGAACGCATTAGTCATGGCGTTTTACCGGCTTCAAAATTCGATCCAGAGCGCCAAGCAATCTATATGTTCCGTGGTCGGATTGCCAAGTCCTGGCGCCAAGGCAATGTCTTTCTCGCAGGCGATGCCGCGCACCTGGCCCCGCCGTGCTTCGGTCAAGGGTTGTGTGCCGGTCTGCGAGATATCGCCAACTTGGCATGGAAATTGGACTTGGTGAAACGCGGCCAAGCCGATGACTCCATCTTGGATACCTACGAATCAGAACGAAAACCTCACGCCCAGTTCTGGGTCGAACAAGCGGTCACTGCCGCAGGTTTCTTACAGACCACGGATGCGGAAGCAGCGGCTCAACGCGATGCGAACATCCGTACCAACCCCATGGCTGCCGCACCGGTTGCACCGCCGTTGGGTGCAGGCCTTCATCGAGGGGCACTTGATGAGCAGGCTGGCCGACTGAGTGTCCAACCGATTCTGGCGGATGACGTCCGACTGGATGACATGCTCGGCGTGCGTTTTGTGATTGCTGCAAAGCGCGAGGTGTATGAACAGCTGGATGAGACACTTCGCGCTCAAATCGAGGGCAGCCGCGACATCGTCGTGCTGCTCGATCCGGCAAAAAACGCCCAGTTATTCGAAGCATCGAACGCATCGGCAGTCGTGGTACGACCAGATCGGTATATCTTCGGCACCGCTTCCGACAGTGCCCAGTTACAAGACCTCATCGAGTCACTACCCCTGGCAGACATTCAACAACAATCTGCCAGCGTCTATAACTAACGTGCGCGAAGACACCCGCGATCGATGGGTGCCTCCAATCTGATGGATGATTTCATCACCCAAGAGATGTGCAACGAGTCGGATACGGGCCTGTCGAAGGCTCCAACGGTCGAAACACGCTGCTTGATCCCAACACCCAATAACCACCCAGAAAAAAGTAAACCCTAAGGAGTCGTCTTATGAAGCTTGGAAGAATTGCCGTTTCCACCCCGGACGGAGAACAGCTACGCACCGTAGCTGTCGAACCCGAAAATGATCGAGTCATCGACCTTGCCCGAGCATATGCACTGGCCCTGCAGCGCCGCGGTGCCACCGCAGAACGAGCCCGTGAGCTTGCCCTGAACACCTTTCCTGCAAGCCTGTCCAATGCGATCGCCATTGGAGACGCGTTTTTAGATATCGCACATGACGCATTGGCAGCCGCCGATGACGCTTCGACTGCAATTGCTGACGTACAGTGGCGCGCCGCCATCGACCCACCGGTCATTCGAGACGGCCTGACCTTTGGAACGCACATTGAAAACTACTTCAAAAATGTTGCTAAAACCAAGCCGGTCCGCGCCGTATACGAGCGCCCCGGCTACTTCAAGGGCACGACGTCCACCGTGTTTGGCCATGACCAAGTCATTCCGTACCCAAATATCTCCGAGAAACTCGACTACGAGCTGGAGATCGGATACATCATGGGCAAACCGGGACGCAACCTGACACCAGATGACGCCATGGACCACATCTTTGGGATCACCATCTTCAACGACTGGAGCCTGCGAGACGTACAAGCATTGGAAGGCCCCATTGGAATGGGGGCCCAACACAGTAAGGACTTCGCCTACGGTATCGGCCCATGGATCACCACGATGGATGAGATCGACTCGATCGAGGGTCTCAAAGGCCAGATTCGTGTCAACGGAGAAGTCCGTTCGGACACACGCGTTGAAAACTTCGTCTACACACCAGAAGAACTGGTCGCATACATCTCAATCTTCAACGGTCTACAACCGGGAGATCTCATCGGTTCCGGAACTATGGGCTTCGGCGGCGGAGTCGAAATTGGCCGCTTCGTTGAGCCCGGAGACGTCGTCGAGCTAGAACTCGAAGGTGTCGGAACCCTGCGCAACCAGATTGCAGCAACCAAAGAAGTCCCACCGTGGTGGCCAGAACCACGCCCATACCCATTTGAAAACGAGGAGAATTAATCATGGCAAGAGCAGCTGTACGACGCGTCGTCACCGGACATGATGATGACGGCAAAGCCATCATCCTCTATGACGGAGATGCGCCAAATAGTTTTGAATCACCAAATATCCCCGGGTTCGGAGCGACCGTACCGTGGTGGACCACGGCGAATGGCATCGATCACGTCTCCGACGAAGACCTAGCCACCGCCGACGCTGAAATCCCGTCGTTTCCTGCCGAGGGAGAAACGATCTTGCGAATCGCAGACTTCCCGCCGGATGCGGTATACCCGGACGACGCAGAGTCATTGATTTTCACCGAACTGGACGGGCAGGAAGAAGCCCAAGCCGGCAACGAGCACAATAATAGTGACCATTTCTGGTTCCACCGCACTGACTCATTAGATTATGCGGTGGTACTCGAAGGCGAGATCACGTTGTTAGTTGATGAGGGTGAAGCCACCCTCAGCGCCGGCGACGTGGTCGTCCAACGCGCGACCAGCCACGCCTGGTCCAACCGGACCGACAAGACCGCCCGGATGTTATTCGTACTGATCGGAACCCCACCGCAAACCGCCGAAGACATCGCCGCCCAGCGCAAAGCCTACGGAAAAGCAGCAGTGTCATGATTATCGACCAGCAAGCCGAATTCGGAAAGATGATCTGGCGGGCAGACTCAGAGACCATTCGGACTGCACAGCTGACTCAATTTCGACAGTACGTGCAAAAACAGGGCGTCGACATTGGTGATGCCTATGAAGAGCTCTGGCAATGGTCCGTCAATGAACCAGCGGCCTTTTGGCAGGCCTTCGCTGAGTTCGCCGGCGTCCACATGAAGCCAGCGTCCGGGCCGATCCATACGACCGACCCGATGCCAAACACCAAATGGTTCCCCGGTCGACACCTGAATTTTGCTCGTCAATTACTGGAGGGCCACGAAGGTACCGCCCTGTTGGCTGTTGCAGAAGACGGGCAACAAACCGAGGTCTCGTGGCAACAATTGCGCTATGAAGTTGCCGCACTGGCGCAACACCTTCGGGCCATGGGTGTGGAACAAGGCGACCGAGTCGCTGCGGTGTTACCAAATATCGCCGAAGCAGTGACCGCATTTTTAGCAACCGCGTCAATCGGTGCGGTCTGGTCCATTTGTTCACCCGAGTTCGGCCCCGGTGCGATCGCGTCGCGCTTTACCCAGTTAGAGCCCAAAGTGCTCATCACCTCACCGGGGCACACCCTGGGCGGCAAGGCCCGCGATAACACCGCGACGATTCAGGCAGTACTCGACGAAGTGTCCTCGATTGAGCACGTGGTATGGGTGGCCGGAGAGACTGCCATCACCGAACCTGCTCTTGAAGTGCCAACCGCGTGTTGGGATGAGATTATCCTCCAGGACGCAACACTGGACTTTACTGATGTGGAGTTCAATACACCCCTGTGGGTGCTGTTTTCGTCAGGCACCACAGGCAAGCCGAAGGGGATCGTCCATAGCCACGGCGGAGCGTTACTTGAGGAACTGAAAATGCTCATGTTCCACACCGAGCTGCGCCCTGGCGATCGGTACCTGAATGTCGCTTCGACAAGTTGGGTGTTGTGGAACGCTCTGGTCAGTGCACTGGGAGTCGGAGCGACCGCCGTCTTGGTCGATGGCAACCCAACCTACCCATCGCACAGTCGAGTGTGGGAGGTCGCCGCAGCAACCAAGACCACGGCCCTTGGTGTCAGTGCAGGCCTGATCCACGCGTGTGAGAAAACTGGGGTAGAAGCATCCAAGGATTACGATCTATCAAACCTCAAATGCCTCCAGGTAACCGGATCGCCACTGTCATTGGATGGCTACCGCTGGGTGTACTCCAATGTTGGGGACGTCTGGTTGTCGTCGATGAGTGGTGGAACCGACATCGGCTCCATCTTCGTGGGGGGTGTGATCACTGAACCGGTCTATGCCGGACACATTCAAGTCCCTGCCCTTGGCGTGGGAGTTGAGTCCTGGGATAACACTGGCAAGCCGACCACCGGAAAAGGTGAGCTGGTCGTGACTGACCCGATGCCGTCCATGCCATTGTTTTTCTGGGGCGATGCAGACGGCAGCCGATACCGGGACAGCTATTTCACCATGTTTCCAGGAGTCTGGCGCCACGGTGACTTTATTGAGTTCAATGAGTCAGGGATTCTGATCCACGGGCGATCAGACTCGACGTTGAATCGTCACGGATTACGACTCGGTTCTGCTGAGATCTATGCCGTGGTCGAGGCGATTCCAGAAGTGGCCGAAGCCATGGTGATCGGGGCTGAAATCGGAGCAGAGGATTACTACATGCCGCTGTTTATTCAACCGGCCGCAGGTTTCGACGCAGAACAGACTCGTGCCGATATTGTGGCGGCAATTCGCAAACACTTATCACCTCGGTATTTGCCCGATGACATCATCGAAATGCGGGCCATTCCGCATACCAAGACCGGCAAGAAACTCGAGGTACCGGTGAAGCGGTTATTGCAGGGCGAAGCGGCCAACGACGTCGTAGATCTCGGCGCGATCGATGATGCCGAGCTCTTTGCGCAATACGCTACATTCGCCCGAGACTACCTCGAACAACGTACGCGCGCGGCAGTCTAGCGACACATCCCCGTCATCACGACGAGAAGAAACCTTGCGCGGCAGACTCAACAAACACGTTCCAAATCGTAGCTGAGTGGTGTCGCCATCCTCCAGAGACTGAATGAGGAGCTTCAAATGTCTCAAACAACCAATACCGTCACCCAAGTGCTTGGTAGCTCTTGGAAGATCGACGGTCTGACTATCAAAAATCGATTCGTGCTCAGCCCGATGGCGGTGCTGCGACCCACCAAAGACGGCCATCCAAGTGAGCAGTCCATCGCTTTTCTCACTCGTCGGGCTCAAGGCGGGGCAGGACTGCTGATTATCGGCGGTGGATCGGCGACCGTGCGGGGTAACGATGAGGCACCGTTTAGCCCCTCGATGCGCTTTGACCACGACCGCTACATCCCTGAACTCAGGCGGATGGTTGATGCCGTTCATGCGCACGGGACACCAATTTTTGCCCAGATCTTCCCAAGTTTTGGCGCCATGGGCGTGCCAGCAGAAGGTCGACCAACCCGAGCCGCAAGCCCGAAACCAGTCCGCATGGCTGCACCACGGTTGCCGAACGGGCTGTTCATCCCGGGCGGCCGCACGATGCCAACTCCTCAGGAAATCACCAAAGCAGAAATTCTTGAAGTCCAAGAAGAAACCGTGGCCTCGGTGCTCCGGGCGAAAGAAGCCGGATTCGACGGAATCGAGATCGGCGCACACATGCGCTACCTGTATTCTTCGTTCCTGTCCCCGCGGACGAACTGGCGAGAAGATGAATACGGCGGCTCGGCAGAAAACCGGGCGCGTATCCTCACCGATACAGTACGGGCTATTCGTGCCGAAGTCGGGCCGGATTATCCTGTTGGCCTGCGCATGAGCGTCAATGACCACCTACCGGATGGCCAGGGCCCTCAAGGATTTGCCGAAGTTGCTGCACACGTGGCGAACGAAGGTCTGGGGTATATTGCACTGACCGATGGGAACTACGAGTCGATGGACCAAAACCTGCCGCAAACCTCCGGCCCCATGCTGGCACACAGCGAGCCACAGATCTTCCGAGCTGCTCTCCCCGATACCCCGTTGCTGTTGAGCAACACATACGAACCGGAACAGGCCGCTCGGGCAATTGAAGAAGGCCACGCCGATGCCATCATGCTTGGTCGCCAGCTGCTCGCAGACCCGGATTTTCCCAATAAAGTGTTGCAGAACCGCACGGATGCGATCACCTGGTGTGACCATAACAACTCGTGTATTCGCCGGTTGATGACAAATATCCCGGTCCGGTGTTCGTTGAACCCCGAAATGGGACGGGAAGCCGAATTAGCCGGGACACCCGAACCGATTGTCGCCAGAATAAAGCGACCCGTGGATAAGGCGTTTGTCGCAGCGGCCGGTTCGCCGTTGCTGATGAGCATCGCCGATCGTCTGGCGAAAGTCAAGGCGTCATCTGAAAAGAAATAACGACACTAGGACACATTTCGAATGAAACTCAAACCTAACGATGCTGTCATTGTCGCTGTCAAACGCACACCTATCGGACGCGCATTCAAAGGCTCGCTGGCACAAGAACGGCCAGAAGATTTATCACTTACGGCAGTTTCTGCCACGCTGGCATCGCTACCAGCCTTGCAACCCTCAGACCTGGACGACTTCTATCTTGGTTGTGCGGTCCCCGAAGGATTCCAAGGGGACAATATTGCACGGCGAGTAGCGGTTCTGGCGGGATACGATGCGTTGCCTGCGACCACGGTGAATCGATTTTGCGCTTCTTCTCTGCAGGCAGCGGCAATGGCCTCGCAGGCCATCAAAGCAGGCGATGCGCAAGCAATTCTGGTTGGGGGAGTGGAGTCAGTTTCGACGCAACGTCCAGTCGAAGTCCAACCCCATCCGGCGTTTCGTGACGCCGCCGACCGGGCCGATGGGGCCTTTGAGACCGGAGCGGATTGGACCGATCCTCGGGCAACCGGTGAGATCCCAAATGTCTATATCAGCATGGGTAAGACAGCCGAGTTCGTCGCTCGAATCACCGGCACTACCAGGCAAGATCAAGATGACTGGGCGCTCGAATCGCAGATGCGTGCCACCGCCGCCCTGGATACAAACTATTTTGATGCCGAGATCGCTTCGCATACGACCTGTGACGGGACCGTAGTCGACACGGACGACGGGCCACGCCCCACTACAACTGGAGAGGGGTTGGCGGGTCTCAACCCAGCGTTTCATCCCGAAGGGACCGTAACCGCTGGCAATGCGAGTCCACTCAATGATGGGGCGTCAGCCATGGTTATCATGCGCGCTGCGCGGGCTCAAGAGCTCGGTATCACGCCGCTTGCCCGGATTGTAGGGTCATCGGTGAGTGCGCTCTCCCCCGAGATCATGGGGCTTGGCCCGGTGGAAGCGACCAATAAGCTCCTGACACGACTGGGTTTGACCATCAATGACATCGACATTGTCGAGCTCAACGAAGCGTTTGCTGCGCAGGTCGTACCGGTGGTCGATCAGCTAGGGGTCGACCCCTCCAAAGTGAATCCACACGGAGGGGCCATCGCATTAGGTCACCCCTTCGGAGCAACTGGCGTTCGCTTGCTGGGCACGCTGCTCAACGGTCTGACGGTGCAAGACCGCAGCTTGGGGCTTGCAACCCTGTGCGTTGGTGGCGGGCAAGGTATGGCCATGGTTATCGAGAGGATTTGAACATGAGTGCAGTACAACAAATGCTTCGGGCAGACCAAAGTTTGTCCTTGCTGGGTATCAACGTGGTGAACGAAGGATCAGGATCTGAGGTTGCTACGATGTTGGTCACTGAAGAGATGACCAATGGGCACCAAATTTGCCACGGCGGTCTGGTATTTTCCCTAGCGGACACCGTCTTTGCGATTGCCGCCAACGCTGTCAACGCTGGAACGGTCACCTCGGAAAGTTCGATCAGCTACCTGGCTCCCGCCCGGGTAGGAGACCTCTTGGTCGCAGATGCCAACGTAACGTATGAGACCGACCGTCGGGTCATCGTGGACGTCACGGTGCGCACCGGAGAAACCACCGTGGCCCTGTATCGAGGTTTCGGACGCACCATCAAGCCCCGAAGCGCCTAGCGCTAGGGTCCGGTTGCAAGGCACAAGAAGTGAAAGACGACTGGAGCTTATGCTTTAGAGCGGTGGAGGAAAGAAAACAGCATGACTGAAACAACAACAGATTCCCCAGAGGAAACTATCGGACGACGTTTAGCAGGCAAACGGATACTCATTACAGGCACGGGTGGTGGCCAGGGTGCTGCAGCCCAGCGACTCTTTTGTCAGCATGGTGCCCACGTCATTGGGTGCGACGTCACTCCAGGAGCGGCCGCTGCAACCGCGGCTGAATTGAGCGAACAAGGCTTTCATGCCGAAGGACACGATGTCGACCTTGCTGACCCGCAGGCCGCCAAGACTTGGGTGGAGACTTCCATTGAAACTCTCGGTGGAATCGATGTGCTCTACAACAATGCCTCGGCTCCGGCTATTGCACCGTTTCACGAAATGACTCTCGAACAGTGGCGTTTCACTATGGTCAATGAGTTGGAGATTCTCTTTACCGTGACATCGGCTGCATGGCCGCACCTCATGAAAACCGGAGGGAGCGTTATTAATGCTTCTTCTGGCAATGCCAGCATGGGCGTAGCGCCCCTGGGCTTTGCTGCTCACGCGGCAGCTAAAGCAGGAGTCCTGGGGTTAACCCGCCAGCTAGCTGCTGAAGGTGCAGAATACGGCATTCGGGTCAACGCTGTGACTCCGGGGTTTGTTGAAAGCCCGGGTACGAGTGGTATGCCACAAGAAATCAAAGACTACTTTAGCCAACGGATCAACGTGTTACCTGGTTCGATCCAGCCCGTAGATATTGCCTATTGCGCTCTGTTTCTGGCATCTGATGAAAGCCGAATGGTCTCTGGCAGCGAATACATTGTCGACTCTGGCACCAACGGAGCTCGACCCGCCTAGTCGCTAGGCCCCCCTTGCGGCCAAGGATCCCAACCGGCTGCTCAAAAGCTCGTAGTCACTTCACTGAAGTGACTACGAGCTTTTTGTGGTTCGTGCCGGCTGTGAAAAAGCGCCTCGCCTGTGACCATAGCCGGCCAACAGGTTAGGTAACACCATTGAAAGTGTGTTCCAGATGCTCTTTCCGAACCATAGTGGGGGTCTTGCCGAAGTACTGACGAAAACTTCGGCTGAAACTTGAATGGTCAGTAAAGCCCCAGCTGATTGCAATGGACGCAATAGGTGTGGTCGCAAGCGCCGGATCCTGTAGAGCCTTCATGACCTTTTCAAGGCGTTGGGTCCGAATCCATTCAGCAACACCGGTCCCGGACGCTGCAAAAAGGCGATGAACATAGCGGACAGAAATATAGTGGGCTTGTGCCAGGCGTTCAGGCCCTAGATCGGCCTCATGTAAATGCTCCAGCGCATATGCGCGCAGCTGTGACAACATGGTCTTGCGTTGCGAGTGACGGGCCAGAGCAATGCCATCTGTACCGCTATGGACTGTCTGGAGAATCGTTAGGAGCATTTCGAAGGCGCCTTCGCTCTCATGGCTCGATAAGTCACCTCGGTCAGCCGCATTCGCAAGCCGGGCAACAAATGGAGCAGCGAGCTGGACGAACGGAGATTTTTGGGCGCTGAGGCGTTGGGCGGTTTGCTGCGAAATATGATCGGCGCGCGGACCTAGAAGCTGCTTGGGAAAGCTCAGCACAAATAAAGATAAGTTCCCCGGGGATTCGACAACTGATGGTCTAGAAGTGTCCTGAATCCCCATATCGCCTGCTGTGAGGACACATTTTCGCTCGTCTTGTCCGATCCGGAACTGACCCTGCCGAGCCAGATACAACAAAATGTGTTCAGGGTCAGACTGCGAGATTTCGGTGGGCCTCCGTGCAATCCGATGCGGACTACCGTTGATAGCGCGAATGGTAATCGGCCCGACTTGCGACCCCTTCATCCAGCCCTCGAACGGTCTTGGACCCAGGGGGCTGAAGCGTGTTTCGAAGAAGTGCTCTGCAATCCCACCGGTCCAGTAATCCACCCGACCTAATGGATGAATTGCCGAAGTATTAAGGAGCGTCGACATCAAACAAACTACCTTCCACCCAATACGGTTCGTACCGATTCTAATGTATTGTGGTGATGGTCACAAGGCGCGAGGTGTGAGTTTTGGAGCGGGTGGTAGGTCACGCAAAGGGGAGCTTATCGTTTTGTTTGTGTTCCGTAGGGCCGGGGTGATGAATCCCCAGTGCTGGCGAGCGCTATGAGAAGGCACGTCAGGCCATTATTTTCGATCAACTAATACGTTGATTTTGGGATGAACTTAGCTTAAGCGTAGGTGTTTCGAATCTCATAACCACTGATAGCTACCCTCCTATAAACGATAGGCGAGCCCTAACAGCCACGCAGTAGAACTGGGTTTGTTTTAAAAGGCCTTCGGTAGGTTAGGCCAAAAGTATTTCTTCTCATCCATTAGCACCACATGGTTGTACGGAAGAAACTTCTCGTATTATCGTTCGAGGGCAGACGTTTGGTCATCGCGCTACCGAATGACTTTAGGCATATGAAGTGTTCCTGTTGATTGACGGCTTGCCGTCAGTGAGACGGGCAAAACCGATGAGTGTAATTGGTGATGATGCAATGCAAGGGGAATTTTCGTGATGCCGCACCGCCGCAGTGGTGTTACATGAGGCACTTTCACTCCCGACTATGTCCGTCACGAGGTTATCGGATCAACGCTGCACCGACTGAACAAGTGCTTTCCAGCATTTCACAACAGCAGACTGTAACGTTCCATTCACTCTTTCGCGAGCGAAACGGATATAACCATCCGCGCCAGGACGCGGATGGTTATATCCGTTCACTGTTGTTACTGGTTAGTTTAAAACGGACCACTTCGAGGGCACCTAAATTAAAATAAAGGAGAACTTCCGTACTAGCCACTGGGGGTATCACGAGGGGCAGCTGGTGGGCCCATATCAGCTACAACACGAAATCCGATGTTCCCCGCAGTTGCGTCAGGTGTATTCGCATTTCGTGCTGTTACCCGGTAACGGTTGCAGTATGAATCATGGCACAAATACGAGCCTCCTCTCATGACCCGACGATGACCCGACTCGGGCCCTGTTGGGTTAGCACGCTCTGATCTGCTGTAGTACTCGTTATTAAACCAATCCTGACACCATTCCCAAACGTTCCCAGACATTTGCCATAAACCGTAGCCGTTAGGTCGGTAAGTTTTTACAGGAGCGGTTGTCAGAAATCCGTCCGCAGCTATATTCTCCGTTGGAAATTTCCCTTGCCAAATGTTGCAACTCCATCGACCCCCGGGAAGTAAATCGTCGCCCCAGGTGTATTCAGCGCCCTTGAGCCCTCCTCTGGCTGCATACTCCCACTCCGCCTCCGTCGGTAACCTTGCTCCGGCCCAATCACAATAGGCCACCGCATCGAACCAGGATACGTGTACGACTGGATGGTCTTCCTTGCCATGTATCGTAGAAGCGGGACCATGGGGATGTTTCCAATCAGCTCCTTGAACTGCAAGCCACCAGGGGAGGCCCTGTACAGTATGAAGGATATCCGAGCGAGCCCCTTTGAAAGCAGCGTAAAAGACAGCAGAAACGCCCAGCCGTTCAGCGGTGGTCTCATATCCGGTTGCCTTAACGAATTGTTTGAATTGTGCGTTGGTAACCGTAATCGTGGAAATAGAAAAACCATTAAGCGTGACTCGATGAACCGGAGTCTCACCATCTGCCGAGTAGCCACGCCCACTATGGTCGCCCATCATGAAATCTCCACCGGGGACGGGAACGCATATATCTTTTAGCATGCTTTGTTTTAGATCGTGAGAGAGGACCTCGAAAAGTGGTGGGCTAACTCGGTCTGGTCGCTGAAGGTGAACCTGCAGGTCGCTACCTCCTGGCGAGCAGCAGCTAGTCATTGCTGCTCGATTCTGCAGGTTCGGTGTTGGATGCCCAATCAATCGAGTACCATGCCTCAGCGTCGTCCGGCGCAAGATCATTTACATCCGCAAAATCGACAATGACTATGCCATTTTCTTCCGCGTGCTGAGTCCATTTTCTTGCTAGCTCGTCTGCGATGGCAGGATGATCCGCAATGACATTGTGAACTTCTCCGGGGTCCTTTGTGAGATTATACAGAGCATAGTCATCGCTACCGCCCATAGCTGCTGGGACAAAAACTAACTTCCAGTCACCAGCACGATATGCTCGTTGCCCAAAATGTTCCATACCGAACTCGTCGTCACCGATTTCTTCTGTCTTGCCATCCAACAGCGGCTTGATAGAGTCCCCCGCGAGGTTTTCTAAGGACGCGACGTCTGCGCCTGCATAATCAGCAAATGTGGGATATAAGTCAGTGATGTGCGCGAAAGTTCCAACTAGCTCAGGTTTATTAGCTGCATTTATTTTGGGCGGTTTAATTGCAGCAGGAACTCTCGTTCCGCCCTCGAACAGCGTATTCTTGGCTTGAAAATAGGGTCCTGATGATACCTGCGCGTTGGGAAGACAAGCGGAGGGGAAGGAGCCCTTGGCGCCGTATGAATCAACAGACCCTGAAGGTGGATAGTTCTGCTCGTACCACTCTGGGACACCGGGCGCGATCCGAGCGTAGTTATCTTGGGTGCTCGCAGAAGGCCCATTATCACTGGCCAGAACTATAAGCGTATTGTCGTACTGGTCTGTTTCCTTTAGATAGGTGACCAGTCGTCCAATATGCTGGTCTGTTTCATGGAGAACAGCGCCGTAGACCGCCATTCGGTGTGCTAGATCTGTTCGTTGGGGCCTGCTGCACGGTTAGGTGACATTCGATCTGGCTAGCTGAACGCTGGTCTGGAAGGATGATCACTATGCCTACCCCGTTTCCCCAAGAGTTCCGCGATGATGTTGTCCGAGTCGCGCTGAACCGTGATGCTGGTGTCACGCTGACCCAAATTGCCAAGGACTTTGGCATTCATGTTGGCACCCTAGATAAATGGTTGCGCCAAGC
>DXHA01000014.1 GCA_019113675.1 Candidatus Yaniella excrementigallinarum
CATGCCGTACTGTGAGGCAGAGCTGAGAATGTACTCGATCAGTTCAGACTGTTCGACCTGAATCTCTTCTTCATCAGCAATGGTGTCCAAGACAACTTCATTGACGAAGGCCTCACGGAAGTTCTGCTCAACTTCTTCGCGATGTTCTTCAGTATCGTGGTCGTCGCCTTCAGTATGACCCTGTGAGGAGAAGTGCTGTTCAACCTGTTCGGCCAACATGTTTTCTGGGATGGGCACTTCTACCAGTTTCAACAGTTCTTCAAGGGCCTTTTCCCGAGCTTCAACGCCCTGGTTGGTCTTGGATTCGTCAGCGGCCTGGTTCTTCAAGTCGTCTTTGAGCTCATCAATGGTGTCAAATTCGGAAGCCAACTGAGCAAAATCGTCGTCGGGTTCTGGAAGTTCGCGCTCTTTAACGGCTTCTACGACGATCTTGACGGTAGCTTCTTCACCGGAGTGCTCTCCGCCGGCCAGGGTTGTCTCAAAGATAGCATCTTCGCCAGCCGACAGGCCTTCAATGGCTTCGTCCAGGCCTTCAAGCATTGTGCCGGAGCCGACTTCGTAGGACAGGCCTTCTGCGGTGTCAACTTCTTCGTCGTCGATAGTTGCTGTTAGACCAAGAGTAACGTGATCGTTCTTTTCTGCTGGACGGTCGACCTCCACCAGGGTGGCAAAACGTTCCCGCAATTCGTCAAGTACGGCTGCTTCTTGTTCTTCAGTCACGGTGACAGGATCGACGGTGACTTCAAGACCTTTATAGTCTGGCAGTTCAATGGCAGGCCGAATATCAAATTCGGTATTGAACTTCAGCGGTGCTTCTTCTTCACCTTCGTTGCCTGGAACAGAAGTTACGTCAACTTCTGGCCGAGTCAGTGGGGCAAGTTCATTATCACGCAGAGCTTCCTGAAAGAAGGTATCCAGGTTATCATTTACTGCGTTCTCAATAACGAAGCCACGGCCTACACGCTGGTCAATCAGACGTGCTGGAACTTTGCCCTTACGGAATCCAGGAACCTGAATCTGGTTTGCCAGTGATTTGTAAGTAGCATCGATACGCGGTTTCAGTTCATCAAAAGGAACCTCAACCTCTAATTTCACCCGGGTTGGGGCGAGGTTTTCGACGGTGGATTGGACCACGTAGGACTCCTGGGTTCTAATCGGAATTTCTATGGTTATCGGTACTGGCCGAATCACATCATATGCTTCCGACAGCACCATGCAGTCGGGACGACAGGATTTGAACCTGCGACCTCACGCTCCCAAAGCGCGCGCTCTACCAAGCTGAGCTACGTCCCGCGATCAGGTCTGTGACCTGCTGGATTATCCGCCATCCGGTCTTACCCTGTAGCGGCTCGCACCATGGCGCCGAGAGATAACTATAGGGCAAAGATTTCTGAAAGTCCAAACAGATCAGAGGTCGATTTGAAAACCCTGCAGAATTTGGCGCGCTTGCAACAGTCTAGACAATGAACGTGACTTTTACCATAGCAAGGTCAAGGCCCCTTATTGTCTATTACTCAGCCTAACCGATGCCGTTTCAATGAAATCATCCAGCCATATTTACGGCACGAAAAAAGCTCCGAATCTAGGTAACCAGAAATCAGAGCTTCGAGCGGATGACGAGAATCGAACTCGCACTATCTGCTTGGAAGGCAGAGGCTCTACCATTGAGCTACATCCGCGTGCCAGTGGGCAACGAACACAATAATAACGTAAAAAATCGGATATGCAAAATCGAAGAGCACTCTTAAACGGCTCTTAACGCTGCGCGACGTCATATGGAGCCAGTCTTCAGCTTTCTATCAGTTTATTGTCGCGGAACCGTTCAGTTTCGTTTCGCAATCACATATTATTGGTGAGCATATCGACACGCTGAATTTCTGCTGTTTTAGCGCGGACCACCGAAAAGGATATTCTCATACATGTTTGAAGCAAAGACCCTTGACCACCGAAACGTGGGTCAGACCCTGATCTATCGCGGTGGACAGTCGGTGGCGGTTATCCAGGCCATTCACCACTATCCGGAAAAGGGCACGGTCGATGTGGTAACTCCAGAAGACGTCGTGACCTTTCACGCTTCTGACTGGGTCGATACAACGCTTTCGCCAGAACTCAATATGATTCGCGTTGTGTATAAGTCTTGGATTGAACGGGATGTCACACTAACCGAGTCTGACCTCAAAGACCTCATGACGAAGATTTCTGGCAGGAATGGTGTATAACGTCCGTCCAGGCGCTATCCGGCTTTTCGTTTACCAGATTTTTTCGAACCGGACTGTTTCGTAGAACGAGCATGGTCGACCGATTTGCGCAATGCTTCCATAAGGTCGACAACATCGCCTTCGGTTTCCTCTTCTTCCTCTTTTGGAAATGCTTCTTCCAAATCCACGCTTTCGCCTGCTTCAAGTTTGGTGTCAATAAGTTTGCGCAATTCCACTTGGTAGTCGTCGCTGAATTCCTCCGGTGTGAAATCCTCAGCAATATGACTCAACAAGTTGGGCAGACATTTCGCGTTCCTTTTTGGTGATTTTTGCTTCCGAGTGAATACCTTTGAAATCCACTTCTCGGATTTCATCATCCCAACGAAGCGTCTGAATCATCAGCAATTTTCCGCAGGTACGCAAAATTGCTAGACGCGTTCGTGTACGCAAGGTGATTTTCACGATAGCCGTTTTGTCGGTGTCTTCTAAGGTCTGGTGCAGCAATAAATAAGACTTTGGCGTTTTTGATGTCGGCTCTAAAAAGTATGCTTTTTCAAGCATGATCGGATCAATCTGATCGTTGGGCACAAACTGTAGGACATCAATATCGTCACTGTGATCGGCCGGTAGCGCCTGAAAATCGTCTTTGGTTATGATTACCCTATTGTCGCCATCGTCATAGGCTCGATCAATATTGGCGTAGTCGACTGACTCTCCACATATCTCACAGTGGCGTTCATAGCGGATCCGGCCGCCGTCTTTATTATGTACCTGGTGCATGCTCAGATCGTGGCTTTCCGTTGCGGAGTACACCTTCACAGGCACATTGACGAGACCAAATGCGATTGACCCTGTCCAGATTGCTCTCATGGCCCCATTAAAACTTACTGTTGATCCGTTGGCTAGTGGTCCTAGGGCTCTCGTGCCGGGATAGTCCTTCAGGTAGCATGCCCAGCACAGGAGGTATCCATGTCACGCAACGAACAGAAAATCTCCGTTGAAGGCCACCAGCTGACGCTGAGTAATTTAGAAAAGGTCTTCTATCCAGAGACAGGTACCACCAAGGCTGAGGTGCTGGACTACTATGCCCGCATTGCGCCGTACTTAATTCGGCATACTCATGATCGTATTGTTACCCGAAAGCGTTGGGTTGACGGGGTAGGCACCCCGGATAACCCGGGCAAAGTATTTTTTGAAAAAGGTTTACCGGATTACGTCCCGGACTGGTTGCCGTCGCGAACTATCGAGCACAGCAACGGCCCGAAGCAATACCCACTATTACAAGACCAGGCCACCATAACGTATTTGGTGCAGTTAGCCGCATTAGAACTGCATATCCCGCAGTGGCAGGTTGGTTCCCATTCCTCTGATACCGGCACTATTTCTTCTGACGAGCGGTATCCGGACCGAATGGTTTTTGATTTGGATCCTGGCGAAGGCCGCAAGTTAAGTGATTGTATCGAAGTCGCGCATCTGATTCGTGAGTTGCTCAACGGCATGGGTTTGGATGCCTATCCCCTGACCAGTGGATCAAAGGGTGTCCACCTGTATGCTCCCCTAGATGGTTCTGCCACGTCCCAACAAATCTCGGATGTTGCCCATGAGCTGGCTCGCAGTTTGGAGTCTGATCATCCAGAGCTAATAGTTTCGGCCATGAAAAAATCATTGCGGAAAAACAAAGTCTTTATCGATTGGTCGCAGAACTCTGCAGCCAAGACCACCATTGCTCCATATTCACTGCGTGGCACATTCACCCCAACCGTAGCTACGCCCCGCACCTGGGACGAGTTTGATAGACCCGAAGATGTTGAGCAATTGCGTTTCGAAGAAGTCCTTGAGCGGGTCGAAGACTTAGGCGATTTGCTTGAACCACTTGCGCAATCTGCTGGCCAAGCTGATACCTCGGCCGCCGAAATGGTAGAGGACCCGTTAGAGCTCTATCGTTCCAAGCGTGACCCTAAACGCACTTCAGAACCCATGCCCACAAGCCACACCACTGGTAGCCAACAGCTTTCGTTTGTGATTCAAGAACACCACGCCAGTACCTTGCACTGGGATTTTCGATTAGAACACGACGGCGTATTGGCTTCTTGGGCTTTACCCAAAGGCCCGCCCACGAGCCCGAAGCAGAACCGGTTGGCGGTCCAAACCGAAGATCATCCCTTAGAGTATGGCACCTTCGAAGGAATAATCCCCAAAGGCGAATACGGCGGCGGCGAGGTTACCATCTGGGATACCGGCATCTACGAATTAGAAAAATGGCGCCAAGGTCAAGAAATTATCGCCACATTGCATGGCCAACCCGATGGTGGGCTCGGCGGCGGCATCAAAAAATTTGCTTTATTCAATACCGGTACCAGCGGCCCAAATAAAGATCCGGAAAAAAACTGGATGATCCACCTCATGGAAGAAACCAAAGGTTCCTCATCCGAACAAGACGGTTCTCAAACCACATCGTCCCAGGACACAAAGGCTGACCCTGTTGATATCGCACCGATGCTAGCCAGTATCGGCAATGTTGCTAGTGTCCGTCGTCAGGCAGACGATTGGGCTTTTGAGATGAAATGGGATGGCATTCGTGCCATCGCCATGGTGGTTGCTGCAACCAAAGATTCTCCCGGCGCGGTAACTTTGACTAGTCGCAATGGTAAGGACATGACCGCCACCTACCCGGAGCTTGCCGAGTTGGCCCAATGTGTTGAGGTCGATTGTGTTGTCGACGGCGAGATTGTGGCGATGGGATCGTCCAGTCGCCCCGATTTTGGCCGGCTGCAACGGCGTATGGGACTGACCAAGGCTCGCGATGTTGAACATGAGCGGGCAAAGACCCCGGTGTATCTCATGACGTTTGATTTATTGCGGGTCCAAGACGAATCGCTATTACGTACTCCCTATACTCAACGGCGCCAGCGGCTGCTGGATTCGGTAACCGAGTCCCAGCATATTTATGTTCCCCAAGCGTTTGACGGAACCTTGGATGAGGCCATGGATTCCAGTCGCGACCTACAGCTTGAAGGGGTCATGGCCAAGCAGCACGGTAGCGTGTACCAACCGGGCCACCGTACGAAAACCTGGTTGAAGCTCAAACATACTTCCACCCGGGATGTGCTGGTCGTTGGGTGGCGGGCAGGATCGGGCGGCCGCTCCGATACGTTTTCCTCGCTCTTATTGGCGGCACACGGTGATGACGGTTTGGTGTATATGGGCCGGGTGGGCACCGGATTCGATGAGCACCAGTTGCACACATTATCAACCAAGCTCAACTCGTTATCCCGTAAAACGCCGCCGGTAGAAGTACCGACGGCGGATCGACGCGACGCTAACTGGGTGCGGCCCAACCTGGTGGGTGAAGTGCGTTTCACTGGGATCACCGAGGCCGGACGGTTGCGTCACCCCGTATGGCGTGGCTTACGTGCAGATATCGACCCCGATGAGGTCACCATTTAGTTCAACGAGGTGGCCGGGATCGCAGCGGCGGCGTCGTCGTTGGTGTCTGCAAACCGTTCGGCCACAGTTTCGGCTTCCTGACGGGCCGGAGTATCAGCGCCTTCGACAAGATGATTGAACTGTTCAGGAATATCGCGGCCAAGGAACCGCATGGCCTCGACATATAATTTGCCCGAACGATACGACGACCGGACCAATGGCCCAGACATCACAGCAGCGGCCCCGTGTTCGTAAGCGAAATCGCGCAACCGCAAAAATTCTGTTGGCTTAACCCAACGGTCCACCGGATGGTGCAGTGGTGATGGGCGCAGATACTGGGTGATGGTAATAATGTGGGTCCCGGCATTAATCAGATCAATGATGGTGTCTTCGATTTCTTGGGTGGTCTCCCCCATACCCAAAATCAGATTCGATTTGGTGATAAGCCCGGCATCACGTGCCGAGGTGAGGGCTGCCAAAGATTTTTCATACCGGAAGGCCGGGCGGATGGTCTTCATCAGCCGGGGCACAGTTTCGATATTATGGGCAAAGACTTCTGGTTTGGCATCAAATATTTTTTGTAGCGCGGATTCACCACCGCGAAAATCGTCAACGAGTAATTCGACGCCGGTATGCGGGGTCCGCTGGTGAATGGCGCGAGCGGTTTCGGCATATAACCAGGAGGCGCCGTCTTCGATGTCATCGCGGGCGACACCGGTAACCGTCACGTACCGCAAACCCAATTCCTCAACCGATTCGGCGACCCTGTATGGCTCATCGGTATCGTATTCTTCAGGTTTTCCGGTGGCAATATCACAAAACGCGCAGCGTCGGGTGCATACGGCCCCACCGATGAGGAAGGATGCTTCGCGGTCTTCCCAACATTCATAAATATTGGGGCAATTGGCCTCGGCACATACGGTATTCAATGAGGTGTTGGCCACCTGGCTGCGCAGGTTTTGGTATTCCGGTCCCACGCTGGCACGGGTTTTGAGCCACTCTGGTCGAGGCTCGCGCGGCACCTGAGCGTTGCGCGCCTCGATACGAAGCAGTTTGCGTCCTTCAGCCTGCGGGATCGTAGACATGGGCGTCTCCTTGAATCGGTGTTGGGGCAAGTAGTGGTTCCAGACGACGTTCTAACGCGGCCACCAGGGGTTCGGCCACGGCTTGTAATGTGGTGTGCACGCCTTCTTCGGCCATGGAGGTCACGGTGGCATCGGTAATACCGCACGGGACCACACCGGCAAAAGCGCTGGCCGGATCGGTGTTAACGTTTAACGAGATGCCATGCAGTGAGGCATTCTGGGAAATTTTTAGTCCGATCGCCGAGATTTTGCGGTTGCCAATCCAGACACCGGCCCGGCCTTGGATGCGGGTCACGTCGAGATCAAAATGGTTTTGCAAAGTATCCAACACGGCACCTTCTACGGCCCGAATATATTTGATGACGTCCACCGGGGCGGCAAGATTGACCAATGGATAACACACCAGCTGACCGGGACCGTGCCATGTAATGGATCCGGCACGATCCGTGTCAATAATTGGTAGCGAATGGTCAATGATGTCGTGGTCTTGGGTGTGGCGACCCGCCGTGTAAGTGGATTCAGCTTCAAAGACCAAACACGTATTTGGGTGCTGGCCGCTGACAATCCGGGCGTGCAACTCACGTTGCAGCGCATCCATGGCGGTATACGTTTTCAAGCCGGTATCAAGAAAATTTATGACATGCACAACATCAACCTAACCACACTTAGCCGACTGTGAGTACCTTTGACGACACATTTACGACATCTGACACGACCT
>DXHA01000015.1 GCA_019113675.1 Candidatus Yaniella excrementigallinarum
CAGTTTCAAAGCCTCATGGCTTTGACCACGATGCCCAAGCAGGCTGTTTTCGGTTGATTCTAGAAAATTTTGCGCTCATCCAACACCAGAATTCTCGTTTTTTACACTTCTTTTTCTTACCGTGGTTACCGCACTAGCAAGCCGATGTGTTATCAATTTTGGTGACCTATCGCACTGGGCAAGCTAGCTATTCATCTTCAACTGTGTAAAGATAACTACTGTTCAACTAAGAGGTTGACGCTCACGAAAAGTGGGTTTGACTTGGGCGCGCGCCGATGGTTACTGGGACTGTGCAGCCAGTCGAGATCCTGCGTGAGCGCCCGAAGTGGTCTGCAAAACTGACCCATCTTCTGTAGCCGGCTGTCGCCCTACCCTTCAGACAGCCTACGCAAAATCGGGCTTGAAGGCGCCTTGTGTGCCGTTATTGAACGTTTGAGCGAAAGGAATACTGTGCCGCCTGCATCGGAAGGGCAAGAATTACTCCAAATATCCATCCCTGTTGTGGTGTTATTGATAATCCTCTTTTACGGAGGAACACTGCTCATGTCGTATCTGATCGGCCGCAAGAAGGAAAACGCCGATGATTACATGACGGCGGGAAATAATATCGGTTTCGGTGTCTCGGCGGCTTCTATGACGGCCACCTGGATTTGGGCGTCGTCAATGTATGCGTCGGCCGAAGCCGGATATAACTACGGGTTGTCTGGCCCCATTCACTATGGATTTTGGGGCGCATTGATGATTTTGTTTATCTATCCTTTTGGTAAACGCATCCGTAAAGTCGCGCCGAAAGCACATACCTTGGCCGAGGTGATGTATGCCCGCCACGGCCGGTCATCACAGTTGATGTTAGCCGGGTCCAATGTGCTGGGTTCCACCATCTCGCTGACTTCGAATTTTATTGCCGGTGGCGCCCTGTTTGCCATCCTGACTCCCCTAAACTTCGGAACCGGTATTGTCGTGGTGGCCGCTGGTGTGCTGTTGTATACGCTGTGGTCTGGTTTTCGCGCCTCGGTGCTTACCGACTTCGGTCAGGTTATGGCCATGCTTGGAGCAGCCGCCATTATTATTCCGGTTGTGTTCTTCGCCGCCGGTGGTCCCAGTATCTTTGAATCCGGTGTTGCTGCCGGACATGTGAGCCCCGAGCAGCAAAGCTTCTTCTCTTCTGAAGCATTTATGAATCAGGGTGCGCCCTATATTGCGGCAGTTTTGGCTTATGCTATCGGTAACCAGACCATCGCCCAGCGTCTGTTTGCTGTTCGTGAGGATCTGATCAAACCAACCTTTATTACCGCAACGGTAGGTTATGGCGCCACAATTATCGGCATGGGAATGTTCGGGGTCATCGCCCTCTATGTTGGTATCGAACCTCTTGATGGAGATGTCAATAGTTTGATCCCGCAGATGGCCGGCACCTATCTTGGCCCAATTCTGTTGTGCCTGGCCTTTATTATGATTATCGGCTCGCTGTCCTCGACGGCGGATTCGGATTTGTCGGCACTTTCATCCATTGTGATGGCCGATGTTTATGGCCAAAGCCGAGGCCGTGGTAAGGCTAATCCGCGCACCATGCTGCTGATCGGGCGGGTAACCATGATTGTTGCCACCGCTGCAGCCCTCTACTTCGCCACTGCACGGTTTAGTATTTTGGATCTGCTGGTATTTGTCGGAGCCATGTGGGGTTGCCTAGTGTTTCCGGTTATCGCTTCGTTCTACTGGAAGAAAATTACCAATGCTGCCTTTACCACCTCTGTGCTGGCTGCCCTGGCAGTATTTTTACCGGTGCGCTTCGAATGGATCCCCGTCGATGGTATCTGGGGTTATGGCGTTGAAGCGCTATCGATCATTGGCATCGGCGTCATCCTGGGCATCATGGGCTTTGGGTTCTTCGGTATGCGCCCGGCATTGATCATCGCCGTCGTCGGCATGGTTGCAGCACTACCCTACAGCTTCAACTACCTGCGTGATTATTCGGTGCTTACCGGGTCGTTGGTGGCCTACGCGGTCAGCTTCCTGGTGTGCTACCTGATGTCATATCGGTCGAAAGAGAACTTCGATTATGACGTCATCAAGAAGGTCACCGGCGATTTCGATCCGGAAGTCGATCAAGCAGTACAACCGGACCAAACCCCATTAGAAAACGTCGCCGCGCAGAAGCAAGGAGAATAATATGACTGTTGGACTCACTTTTTATGTGTTGATGTGGCCTGTGCTGGTGGCCGGGTGCATGTATGTGATTGCTCGAGGTTTCTTTAAGGAATGGGCTGAGGCCCGCCGCGAGGGACGTTCCATTATCTAAACCAGCTACCTGAACAAAACCACACCCGCTCGGTAAACAGTCAGCATTGCTTGGGCTGCAAAACCGGGCGGGTGTGGTTATTTGAGTTTGTCAATAAAACGGCTGCCAAGTTTCGGATCGGGCGGGTAGGCGGCCGTCATAGTGTCGAAGCGGGTGGGCTTATACAGGTTGGCTTGGTATTGAGAGAACAGTCGGAAGCTCTCATAACCACCCCAACAACCAAAACCTGCCGCACCGGTGGCATTATGCGGTAGCGATGGCAACGCTGACTGCAATACGGTGGCATTCATGGTGGCTGTACCGGCCTTGATGCGTTGCATAAAATCCCGGCGGATACGACGACGTTCCGAAAACCCGTAAGCGGCCGGGGCAGTTGGCATAGAATTGGCCAACTCGATGGCTTCGTCATAGGTGTCAACGACGAGTATCGGCAGGATTGGGCCAAGGATTTGTTCCTGCATGATCGCTGAGTTGGGGTGAACCTCGGCCAGCACTGTTGGGGCTAAATAAGCCGATTCGGTGTTGTATTTACCGCCATGTACCAGGCGCGCCGGTGTGGCTCCGACGGCACCTTTGATGGTGGCCTGTAACAGCTCAACCAGATGCTGGGTGTGTTCTGGGGTAATGATGCGGCCAAATTGTTTGGCTGCACCCGGGTCGTCGCCGTAGAACTCTTCTACCGCGGCAATGATCGCATCCTGTGTTTTCGCCGCGACATCATAACCTACGGCAATCAGATAGTCCGGGCTGGTGAGGTTTTGACCGGCATTGCTAAATTTGCCGTAGGCGATGCGACGCCCAATGGTTTTCCAGTCTCGGCCATCGGCAACTATGACCGGTGATTTGCCGCCCAACTGTAAGGTGACGGGGGTCAGCTGCGCGGCGGCCAACTGGTAGATGCGTCGTCCTATGTCTGTGGAACCAGAATAAAACAGGTGGTCTAAAGGTTGGCTGGCCAGCTCTTCTAAGGCATCTTCGCCACCGGTGACGGTGACAATTGAGCGTGGGTTGAGATATTCGGGCAGGATGGTACCCAAGAGTTTGGCGGTTTTTGGTGCACGCATTGATGGTTTGAGCACCACACAGTTACCTGCGGCGATGGCGCCCACCAGTGGGGCCAGCAGTGTATAGAAGGGCTGTGCCCAATGGCCGATAATACCCACGGTACCCAGTGGTCTAGCTCTAACCCTGGCCCGGGCCGGGCGCAGCGCAATTGGAATCGAGCGGGATTCCGGTTCCATCCAGTCGGTTAAATGCAAGATGGCATAGGCAATTTCATCTTTGACCGGGGCGAATTCTGTTTGATCAGTTTGGGCCGCGGATTTGCCGATGTCTTGCCATAACGCATCTTGGATATCGGTGGCGTAATCTTCGAAGAGCTCGCGAAGGGCTTTGAGCTGGTCCATGCGAAACGACCGCGTATGCGTAGCCCGGGTTGCGGCGAAGGCCCGCAACTGCTGTATCCGGGTGCTCATAGTCTCGTGTGCGCCAGGGGTCATGGGTACTACCGTACGACAATTTGGCCATCCGATATTGACGCCACCCTGTAACCCCTCGGCTAGACTTTGTGACATGGCTGCCACTTCGCGACGAAAAACCTTATGGGTGTGGGTCGTGGTGGTAACGCTTTTTGTCGGTGCGGTCTGGGTTGCTGTCAGCACGATTCATTCTAGCTTCCAGCCGCTTAGCGTCATTAAGGAGCCATTTCCGGATGAAGCCAACCGTCCAGAAGCTTCCGAGCATGATCGTGGTGCGGTGAATTTTTTGGTGTTTGGACAGGTAGAATCCGACAATAAGACCCTGTCTATTTTTCATCTGGCCCAGGGACGGCGTCGGGTAGAGGTGCTAAATTTTCCTGCCGGAGCTACAGTGGCCGCGACTCTGGATGATGTTGCCGATACGGTGGCCAAGGTCGAGGAGCTCACCGGTGCCCGGATGGATCATGTGTTGCAGTGGGATCTGGCGTCTGTGGCTGAATTAGATGGCGCACAGGTAAGTTCCGATACGTTAGTGACGGATCCGGAAGCTTTGCAACGCGAAGATGTTTGGGCTTCGGTACTCACAAGTGCTTTAGATACCCGCGATCCGGCACAATTGCAGGCCATCGCCGATACTCTGACCCCGTATATTGCTGCCGATCGTGGACTCAATACCGGGCGGATCACAGAACTGGCCCGTTCCGTACGACACGTGCCGACCGAAAACATTAGCTCATGCACGCTACCCAAAGAGTTCTCAGCATCGCAACAAGCAGATTTGGCCGAGTATTTTGCTAGCGGTCAACCGGCCCGATGCGCCGAAATATTCTAACTATTCGGGCAGGGTCATCAGGTGTTCAATCATCTCGGCTACCCCGTCGTCGTCACAGGCTGGAGCAATTACATCAGCTTGTTCCAATAGGCCCGGATGCCCGGACTCTAGGGCGTAACCGGTGCCAGCCCAACGCAGCATTTGTTCATCATTGCGTTGATCGCCGAAGGCTACGACGTCGTTAGCGTGAACACCCAAACTTTCGGCATAATCGGCCAGTGTGGCGGCCTTATGCACATCCCCGCGCGAAATTTCTAGCATGGACACTCCCGGGGCCGAGTGGGTGACCTGAACGAGTTTGCCAAAATGTGCCCGGACGTTGAGCAACAAATCATCAGGGTCATGACCGTTGACTTTGACCATCAGTTTGACCACTTCGGGGTGTTGGGCCAGCTCGTAGGTGATGTTCGCGGTTTCAATCCAGCGCGATGAACGCACCGCTACCGAATCGGTTGGTTCCTCGGTGGCCGATTGGCCACGATGTGCTTGGCGGTTTGCTTGGGCGCGTGCTGTGGAAGAAATAAACTGTGGTTCCATTACCAAACCGGTCAGCGTTTCGGCTCCGAAGATCGCTCCGGAATAGATACCACGCAGCTCATTTGCTACATCTGTGACCAAGTATTGGTCCATCGGGTGGGCTTCCAACACGGTGTCGGTGTTCATGTTGTAGATGATGGCCCCGTTGGAGACGATGGCTGGTCCCATGGGCCCGAGGATGGGGGCCAGCGCGCTCATCCAGCGCATCGGTCGTCCGGTGACGAAAGCGATACCGACTCCGGCTTCTTGGGCAGCATGGAATGCGGCAAGCGTACGCGGTGACACAAAACCGGTATGGGTTTGGGAGTACGGGATGATGGTTCCGTCCAAATCCGTGGCGATGAGTTGCGGACGGGTCAACGGGTGGCCAATCTTATCCCGCTCTACTTCAGCACCGTGGGGTGCCAAATGCTCAGGCATGCAATGCGTCCTTTCCTTAACACAGATGGTATCGCGATTTACCGGCACAGGCGGCATCTGTTGGTAAAGTCTTGCTGCAAACGAATAATGGGTGAAAAGGAGCCAGCATGGCAGCAACTTTCCGCAAACGTTGGGGTCTAGGGTGGGCCCTGCACGGGGACGGGAAAACTATCAATGCCGGACAGGTAGTCAAACCAACCGAACGCATGGCGTGGCCCCAGACCATTGGTATCGGTTTACAGCATGTGATGGCCATGTTCGGTTCCACGGTATTGGTGCCGGCTCTCACCGGTTTCCCACCGACTGCAGCACTGTTTTTCTCGGGTGTGGGCACCTTGATTTTCTTGGTGATCACACAAGGCCGGGTGCCCAGTTATTTGGGGTCGTCATTTGCGTTCATTGCCCCGCTGGTTGCGGCAACCTCGATGCATTCGATGGCGGTGGCTTCCGGCGGCATTATTGTGACCGGTGCGGCTCTGGTCATTGTTGGTGCCATTGTGCATAAGGCCGGTACCCGGTGGATTCACGCGGTGATGCCACCGGTGGTCATGGGGACCATTTTGGCACTGATCGGATTGAACCTTGCCGGGGCGACTACCGAAGGCATGGTCGAGGTACCATTGACGACGTTTGGCACTACGGCCGCTGTCATTATCACCGCTGTAATCTTCCGCGGCTTTCTCGGACGGCTGTCGATTTTATTAGGCATTACCATCGGCTACCTGTTGGCTCTAGTCCAGGATGAAATTGATTTCCAACCGGTTTCGGATGCCGCCTGGATCGGCCTGCCCGCATTTCATAGCCCGGAATTTCGGTTTGATGTGCTGTTTCTGTTTCTGCCCGTGGTGTTTGTATTAGTTGCCGAAAACATTGGCCATGTGCGCACCGTGGGGCTGATGACGCGCACCGATTTGGACCAGCATAATGGTCGGGCCCTGATTGCCGACGGGGTGGCCACCATGCTTTCAGGTGCCGGTGGCGGGGTTGGGACCACCACGTATGCCGAAAATATCGGTGTGATGGCCTCATCGCGCATTTATTCGACCGCCGCCTATTGGGTTGCCGGTGTGGTGGCGATGTGTTTGGCGTTTTTCCCAAAGTTTGGCGCCCTGATTGCCACTATCCCCATGGGGGTGGCCGCCGGTGCCGGGATTATTTTATACGGCATGATCGGCATCATGGGCGCACGTATTTGGGTCAACAATCGGGTGGATTTTTCCAATACCATCAATCTGATGGCCGCCGGTGCCGGGCTAATCATTGCCATTGCCGATCCGATTATAGAGGTTAAAGGTATGCAATTTGGTGGTATCGCCCTGGGCACGCTGGCTGTACTGGCTATCTATCATGTGATGACGGCCATCGCCCGTTGGCGGGATACCGAACCCATTGATGACGACGAGCCTGCGGTAGTGGAACCCGGCCGGATCGGTTGAGTTTACCGGTGTGATGTTGGGCGACGGCCCTTGGTGACCCCAATAAAGTCTTGAATCAAATCCGAGTCTGCAGCTTTGCGCCAGGCCAAGCCAACATCCCAGCCCGGATGAATATTGGTGGGTTGGACGATGACATCTTTTTGTCCGAACATGCGCGCCACTGAAGCCGGTAGTAATGTGTAGCCCGACCCGGTGGCAGCCAATTGGATGGCCATGCGTTCTCCGGCGCCGACCTGATCGGGGCTCTCCAGTGGGTCGGCCACGGGGCGGCCAGCATATTCGTTGGGATCCCAAAAGGTTTCATCAGCAAGCTCGTTAGCACCGACGTCGCCGTCCTCGTGGGTCCAGGCGGCTAGTAGGTGATCTTTTGATACCAGCACGACGGGTTTTTCGTGGTAGAGGCGCACTAGGTGAATGGCATCGGGATCCAGTTGATGGGTGGCTACCAGATCCTGCCAGGTAGCATCAGCCCGCCAGCGCAAATAGCCTAGCTGGGGCAAATGCCGTGGCGGATCATGCGGTTGTAAAAACAGGGTTTGGGATTGTTCATCCTGGGTGACCAGTTGAACGTTGGCACCGCGTGTGGTGAACCGCTGCACCCATTTGGATGGAGTCGCCCCGGGGATGGTAGATAAAAACAGGGTCTCTACTGCCGCATCAGTCATAGTGGTCTATCTTAACTCATGCGTATTAAATACATCGCCGCCATCCAGTAGCCTATGCCGGGCCGCTGGATGGCGTTGCAGTGCAATCTTTATGCTTCGTCCTTGGTAAAGGACACATCAAGGGTGATGCGCACCTTATCGGAAACCAGGAACCCGCCGGCTTCCAGTGCAGCATTCCAAGTTAGGCCAAATGCTTCGCGAGAGATGTCGGTTTGGGCCTCAAAACCGGCACGTGTGGTACCAAATGGGTCTACGGTCTGACCACCAAATTCGCCATCGAAAATGACCTCCTGAGTGGTGCCACGGATAGTCAGATTGCCTTTGAGTTTGAACTCTTCACCATCGAAATCGATGACTTCCAGAGATTCGAAGTCTAAGACCGGGTAGTTTTCGGCGTCGAAGAAATCGGCAGACCGCAGGTGTTCGTCGCGTCCCTCATTACGAGTATTGACTGAAGCGGTATCGACATTGGCCTGTACCACCGAGCCGTTGAGGTCTTCGGTGAAGGTGGCATTACCGGAAAAGTCGTCGAAGGTTCCGCGAACGCGAGAAATTCCAGCGTGTCGCACGGTGAACATTGCTTCCGAATGTGCCGGATCAAGGGTCCATTTGCCTGCAGTAAGTGTAGCCATGTGTGTGTTCCTCCAGTAGATATATATCGCGGTGCGCACTGTCTTTGAGCACCACTCACCCAGGTATAACGAGCTCCGCCACAAAAGTATTCCAGATTTGAAATACTTTTTGGAATGGGTTCCTTTCGCCGCTAAACTCACTGCTGGTTGCGGCGTAGCCACACCGGAGTTGATACCTTAGACACTATGTCGATCCAGCAACTATCCGATTCCACCCAGGACTATTTAAAGGCCATTTGGTTAGCCGGTGAATGGTCTGATGAGCCGATTACCGCCACCACGATCTCTCAACGGGTCGGTGTGACCTTATCGACGACGTCGGATGCCCTGCGTCGACTGCGCAAATCCGGTCTAATTGACCACGCCCCATATGGTTCGATACGGCTAACCGACACGGGGCGGGCCCATGCGGTGGATATGGTGCGTCGTCATCGATTAATTGAAACTTTTTTGGTCCAGACGTTGGGCTATACCTGGGACCAGGTGCATGACGAGGCCGAAGTTTTAGAGCATGCCGTATCAGATTTTATGATCGATAAAATCGCCGACTATTTGGGCCACCCTAGCCGGGACCCACACGGGGATCCGATTCCAGATGCCGATGGCAGTATCGAACAGCTCACAGCCATCTCGCTGACTGATCTTGGGGTGGGTGTTGCAGCATCGGTGGAGCGGATTTCGGATGACGATCCGGCATTATTGCAGTATTTCGCATCCCAGGGAGTTGAGCACGGCACGGTCATTGAGTTGGCCGAGGGCGCCCCATTTTCGGATACGGTAACGCTGCTGGCCGCAGATGCCCAGCTAACCCTGGGCCCAGCCGCCGTCGAGGCGGTGTGGGTGACCCCAGTTTAGTTGTTTTCACAGATCACGGTAGGCCATCCCGAGTAAGCCCAACTCCAGGATTCCTCGACCGCCTCACCATCGGGCGGGGTTTTGGTTCGATCGATATCCACGGTGAAACCTTCGCGGCCGCCAGATTCGGAAACACATTCTTGATCGGAGGAACGAATGGTTGGCGAGTCGGTGTAATTATAAGGCTCGGATGTAGTGGTTGAGACATCGTAATAGTCTGAACCCCATAACCGGGTGTGCACCTTGGAATCGGCTAACCACATTTCAACAATCACCGGGGCATCGGTGTCGTTTTCCCACCGCACATTAATTTGGCCTTCCCAATATGTTGATTCTCGCCCCTTCGGATAGCGGTCGAACCAGCGTGAATGCGGTTTATACTCAATGATGTCCATGCCGCCCAAAAAGCCAGCGTTATAGGACATGGTGGCAATTTGTGACAGTCCCCCACCGATAGCATCGGTGGTCACACCGGACTCAACAACCCCGGATGAGTGGTAACCGTTATCCGTGGTGACCGGGGCCAAAATCGAATCCAGGTTAAATTCTTCGCCGGGCATCACCACGGTACCGTTCACTCGCTGGGCACCAACCCGAAGATTTGCGGTGCGTGGCTCATCATCTGTTGGATACGGTGTCGAGTACTCGGCCACCTCGTGAGTCACATCCCAGGCTTCAGCTTCTTCGGTTGTCACATCAGGCGCAACTTCGTCCAGCTCCACCGAGATCGCACGAGTCTGGTCGCCGTTAAGGTCGGCCAAAAGCTTGTCTGCGACTTGCTCGGGATCAACACCACGCCCCGATGAACCGGCAACTACCTTGGGTTTTGCAGATCCGGCCGAACCGGTTAACTCCACGGTGGCATCTTTATTGGTGGATTCGAATTCGGCATTATTTTCAGCCAGTGAGTCTGCCAGCTCCTCACCGTCCAGGCTCATCACCGGGGTGTCGCCGTCGTCACCTTCTTCAACATTGACCTCAGCTGCAGCGCCTAACTGGGCCGGTGCCAATTCGGCGGTGGCGTCATCAGCGCTAACGCTGTAAGCATCATCAATCAGCGGCTGGGCGGTGTCGTCAACAAATTGTTCCCACTGTTGTGCTGAGACAGCCGGTTCAACGGCCTGACCCGGTGCGGCCAACTCGTCGTCTTCACTTAACCAGTTGGCACGCAGCTGATCGGCGAGCTCCTGTTGATCCACGGTGAACCCATCAACCGGGGCCGAATACTCAAGTTCATCGCCCTGGTACTCCACCGATCCCTCGGTCGGATCAAAGGTCAACTGTTCGGTCAGTCCTGCCACGGCATCTTCAGCAGCTTCATCATCCACAGAAGTCACCGCCGACACATTGGCCCCACCAAATAGCCGGTCCCAGATTTTTACCGGGTTAAAGGTCAAGCCGGTCAGCTGGTCTAAGGTGGCATCGGTGTCATAGCTGAACCCAGCATCAGCTGGCACAACGCTCGCCTCAGCGTCGTCAGAAGCCGTTACCACTAGCTCGCGTTCGGATCGGGCAGCGAACTGTTCTTCTAGCTCTGATGCGGCTTCATCAGTCGAAAGCCCTGAGACGTCGATCCCCTCAATCGTCAGTGACGATGGCACAGTATCTTTGGTGGCATAGGCTGCCCCGACATATCCGATACCCAACAACACCACAACCACTAGCAGTACCCATGGCCAACGACGCTTTTTTCGCACCGGTTTCACCCCGTCATCCCGATCGTCTCCACCAGCGCCTGATGCACCAGCAACAACCGGGCTCACCAGGGTGGGGTTTTCACCAGTGTCGATTTCTTCAGCCGGTTGGTCGGTGTCCTCTTCCCCGGCCTCCTCAGCTGCATCGTTGGTATCGGAAGGGTCCGTTGCATCCTGGGCGTCAACGTCGTGGCGGGCAGCACTATCGGCCCCACCAAGGGCTGCGATCTGCTGGAGCATGCGCGTTTCGGCATCCAGCTCTTGATCGGTACCTGCATCGCGGGTACCTGAGGTGTCGGCTTGTTCCTCATTGGATTCCGACGGGTCGAGGTGTGGTTCTTTTTCGTCAGCCATATGTTCCACTCATACAATACGACGGCGACGTTTCGTTGCATCATCGCCGAAAATATATGCAACTGTTATACATCGTTGCATAGCCAGCCAAGCCCATAGTCTAACCCGAATACGGCGACTACTTAGACTACAACAAGATAAGTAGCTCAGTTAGACTTTTGGTGCGGTCGTTGTGACACCAGAAACTGTACGCATGGCTTGAGGACTTTAAAGGACACTGCATATGACGAACTCGTCTTCTTTCGAACCGGTAGATCTTTCCGATCCCGCGATTGAGCCGCTCCGCCTCCAGGAGTTGGCACAAACCCACCCGCAGCTTTGGGATCAGATTTTGCAGCACCCCAACGTGTATCCCGGATTGGCCGATTGGATCCGCCAGCGTCAAGCCGCTGATGCCGCCAATCAGCCGTCTTACGACACCGAACAGCCCACAACGGAGATCTCCGACGACGCCGTACAAAACGATTCGGCACCAACCGAGCCACAGACATCGTCGTGGTTTGCCGGGCCAGACGCTGATGAGCCAACCGCCGTTCAACCCCAAGCTTCTGACGAGTCTGAACCGACTCAACACTTTGGCTGGACACAGCCTGCCCCCGCTGAACCAAACCAGGCTGGACCTCAACAACCACCACATTATGGTGCTGACCAGTCGTCATTTGGCAGCCCACAACCATCTGGTTACCCACAGCCTTCGGGCCAACCACAGCCGCAACCACAACAGCAGCCGTTTCATGCACAGCCAAGCCCGCAACAAAATCAGTACGCAGCGCCGCAGTACCAGGGCCAACAACCCGGTCAGTATATGATGCCGTCCCGGAATCCTTCCAAGATTGATTTCAGCTCCCGCCGCACTTGGGGTTTACTGATTACCGGCGCGGCAGCGTTCCTTGCAATTTTTGGGTTCTTCTTTGCTCCCTCAGCCTCGCCTAGAGTCCTGGGCGGGCTGACACATATGAGTTCAGGTGGCTGGTTTTTGATGCTCTTACTGATCGCCACCGTCGCATTAGCCGCACTCGAACTATTCCTAGAAAACCCTTGGACACGGTATTTCTTCATCGTGTTGGGCCTCGGGTCATCCTTCGCAATTCTTGGGCGCTACATGGTTGTTGGTGCCTTCTTCTCCCTATCAGGGGCCGGCTTCTCAATGGTCTGGATCATCTTTATGGCTATTGTTGTACTAGCTGGGACCATGGTGTACCTTGCCCCATCAGGAACAATGCCACGTGCAAGTCAGCCGCAGCAGCCTCAGCCGTCGCAGACCGCAGGTGGACAACCCCAGAACCCAGCTAGCCAGCCATGGGATCAGCACAATCAGCCGGGTGCACCGCAGCAGTTTGGCGGCTATCAGCCACCTCAACCTCCTGGTTCCCCGCAGTAGTCCTAGCCAGGAATATTGTGGCGGGAAAGTACCCTGCCCAGGCTGTTCCTGCAGACCAGTTTTCGGCCGCCCATCGTTTCTGATGGGCGGCCTTTTCGTACCCATAAGTGGGTTGCTTTAGTGAAAGACCTTTACATCGTTTGTGGATTCTGCGCGTTTGGTCCGGAACAGATTGACTGCCATACCTGCAAAAATCACGAACCCGACATAGCCAAGCAACGGGTAGATCGTATTGACCAGATCGGTGAAACCAATAAACCCGAGAGAAAATGCCACAATGCCAACCACAACGGCAGCCACTCTGAAACGCTGAGTATCTACGGTGAAAAACCGTGCGGTAAAGGTATACAGGCTGGGCACAGCCGTATTGAAAATCATGGCTAGCAGTATCACAGCCATAGCCAGACCGATTACGGGGCTTATCTGTGTAGCGATCAACAGGACCGGCATATCGGTGCCGACCAGATCGTGAATGTTGAAGTACATGGCCAAGTTAATGACCAGTGCGATAATACCCAGAATAATGCCGCCCAGTACGGCTCCGCGTTTGGCGGCTTGATAGTTCTTTTCTGTGGCGCCAACAATCGCCATGATGCTCACCGTAATGGCTACGTTGAATGACACATGCAAAGCAGCACTCAGCAGCCAGTTCGGGGAAGCCAGTTGTTCTTGGGTTCTGGCGATTGCATCGATATCGACACCGGTGGTATCCGCCGTCATCGTGGCATAGATCGCCAAAATGATCACTAATACGAAGGCGAACGGTGTGATAATACTGATCACATCGAGTAGGCGTTGCAAGCTAAGCAGCAGCGCGACAATCACTAATACAGCCATGATCGCGTAGCCGACGGCCGGTTTTAGGCCGAATTGCTGTTCAAACAGTGAGCCACTACCGGCCACCATGATGACGCCAACACCGAATAGGAAAAAGGCCAGCAATAGGTCAATGACAAACCCCAGATATTTACCGCATAAGTGATAGATGACGCTTTTGTGCGATAGAGCGTTGAGTCTTTTACCTAAGACGACCAGGTAATAGCCCAGTAGAGGGTACAGAATTACAGTGACAAGTGTGCCAAGAATCCCCCACCAGCCATAGCCGGTGTAGAACTGCAAAATCTCTTGGCCTGAAGCAAATCCTGCCCCGATAATGGTGCCGACATATACCCCGGCGATGCGAAGAGTGTCTTTCATATTGTTCCTTGTGATGTCTGATAGGTATTGAAAGCAGCTTCTTGCAGTACTGC
>DXHA01000016.1 GCA_019113675.1 Candidatus Yaniella excrementigallinarum
ACTTCACGCGGGCATGGCAACTCTGTACCGCGCTTCCACGTGCCATGGGGTACGGGAACGGGCATCTCCGAACCGTTCGCCAATAAAGCACGAACAGCGGCAATCGATGGCCTTCTCACCTTCCATTTTCGCCATCAAGTTGACGGGCTTATCTTCACCGGTGACCAAGTCACCGGTGTACACGGCACCATCCTGGCAGCTGACACCGCAAAACGTGGTGCCTCGTCTAACCGAAAAGTAGCCGGCTCATTTGAATTCCACGCACAGGCTGTAGTGATCGCTACCGGTGGGATAGGCGGCAATCACGAGCAGGTGCGCAGATGGTGGCCGAAGCACCTCGGCACGGCACCGAAAAAGATGATCACCGGCGTTCCTGCACACGTGGACGGGAGAATGCTAGACATCGCAAATGACCAGGGTGTTCGTCTCGTTAACCGGGACCGGATGTGGCACTACACTGAAGGACTGCAGAACTGGGCACCGATTTGGCCAGACCATGCAATTCGTATTCTTCCCGGACCCTCTTCGATCTGGTTGGACGCTCTTGGCCGGCAACTACCTGCTCCTGGACTGCCCGGCTACGACACCTTGGGTACACTGGAAATTCTCCGCACCACGCCGGAGATTGCCGATTACGACTACTCGTGGTTTATCTTGAACCAGTCAATTATCAAAAAAGAATTTGCGCTATCAGGATCGGAACAGAACCCGGATATCACCAACCGTGATCTCAAGCTGCTACTTCGTAGCCGCCTCGGCAAGTCAGCCACCGGCCCGGTCGAGAACTTCAAAGAACACGGCGCCGATTTCGTCGTTGCTGACACACTGTCCGAACTCGTGTCAGGCATGAATAAGTTGAGCGGTGACGATCTCCTGGATCTTGAGGATATCGAAAAGATTATCCGCGCTCGCGATAACGAGATGGCCAATCCGTATTCCAAGGATGCCCAGACCATGGGGATACGCAATAGTCGGCGTTTTCTGGGAGATAGGCTTTTCCGTGCAGCCAAACCGCATCGGCTTCTGGACCCGAAACATGGTCCACTCATAGCTGTCCGACTGTGGGTGGTCACCAGAAAAACGCTTGGGGGTATTCAAACCGATCTGGAAGGCCGCGCTCTGGGTATGAATGGGAAACCGATACACGGTCTGTTTGCCGCCGGTGAGGCCGCCGGTTTCGGTGGTGGCGGTGCGCATGGATACAACGCACTGGAGGGGACTTTCCTAGGCGGGTGTATATTTACTGGCCGTACCGTTGGGCGGACATTAGCCGCAACATTATGACCTGATCAGTCAGATTCGGCCGATTTTGCTCCGGCCAGAACACTGAGCTCTTGAGTTCTTGGTCGCCACAGTGCCGCCCGGACAGCGGTGAGCTCTCTGAGGTATATAGAAATCTCCTCATCCAGGGCTCGCATGTAATCGGGCACAATTTTACGGGGTAGCCGCAGCCCCATGGTCAAATGTGGGGTCCATCGAGGTCCGCGTCCATCGGGATTGAGGGCACTGATGGCACGGGCGGCGCTTTCCAGTTCATCAGAGGTTTCGAGTAACCACGCGACAGTCTGTTTGCGTTTGGTCCCAAAAACGACCATTCCTACTCGTCTAAAGCGGGCAGGAATAACTGGAGGAAGTAACTGGGCGGCACGTTGGACGACGTTGTCTGCCATAGCCGGTGAAAACGTGATGGTGATGTGTGGTCTCTGATGTTGTTTGGGCAAGCCTCGTTCTTCAAGGCGGGTGAACACTTCGCGCACCCGTTGTTCTTCATCTTCTGCCAGGTGCAACAGAATGTTATCGGGTGATGTCATATTTGTGTGTCCCTGTGGGAAGATACGATGTTGGTTGTCGGATGGTCAAGTCATTAATGGGCAATCAATCCTGGCGGTGGGGGTGATTATTGCAGCGGTTGCCGGCGCCTCGGTACTTTATCAGATCGAGCAATGGACGCTGTTGCGACCCTGCAACTTAGACACGAACAACAGCTCCCTGAAATTCCGACCTTGTCGATGGGTTGGATTCAGGGAGCTGTTGGTATATCGAGTTATGTGACGCTATAGTTCGTTACTTTTTGACGGTCATCAAGCGTTTGTTGACGAACTCATCCATACCGACCGGGCCGAGCTCACGGCCGTAACCCGAGCGTTTCACGCCGCCGAAGGGCACTTCGGCTGATTCTTCTGGTGAAACATTGGATCCGACCATGCCGGCGTCGAGTTGTTCGGCAAAGGCACGTGCCCGTTCAGCATCGGTAGCAAACACGGCTGAGCCCAGACCATATTGGGTGTCGTTGGCAACCTGAAGTGCTTCGTCGTCGGAGTTGACTTTGAAAATACTTACCACTGGGCCAAAGAATTCTTCGTAGTAGACATCGGAGCCTTGAGGAATATCAGTAATAACAGTCGGCTGCACGTAGTATCCGGGCAGATCCTCGCGCTGTCCGCCGGTGTGGATGGTCGCTCCGGCAGCCTTGGCCTGGTCCAGTTGGGTCAGGATGTTATCGACGGCCTTTGCCGAGGACAACGGTGAATAGGTGCCGTCTTCTTCATCGGCTGGGTCACCGGGCTTCAGCGATGAGGCCAGGCGGGTCATTTCAGCAACGAATTCATCGTAGATATCATCCATGACGATGATGCGCTTATTGGAGTTACATGCCTGGCCGGTGTTTTCCATGCGCACCTCAAATGCCTGCTGTGCAGCGGCCTTAACGTCATCGGTAGACAAAACCACGTACGGATCCGAACCACCGAGTTCCAGAACTGCTTTCTTCAGGTGCTTACCTGCTTGCTCGGCAATGGCAGCACCGGCGCGTTCAGAACCGGTCAATGAGACACCTTGAATCTTCGGGTGGGCAATGAATTTGGAAATTTGCTGGTGGTTAGCAAAGACGTTTTGGTACACGCCTTCTGGGATACCCGCCTCGTCCATCATCCGTTGCATTGCTAGCGCTGATTCCGGGCAAGACTCAGCGTGTTTGAGAATGATGGTGTTGCCCAGCATCAGGTTCGGTGAAGCGAACCGCGCGATTTGGTAGTACGGGAAGTTCCACGGCATGATGCCCAATAGGGGACCCACTGGGCGACGTTGAATGAACGAGATGGTTTCGTCGTCTTCGTTTACTTGCTGATCGCCGGCCAACCGTGGACCGTTGGTGGCATAGTAGCGGAAGATCTCGGCCGAAAATTCGGTTTCCTCACGAGCTTCGGCCAGCGGTTTACCCATTTCTTTGGTCATGATAGCGGCAAGTTCTTCAACGTTTTCTTCAAATAAGTCTGCCAGGCGCTCTACTTTGGCCGCCCGCTGTTCAATGGTCAGCTTGCCCCATTCGTTGAATGCCTGCACGGATTTGTCCACGATGGCGTCAACGTCACTGTCGGAGATGCTGGGATATTCCTTGAGTACTTTGCCGGTTGCAGGGTTAATGGTCTGGTAGATGGGAGAATTCGTCAATGTTCCTCCTTGAGGTAGGTGTTAAACGGTTGGAATTGTTGTTGTATCGTCCGTTATTGAAGTTGTTTTTGGCAGCGTTTTGCCGGTGAAGAACTCCGGGTGTGCAATGCGGGTCCATATCATCAGTACTACGCCCAATAATAGGACGCCCATCCCTAATACGAACACCATTCCGACGCCGCCGATTGAGGTACCGGAACCATAGGATGGGTCGATCGAATCGATGGCGGTTTGAAAGAACATCACCAGTAACACGATGCCACCGATCAAAGGGAACAGCCCGCGGAACAGGAAATTGCGCACCGAACCGGTGAGCTCTTTGCGGAAGAACCAGACGCAGGCCATTGCGGTGACACCATAGTAGAAACAGATCATCAAGCCCAGGGCAGTGATGGTGTCCCACAGTGCGTTTTCACTGATCAGTCGGGTCACCGTGTAGAAGGCCCCGGTGCCGATGGCCGAGGCCAAGGTGGCAACCGACGGGGTACGGTATTTCGGGGAGATATTCGAAAACTGTGGTGGTAGGGCTTTGTAATAGCCCATCGCCAGAATGGTTCTAGACGGCGAGATCATGGTGGTTTGCAGTGATGCAAACGAGGAGGCCAGGATGGCGATCGACATAAAGATGGCTATCGGGCCGAGCACCGGGCCGGATAGTGCAGCAAAAATTGATTCCTGATTGGCTGGGTTTCCGGCACCAAGTCCGGTGTCTCCAATTCCTGCCCAGGCGACGACACCCACGGTGACCAAAATGTAGAGGGTGATGATGATCAGAATCGTCAGAGTGGCACCACGGCCTGGGGTTTTCTCCGGGTTTTTGGTTTCCTCGTTCATGGTCAGCACGGCGTCCCAACCCCAGAACATGAAGATCGACAGTGAAATACCGGCGGCAAAGATCGAGAAGTCGCCGATTTCTAGCGGGTTGAACCAGTCTAGACGGACCGGGGTGGGATCAAATCCGCTGCCATTATTTGCCTGCACCAATGCCGCGATCGCAAAACCAACGAGTACCAACACCTGGAAGGTGACTAAAAAGTATTGCACCTTTTGGGTGGTGTCCAGGCCCCGATAGGCCACCCAGGCCGCAATTGCGGTAAAGATCAGCGTGGTGGGAATATTGATCCACAGGTTATCCGTCCAGGTTGCAATATTGGGGTTACTAAAAATTTGCGAAAGCAGGATATAAAAGAAATCAACCGCAACCGCAGCCAGGTTGGATAACACGATTACCGTTGCAGAAATCAGTCCCCAGCCGCCCATCCAGCCGATCCACGGGTTGAAAGCCTTGGAGCTCCAGGTAAAGGAAGTCCCAGAATCAGGCACTCGGTTGTTGAGTTCCCGGTAGCCAAAGGCCACCAGCAGCATGGGAATAAAACCCAACAGCAAGATGGCTGGAACCTGGGTGCCGACCGTAGAAATGGTCGGTCCAAGTCCAGAGGTCAAGGTGTATGCCGGGGCAATACAAGAGACGCCGATAACGGTTGCGCCAATGAGGCCGATCTGTCCGCGGGCTAAGCCTTTGGACGAATGTCCGGATGAACCGGCATTGGGCGCAGACTCTGTGGTTGCTGCGCTAGTGGGGCGTAAGGTGCTCACAACAAGACCTCTTTTCCAGTTCTATAAACTATCGAACTCAGCACGTAGCCGGCTAGGTGGATGTGGCGGGAATAATCATCATGGGCGCTGAGATGGAGCGCAGCATGCGGGAGGCAGTGGATCCCAAGAAAATGCGACTCGGGGAAGCCAGCCGGGAAGAACCGAGAATGACCAGTTCGCCGCTAAGCCACGACAGCTGATCGACGGCATCTTCTACGGTCCGGCCGGTCGCAACAACGGTTGATGCTTGATCGGCGGCAACCAGGTCGGTGGCTTGAGCTGCCAATTGTTCATTGCCAAACTTTTCGACCTGATCAATCAGTGCTTGAGTGCGAGACTCTTGGGTAGCAACCGAGGCTGACTCTTCGTCCAGATCTAAAAAGACCAGCGACACCAAACGCAATGGCAAACTATAGGTGTTGACCATGGCCAATGACCGGGTAATAACTTCCTCGGCTCCGGGGCGTTGACCGAACATTGTGGTAACTCGAGTCAGGGCCTGCTGATTGTCGTAGCCTGCAGGTGCCAAGATCACCGGCACTGGACTGGAGTGAAGCAGCGTGTTGGCCGTGGTACCCAATCGGAACCGTTTGAGTAAGCCGCCGCGGCGTCCACCAACAATAATTGCCGAGCAGTTGAGCTGATCTGCTGCTGCCAGCAGACCGGAGGCATCGGAAGAATCATTGACCGTATGGATCGTGCTGGTGACGTCTTTAGGCAATGAGCTCTGGGCATCTTCCAACCAGCCGCGCAGTTGTTTGCGAATAATTGGCACATGACCGCGATCGGACGGATAAACGCCGGCATAGGCGTTATCTTCGGGAATCACGGTGACAATGTGCAGGTGTGCGCCGGTGGTGCGGGCCAACGCCAACCCGAGGTTCAGCGCATCCTTGCCGGTGGCGGTTGCCGTGTAAGCTACCAGCAGGTTTTGTAATTGCGGTGTGCTCATTACTGGCTCCGGATAATATTTTGGGCTGCGATTTCGCCTTGGCGTACGGCCCCGTCAACGTGCTGGTAGCCTTCTGCCGCAATATCCGAGCAGGCGTAATAGATCGGCCCGGTTGGTCGGTTTTGTAGATGCCCCCAACGGCTCAGCCCGCCCAGGTCATAGCTGGTGGCATAGGCTCCGCGGGTCCATTCTTCAGCGGCCATATCGGAGAGATAGAAAGCCATGGGGTGCATGGTTTCTTCGCCGAGGTAGGCTGCCAGTTCTTCCAGAATGCGTTGCTTGCGTTCTTCTTCAGGTAGTGCCCACATAGTTTCGGCATGAACATCAGAGATGAAGCTGACCAAAATGCCGTTGGGGTTCTCACCGTTATTATCTTCGACGCCGTTTGGTCCGTAGTTGGTGTTGTCATAGACCTCTTGGACGACGCGACCGCCGCCGAATCCGGTACCGGAGAGGCCTTTTTCGCGCCAGAATGGGGTTTCGTAAACGGCATGGACCTTGATGACAAGCCCCATCGAAATATGTTGGTGGGCCACCATCTGTTCACGCGGTAGAGCAGGTACATATTGGATGCGGTTGTAGAGGTTTGGTGGCACCGCCAGAACGGCGTTTTTCGCTTTGACAACGACCTTGTCTGCGTAGGCGGTAACCTCACCGGCAGCGCCGTCATTGGCAACGCCATTGCGCACATCAGCGGCAATATTGTTAAGCTCATCGGCGGTTGTTGGATCCGCAGTCGCCCAGTTGAGCTGACGAACCGGGGAGTCGAGGAATACATCGTCGCCAAGGTATTCGGCTAGCTTCAGTGAGACAGACTGCATGCCACCCACGACGCGTTTATCCAAAATAAAGTCTTCGTCGACAAGATTGGAAAACGATCCGGCTGAGGCAGCCATCAAAATGGCTTGCAGTGCCGAGAATGTGTGTGCTGGTTTCGTTAACATGCCCGAGGCAATGTAAATGGACACATTATCAATGGCTTCTTGGTTATCCGAGTACTGCTTGAGCCAGTCCTTAAACGAAATGCTGTCCAGCTGGGCAGCATTTGGCATGTTCCAAGGGTGCTCAACATCCATTTGAGCTACTTTGTCATTGAGTAACTCAATGAGCTTATCCATTTCCGCATTGGTTTCATCTGAGACCGGCATGATATCGCCTGAGTAGGTGCTGCGGGTGCCATCTGGTGCAATGTAAACGCTTTCGCCTTCGCGGTAGCGCTTGAACGTGTCTAAGCCCAGCTCATCTACCAGGCTAATCAACCGTGTTTGGTCTGGTGAGATCCACTGGCCACCAATTTCGATGAAGTGCTCATTGCCGCTAGTATCTGCTACTCGTCCATTCCACGTGCGTCCACCGACCCGGTTGCGGGCTTCGACAACGGCCACGGATTTGCCGGCCTTTTTCAATGTGTAGGCGGCCATCATTCCGGCTGGTCCTGCACCGATGACGACGACGTCGCGTTCGATGACGGGACGGTTTTGTTGGACTTCGAACGAAGTAGACATAGATAACTCCCTATAATGAATGTCATTCATTTAGTGGTATGGTACACACTTTTTGCCGGTATGTATAGGGGCTTGGCAAGAATCGAAATGCAGTGGGCGCTCTGACCTGTCTGTATGCTGGCAAGAGCACAACGTCTGAGGGCTTAAGGGAGAAAGTGGGTAGTTCAAAACGAAGCGCGGGTCGGCCATCTAAGCCGGTGTTGAATCGTGAAATGATTGCTCAGCAAGCACTGGAGCTGGTTATTGATCGTGGTCTGGACAGCTTGACCATGACGCAACTGTCTAAAAAACTCGGTGTGGCAGCCTCTGCGCTATATAACCACGTCGATAATAAGGCTGATCTTGTCTTATTGATCCAGGATGCGTTGGTTTCTCAAGTCTCGCTAAAAGGCATGCTGGGCCTGATTGATGGCGAAGTAACATTGACCGATGCGCTGGAAGATTGGGCGCGTTCTTACCGTGCTGTGTTTGCCAATTATCCGTCGTTAATCCCCATGATTGCCATCACGCCGGTTTCTGATGCTCCGCAGACCCTGCGGATGTATAACGTGGTTGCCCAGGCCATCATGAGCGCCGGTATACCCGATGATGCGGTCATCCGGGTTATTGTCTCTTTCGAATCCTTCCTCTTTGGCTCCGCCTTGGATGTTAACGCTCCCTCAGATGTGCTGGATGCCGGTGAGCAATCCACTGATAGTGCCTGGCTGAAGCAAGCCATAGGTGCCGCACAAGCACCATCTGAGCAACAACAATCCACAAGACCGCACGCCGAAGCGCTGGGAGAGGTGCGTAACGCGTATGCCGAACCACCATTTCAATACGGGCTAGCTGCGCTGATTCGGCAAACGCTGGAACTTGTTGAAGAGCGCGTCTAATTCTGATCGGCGTGATCTAGGTGGGTTGGGTGCCACATGGCTAAGGTGGTATCGAGCACGACAACGTTAGGTCCATCGGCGGTCCAGGACTCGCCGAGCGCAGCTTCGAGACCATCCGCATCGGTGGACATCGCTGCAATACCGAATGACTCAACCAGCGCAATAAAATCCGGGCGGGCAAGCTCGGTGGCAGTTGCCTCCCCAAAATTTGCTTCCATATATTCGCGTAGGATGCCGTAGCCGCCGTCATCGATGATGAGCCAGGTGACCGGTACGTTGTGCTGTTTAGCAGCGGCAAGCTCGGCGATGGAATACATGGCAGACCCATCACCAGAAACTGCTAGTACCCGTTGTTCGCAACCGATTGAACCGCCTAAGGCTGCCGGGAAGGCATATCCGATACCACCGGCGCCCTGGGCCGAGTGCATTGCTCCGGATCGGGCATCCCAGGTATTCCACGCCCAGTAGCCGGCAATGGTCATATCCCAGAAAGTTACTGCATCATCCGAAACAGCGTTACGAATCGCCGTCATAACGTGTTGTTCGTGTTCAAGGTCCTGCTCCGCTAGCCGCCCGGCGATTTGATGTTTTAGGTGCTGCACTATCTGCTCAGCGGTTTTGCCGTGCCAATCCGTGTCGGTAACTGGTTCGAGACTGCGAATATCATCGCTAATTTGTTGCAGGGCAACCCCAGCGTCTGAGCGAATGCCGAGTCCAGAAAAATTCGATTCCAGCACTTGTACGTGGGCATCAATCTGAATGATTTCGCCACGGGGCGCCATGGTGTAGTAATTCGAGGTCACCTCGCCAAGCGAGGTTCCCACCGCAAGCAGTACATCAGCATCTTCAAGCAGTTCGGTGACATAGCGGTCCTCAATCCAACCACCCAGGGACAACGGATGATCGTAAGGAAATGCTGAGTTACCGCCCGGGGTGCAGATCACGGGTGCTTGGAGCATTTCAGCAAGGTTCTGTAAATATTCTTGAGCCGCTTTGCCTGAGCGACGCACCCCGCCCCCGGCAATAATTGCCGGACGTGTCGCTTTGCTTAATAAACGGGCAGCGTACTCGACGGAACCGGTGCGTGGCTGCGGTTGGTGCAGCTGCACTTCGGTAACGCCCGGTTGCGGTAAAGACGTCTCCGCGAGCAGCACATCCTCAGGAATTTCTAGCCATACGGGACCCTGGGGAAAGGTTAACGCAGTGCGCCAGGCGTCTTCGATTGCATACGCAATCGCGGAGGCCTTATGTACTGTTTGCTGGGCCTTGGTGACGTTGCGTGCCGATTCTTTCTGATCATCCAGTTCATGCAGCATGCCCTTGCGGCGGCCACCCAATCCGGCCTCTGGGATCTGGGAGGAGATCACGACCATCGGTACCCCGGAAGCATATGCTTCTTGGAGTCCAGCCAAGGCTGTCAGCGCGCCGGGCCCGGTCGATACAAATAACACTCCGGGCTTGTCGGTGGCTCGGGCATACCCATCGGCAGTAAACGCAGCATTATTTTCTACCCGTGAGGAAATGAATTCCAGTTTGCTACGAGTCAGGGCATCAAAAAGGCCCAGGGCATGTTGCCCAGGAATGCCAAAAACCGTTGTAGCGCCGAGGGCAGACAGCATCTCAACAACGAGATCGCCACCGTTTCTCATGATTCTCTCCTGCCTTAGTACTTGCTGTGCCTGATTATGCGTTTGCTCGAAGGTCGGCCATCAAAGTGAGCAGATCGTAGCATACGTGAGCTGCTGCAATACCAGTCAGTTCTGCATGATCATACCCCGGTAGTACTTCAACGACGTCGGCGCCAACAAGATTCAAACCACGTAGGCCGCGCAAGATTTCTAGCATCTCGCGGCTGGTTACCCCGCCTGCTTCTGGCGTGCCGGTGCCAGGGGCATGTGCCGGATCCAGCACGTCGATATCCAGTGAAATATATAGCGGGCGATTGCCGATGCGTTCACGCAGCATGGCAATGACTTCCTTGACGCCTTTGTGGAAAATATCGGCGCTGCTGACGATACCAAAACCGAAAGCTTCATCATCATCAAGATCTTTTTTGCCGTATAGCGGACCCCGTGTGCCCACGTGGCACAAAGCGGAAGAGTCAATGATGCCTTCCTCAGCGGCCCGGCGGAAAGGTGTGCCATGGGTGTAGTCAGCGCCGAAATATGTGTCCCAGGTGTCAAGGTGAGCATCAAAGTGGAGCAGCGCCACCGGCTCACCTGCCCGTTTCGAGGCCGCACGTAACAGCGGCAGTGCAATAGTGTGATCCCCACCAACGGTCAGAATCGAAGCACCATCTTCGGTCAGCGCTAACGCGTCTTGTTCGATTGTGGAGATCGCTTCGTCAATGTTGAACGGGTTGATGGCCATATCGCCGGCGTCGGCAACTTGAACTTGCGCGAAAGGTGAGGTTCCTGTGGCCGGATTGTATGGACGTAACAGGCGTGAAGATTGGCGTACATGAGCGGGACCAAAACGTGCACCGGGACGGTAGGAGACGCCGGTGTCAAACGGTGCGCCAATGATTTTTAGATCAGCGGAACGACCTTCGGCCTGAAGATCACGCAAGCGGGGTAGTAGGGCAAAGGTTGACTCGCCACTATAACGGGGCACGAGAGCTGAGTTAACCGGTCCAATATTTCCGTTATCTACAACACGAGGTGTCTCAAGCATGATGGATGTCCTTTTCTGTATTGTTTATGTTGCCGTTTGGGCACTTCCGGTGAGAATCCAAAGCACTTTGGCTGTCTGGTCACCGGGGTTATACCAGCTGTGGGGCTCTGATCCGGGAAAAGTTGTGGTGTCTCCCTGATGCATGTGAAAATCTCCGGCCGAAGTTCGTAGTACGAATTCGCCTTGCAGGATATGCAGAGATTCGCTAATGCAATCCATGGTGTACAGCTCTTCTTCGCCACGACCGCCAGCCTCTACGACGGTATGAATGATCTGTACATTGCGTTGCCCCGGAGGGGTCAATAGTTTTTCCGTCATTCCTTCGCCACCCAAGTTCACTGAAGGCGCCTCATCAATTGCAATGAGTTGCGTTTCCGGAGCTTCCAGCATTTGGCCAGGGGGTACTCCAAGTACCTGGCAAATCGTAACTAAGCTGGATACTGACGGACTGGTGAGGTCACGTTCAACACGGGAAAGGAATCCTTTGGACAGCCTCGTATAGCTAGCTACCTGATCGATTGTTAGCCGACGCTGTTCCCTGACAGCACGTAACCGGCGGCCTAGTGCCCTTGGGGTTTGCATCGGTTCGATAGGTAGGGACTTCACGGTAACCTTTCGCATTGACTTGGTGGCTTTGAACTTTATCGTGGCATCTTTTTGCCCCCTCGGTTCACGTATTTGCTTGTAAGTCATAGCCGGAGTCTTATTGTCCAGCACACAACAAATCATAAATTGCTGTTGCCTCATGGACAACTTAAGTTTATCGTAGGTGTACTCGCTGTGATCTGCAATACCGTCTCAGGTGATGTGTGGCAGACATGGAAAAGCATTGTCAGCTAACAAAAGGAAGCCGATATGGAATGGCTCAACCCAGCAGTCATCGTTGTCTATCTTGTAGCCATGGTGATGTTCGGTTTTTGGGGAAAGCGTAGAACCAAAAACGTTTCGGATTATCTTGTGGCAGGGCGACGGTTAGGGCCAATATTTTATACAGCCACCCTCGTCACTGTCGTTTTGGGCGGTGCATCAGCCATTGGTGGTGTCGGGCTGGGCTATGAGCACGGTATCTCCGGAATGTGGATGGTTGCCGCAATTGGCATCGGCATTATCATTTTGAGCCTGGCCTTCGCGCCCCTATTGCAAAGACTGAAAATTTACACCGTAGTCCAGATGCTTACACTGCGTTATGGCCACGAAGCGACCCAGGGTGCCTCATTTGTCATGTTGGCCTATACCCTGATGATTTGCGCGACTTCAACCGGGGCGTACGCCTCAATTTTCGTTGTCCTCTTTGACTGGGAACGCTGGGTATCGGTACTCGTCGGAGGGTCTGTTGTACTGATCTACTCAGTTATCGGTGGGATGTTCTCCATCACCTTGGCCGATGTGGTGCAGTTCGTTGTGATGACCATCGGACTATTCTTCCTGATGGTGCCCTATGGCTTGTCCGAAGCCGGTGGCTGGGCTGGAATGCAGGAACGCCTTGATGCTGAGTTCTTCACTATTGATGGCATCGGGCTGCAGTCAATTATTACCTACTTCGTCGTGTATACGTTGGGCATTTTAATTGGGCAGGATATTTGGCAGCGGGTGTTCACCGGACGCACTCCCGGCATTACTCGCTGGGGCGGTTTCACAGCTGGTATTTACATTCTGGCATTCGGGGTGGCGGGCGCCATTGTTGGCATGACCGTTGCATCGTTGCAACCTGGCATCGAAAACCGTGACGACGTCTTTTCCATTGTGGCAACGGAGATGTTGCCCTACGGCTTAGGCGGAATAGCGATGGCCGGTGGTATTGCCGCTATGATGTCTACAGCTTCCGGGGGACTTATTGCTGCTGCTACTGTGGCACGAACCGACGTAGTGCCACTGGTTAAAAACGTCTTGGCTGGGAAGCGCCCCGGACAATTAAGCGCCCAACAAGCAGCTCAGATGGCTCATGACAATGTGGAACGTGCTGATGATTACGAAGCAGACGTAGCCTCTAACCGTCGTTGGGTTCTGGGGCTGGGTATTGCGGTAATGGCATTGGCGTTAATAGTTCCAGATGTCGTCGCAGCGCTAACTATTGCTTACGCGATACTTGTAGGTGGGCTGCTCGTACCGATTATCGGGGCCATGGTCTGGCGTCGAAGTACCGGTGTCGGTGCTGCATCATCCATGCTGGCAGGCACGGTTGCCACGTTGGGAACGATGATCTACTTGGAGATTACCGCCGAAAACGCCCTCGATGGAGTTTTTGCCAATGAACCGATTTATTTTGGTCTCTTAGCTTCCGCCATCGTGTTTATTGTGGTGTCGTTGTCGAGCAAGCCGACTCCTGATGATGTGTGGCGTGCTTGGCAACAACGGTCCAAACATGGTGTGGATGACACACCGCATCAGGCAGATACTGCAGCGCAGCGTATCATATAGTTTGCGCGCTCTGAGCGCCATTCAAGCTTGCGTCGGGGTTGTCAATGTATATCAGCCGAATATTTGTCGTTGAGACGAAGTTTGCGTATTGCTACCCTCGTCAGTTCTCCGAGTGGCGCTCTCCGGTGAGCATGGTTAATAATAAAATATTGGTATCTTCGGCATCATGTGGGCAGGAAACCTCATGTACCACCATGGAGCGCAGATGTACTACCGTTCCGGGTGTCAAACTGATGTCGCCGTCGTCAGTGGTCAATATCAAGCTTCCGCTAAGAGTCTGCACGGTGATTGGATGGGCAGCAGTATGAGAGCGCAAGACTTGTCCGGGCGTAAATGTCATAACGATAAGATTTGCTCCGTCGCCTTCCAGCTTGCGCCGTATGGCTGGTGGTGTGCCGGTACGAGGTTCGGGCGCATCACCAGGTCGCATAATTGTAATGTCGGCGTTGGGATCGGTTTCTGCTGGTCCGAAAGCCTTAGGTGAAAAATTGAATGGTTTTCTCGTCATACGTTTGGCCTCCGATGATGCGTTACCCGCTGGTGGTATGGTACTTAGCTTATCGGAGGGTAAACGTTTTAGGCGCTAGTCTCAGCGCCAAAACCGGTTGCGACGTGGCCGCTGGTCTGGATCAAGATAGGGTGCCGGAGTAAACCAGGCAACGCCGTCAGTAAGTTGTATTGTCCACATACCGGCGTGGACGGTGTGGTGATGGTGCGAACATAACAGCACGGCATTGGCCACCGATGTGGAGCCACCGGCTTTCCACGGTATGACATGGTGGGCATCGCACCAGGGTGCTGGGATAGTACAGCTGGGAGCTGCGCACCCGCGGTCCCGTGTAATGAGAGCTCTGCGTTGGTCGGGGGTAAAGAGCCGCACTTTGCGACCCATATTTAATATGACACTTTGCGATCCCAGTACCGCCGGGATGAGTTCGGCCTCGCAGGACAACGGTCGAATAGTGGATGGAGAAATTGGGCCAGTAAACAGTGCTTGGGAAATAAAGTTTGTGGCAGCTGGACGCGGTGGAGCGCTAATCGTACAGCCGTAGGTCAGTTGATCATAGAGGGTCTCGTAGTCCATGATGACGCTCAACTGCGCAGGTAGTCCGCCGATCATCGGAAGTGTCGTGGATGCTAATGACATGCCGGTATCGAGTACTGCGGTGATACCATCTAAGAGTTTTTGCTCTCGACTCCGCTCATCCGACGTATTAACGGGCTGGCCGATCTCATCTTCGCTAAAGAGTGCCTGTTGTTCATGGTGAGACTGCTTCTTAGCTGGTACTGGGCTCGTGAAGTTGGGCAATGTGGTGCCAAATAGTTTTTCTAATAATTGTTTTAGTGGTTCAAATGATGGGTCGGGGCTATTGACCACTGATGCAAGAACCCGCAAACGTTCATGAAAAAGACTGTCTACACGTAGGGTCCAGCTGTGTAAGCCTTGCACTTGGCCTCGATAGAACGCGCCCCGTTTTCTAGCTAGTACCTCATCATCGGGTTGTGATGCTTGCTCAAAAGAATGCAACGAGTATTCAGACCATCGTTTAGCTACCTGGCGTAAACCGTCCGGGTCTAGGGAGGTGGCCTGTTCAACTAAGTCCGCCTGACCGATCTCGAGTTGTCTTGTTATGTTAGGCGTCAGTGCTTTGGCCTGTGCTGCGGCACGTTGTACCTGTTGGATTGTATTGAGGATAATTTCAGCCGATTTCGGGTTGATAGTTGCATCAAAGAAGCCTTGGGCAACATCTGGATACTGTGGGTCTGGTAGATGACCGCCATCCAAGCTTGGCAGTGGGGCCAGTCCTTGGGAGAGCTTTAGTCGAGTTTTGGCTTGCCGTATCGGGACTTTTAGGGCGTCTCGCAGATATTCGGCGATGTTGCGAAATGCCGTTTTGCCGGTGGGCATACCAAACAACTCGGCGCGCTCTATTTCTGAGTTATAAGCGGTAGAAGCAAAGCCGGCCACAAGTACCTGTAGAGCCGTTACCTTATGGGATAGCGCTTCTATACTCCGCAGCAGTACAGGAAATGGGGTTTCCGGGGCTTGGTGCGGATCGGTTGGATATGAGCCTTGTGTTCCCCATACTGTTCCCCAATCTATGGAAGCTTGATCAACACTGAACCGGCCAAGTTTTGAATACGCATCCGATCGACGGTAGGCCGTGACTGCGTCACCAATTAATTGGTGTGCTTTTTCAATCAGTAGTGCTGGGTTCACCCCGGTTTCGACTTGTGCCATATCAAAATCTCAGCACTTTGCGGTTTTGCCTGACACCGAGCCAACCATAAATGTGGATAACACGCGACCAAGTTGCCAGTTGGGGATCTCGAATGGTGCGAGAGTACTTTGGTAGACCAGATATGAAAGCAGTAGAATGCCTACGTTTGCGCGCCTCTTCGGTAGCGCCAGTATGAAACTCGATTCCACTTTCTGTCAGAGGTGTCCTATGTCCGCGGCGACTGTTACTCCCGCCCAGCGTCAATCCGTTCGCCAAGCTTTTAGACGTCCGGCTTGGTTGCGTACGGAAATTCTCGCCGGGCTTGTTGTCGCCTTAGCACTTATCCCAGAGGCGATTGCCTTTGCTCTGATCGCAGATGTCGATCCGAAAGTTGGACTCTATGCCGCAGCAGTGATGGCGATGTCCATTGCTTTTGTTGGTGGACGTCCCGCGATGATCTCAGCAGCAACCGCAGCCACTGCACTAGTTATAGCCCCTATTGTTGCTTCGCACGGACTCCCGTATTTATTTGCAACCGTCATTCTGGCTGGGGTCTTACAAATTGTGCTTGGGTTTATCGGTGTCGCCAAGCTCATGCGTTTTATTCCGCAATCCGTTATGACAGGATTCGTCAATTCGCTGGCTATCCTTATCTTTATTGCTCAGCTGCCTGATCTTATCGACGTCCCGTGGGCTGTGTACCCACTGTTTGTCCTGGGTCTGGTAATTATCTTTTTGTGGCCTAAAGTTACAGCCACGATTCCTGCCCCATTGGTTGCAATTGTAGTTGTCACGTTGCTGGTGATGATCTTTACAATCAATGTTCCTACGGTGGCAGATAAGGGTGAACTACCCAACGAGCTGCCAATCTTCGCGCTTCCCGATGTGCCGTTAACGATTGATACTTTGCGGATCATTTTGCCGGCTGCGCTAGCTATGGCAGTCGTCGGGCTGTTGGAATCGTTGATGACTGCCCAACTGGTCGACAATATTACCGATACAACGTCTTCGAAAACTCGCGAAGCTATTGGACAGGGCACCTCCAACGTCCTGGCAGCACTATTTGGCGGGATGGGTGGTTGTGCCATGATCGGCCAAACTATGATCAATGTGCGTGCGTCTGGCGCGCGCACCAGAATTTCGACTTTTGTCGCTGGTTTATTTCTGATGTTTCTTGCCGTTGGCCTGGGCGACGTCGTAGGTATGATGCCCATGGCGGTGCTGGTGGCAGTTATGGTCTATGTCGCCTATTCAACCTTCGAATGGCACTCCATTGCTCCACGCACACTCAAAAACATGCCGGTATCCGAAACAGTCATCATGCTGATCACTGTCATCCCCACCGTGATTAGCGGCAACCTTGCCATTGGAGTTGGGCTAGGAGTTTTAGCCGCTATGATCGCTTTTGTGCGTCGAGTTTCACATTTCGCGTGGGTCTCGCGCAGCATTGATGACGAGGAAACACAGGCGACATATTTGGTGACCGGCCAGCTATTCTTCGCCTCATCGCACGATCTTGCCAACCAATTTGAATACGCGCTTGATCCCGATACCGTGGTGATTGATCTACGCCAGGCCAATATTTGGGACCAGTCTACTGCGGCCGCTCTGGATGCGATTCACGAGCGTTACACCGAACGCGGTAAGACGGTGGAGTTTTTGGGACTACGGGCACCCTTCCCACTGGGCCGAAAAACTAGCCAGCCTGCTGGATAGCTTTCACCATCGCGGCCAGTGTCTCCTCGGTGACAAAGCCGTCATCTTTATCAACGGTAATGTCTAAGTGGTAGCTGATACCGTCACCGGCTAATAATGCAAGCTTAGCCAGCGTCGGATCGCCAAGCGCCTCGAGCATCACTTCATACCAAGAGTCTCGGGCCCAACGCAGCGTTTCGGTAGCTTCGCTATTTCCAGACTGGCCTAACCGGTTTACCGCAACCACCAACTGTTCGAGTTCAGAACCATAATCCATCGATGAGGTGAAGTAATAGGACACCGCTGATGACAGATCGGCTGACATCAGCTCAAGGTCTTGGCGTATGAGTTCTCGCAAACGTTGGATCAGTGCAGCATCGAGTGCAGCCCGTGAACGGAAATGATGTAGTAAACCCGCCTTGGATAGCCCCACCAGTTGTGCCAACGCATCCAGACTAGAGCCTTTCAGGCCGTGTTGGTTTAGCAGACCCGTGTAGGCCGTGAGGATCTGGTGTTTTTTATCTGTGGTCATCTGTGATTCTGCATTAGGGCTCGGGGACGAGCACGGGGGTATCTTCATTTAGTGATTCGCCGGCAAAATACTCTTTTGCGCCCGGGAATTTGGACCAAATATACATGACCACAACACCCAGTGCCAGGGCTCCTACACCCATAACAAACGTGCCGCTGACGCCCCAGATTGTGGTTTCACCGTAGTCGGGGTCCAGCATGAAGACGCAGGACAAAACGAACACGATGGTCATCATAATGCCGCCGATTAGTGGCAACAGAAAACGCATGATGAAGTTGCGTCCGGTATCGAACAGGTTCTTTCGGAAGTACCAGATACAGGCAAAGGAGGTAATCGCATAGTACATCGCCACAGCCAGGGACGTAGATTCGATAGTGTCCTGCAGAATGTTATACGAAATGATGGTCATCCCGACGTAGAAGATTAGCGACGCTGTCCCGGTGAAAATTGTGGAATATGTCGGAGTCTGGAACCGCTCATTAACCACTGCGAACCGTTTCGGTAGGGCTTTATAAACGCCCATTGAAAGTGTGCCACGTGCCGTCGGTAAAATTGTGGTTTGGCACGTCGACAAGGCTGAAACAGCCACGGCAAGGATAAGAATCCAGCCCCATTCGCCTAACGCGTCGACCCGCAAATCATAAAACACATCTTCGGCAATATCCGGATTGCCTAATCCCTGGCCCTTGTCGCCGATACCCGCGTACATCATGGTCAAAACACTGATGCCAATGTAGGTGATCAGCAAGATGGTGGTAGAAAGTAGCGCAGCTAATCCGGGAGTGCGCCGGGGGTTTTTCGTCTCCTCAGCCAGTGCCAGGCAGGTGTCCCAGCCCCAGTAAATAAAAATTCCTAACAAGATCGCCTGAATAAAACCGGCCGGGTTATCTGCTGCGAAAGGATTGAACCATTGCCAGGAAAATTCCAGACCCAGGGCAGGGGCTTCCTTGATGGCAAAGAATAAGCCAATGCAAAACAAGATGATCGCGAGATATTGAATCGCCATCAAGACATACTGGGTCCAAGCCCCGGATTCCACGTTTCGGTAGGAAATCCAGGTCATCACGATGATGATAATCGCGCCAAAAGCTGTGACGAGCACCTTATTTTCATGCAGATCAGAGCCCAGCAACATCAGGAGATATTTCGAAGCGATTTCCGTCTGTGAGGCCATGATAATGATCCCAGCAGCCAGTACGCCCCAACCAGCCATCCATCCGGTTTTTGGGCCGAAAGCCTTGGCACCCCAAGCAAATGCGGTGCCGGAGTCCGGGACCGCCGTGTTGAGCTCCTTATAGGCGAAAGCCGTCAGACACATGGGAACAAAGGCACAAATGAGGGCGGCTGGGGCTTGAGCGCCGGTAGCCATCACGATGAATCCCAAGGTTGCGGCCAGGGAAAATAATGGCGCCGTTGATGCTAAGCCGATAATCGTCGAAGGCAATAACCCGAGTTTTCCAGCCGCCAACCCTTTATCGGCTGGTGCCGCAGGTGCTTTGAGCGTGTCTAACACAATCCACAACCTCCCAAACAGACGAACCAACCAGTTGGTTGGCTGTAGACAATCATGACTGCCTTCAGGCTGTGAGTCAAGTAACAGTTTTTAGAGTCCGACGACGAACATGCGATAAATGATGCAGGCTACGGCCGCTATTCCGGCAATGGTGACGAATATATTAGATGCTTTGCCTCGGTATTGTTTGAGTGCATCGAAACGGTGGATCGCATACATCGGCATGAGGTAGAGCACCATGGCGATGACCGGACCCACTAGCGTTTCAATCATGTCTAGGATGCCAACATCAAGGATGGCTACACCCCAGGTGGAGAGGAAAATGAAGACCGCTACACCAGTGCGGATACCTTTTTCGGGAAGAGTTTTGCCGGCGGCTGTCGCGACCGATCGAATTATGCCTGCCGCTCCCTCGGCGGCTCCGAGGTAGTGGCCGAAAAACGATGAGCCGATAGCGGCGATAGCAATAGCTGGACCTACGTAGGCAACGATTGGGTTATTCAGCGTTTGGGCAAGATATGACAGGACGGGAAGGTTTGACTCACGGGCTTCATCCAAGCCGCTTCCGCCAAGGGCAAGTATGCAGGACCATACGAAGCCCATGGTGAAAATTACCAGCAAAATTGTGGCTCGACGTAGCACCACATTGCGTCGCTCATCAGCCTGTGAACCATAGCGTCGCTGCATTGCCAGCGTAAATTGTGACACGGCGGGAGAGAAATTAAAGGCAAAGATTAACACCGGAATAACCAGTAGCAATGCTTGGGCCATATCCCCGAATGATTGGGTGGTTTCCGTTGCGAAACTCAGATCCCAGTACGGAATAAGGAATAATGTCATGCCCAAAAGGGCGGCAATCAGTGGATAAACCAGCCATTGCATTGCCACCAGCATGATGCGTTGCCCGAGCACCATTATTAGCATCATCAAAGCGATGAGCACTCCGGATAGCAACCAGCGTGGCGGGGAAGTGATGTTGAGTTGCTGAGTTAGTAGTTCATCGACGGTGTTGGTAATGGCGATGCCATAAATCAAAACGATTGGAAAGATCGCCAAGAAATACAGAACAGTGACTACTTGGCCGGCAAATTCACCGAACAGCCCGCGGGCGACAATGGTAATATCGGCGCCCGGATTTTGTGATGCCGAGACAAAACGTGACAGGCCGCGGTGGGCAAAAAATGTCATCGGCCCGATGAGTAGTGTGGCGATAATTAGGGGCCACATCCCGCCTGCGCCGGCATTCATGGGCAGAAAGAGGATGCCGGCACCTACGGCTGTGCCAAATAATGAAAGTGTCCAGCTGGATTCAAAAAGGCCGCGGCTCTGGTGGGAAGTGTCCGCACCAGCCGGGTTCTGGCTGGTAGCTTCGTTTGGGCCCGTCATTTCCTGTGGCATGTGAACACTCCACTTCTTCGCAGCTACTGAGCATAATGTGACGTTCGTGGCCCACACTATATGACTCCTCGCGGTGGAGCGCTGTGCCACCTAGCGTTGCGCCACAACTGCTGTTGGACGGCGATGTAATCTAGAAAAACTGCGACCAACCAGTTGGTTGGTTTTTGGGTTATACTGGTAATACAGTCGTGAGCCAAATAACAGTTTTAGGGCAAATGCCGTGCGGAATGGGGTCCTCATTTATGAAACAGCCACTGACCTTCGATGTTCACGAGAAGAACGTTCCCAAACAGGTCATTGACCAAGCGCTGGCAGAGACCAAATATACGCCGTATTGGTTAGATACGGCCCAGCGCCCCGCAGCGACGTCGGGTTTGCACGGCCACATCGAAACCGACCTGCTTGTGGTCGGTGGTGGTTACACTGGACTTTGGACTGCGTTGCAGGCCAAAGAGCGTGACCCGCAACGGGATGTGGTGTTGATTGAAGGTCAGCGCATCGGTTGGGCGGCTTCAGGGCGAAATGGTGGGTTTTGCGAATATTCACTTGTTCATGGCGAATCCAATGGAGAAAACCACTTACCTGAGGAAAACGTACGGTTAACCGAGTTGGGAATGCAGAATCTTGCGGAATTTCGTGAGACCGTATCGCGCTACACCATGGATGTTGATTTGGAAACTGCCGGTGCATTAGTTGTGGCAACAGAGCCACATCAGGTGGCCTGGTTAGGCGATGATGAGGGGTTTTTGGATGCTGAAGCTACCCGCCGATTAATTAACTCATCAGATTTTTTGGCTGGTGCACGTGACTATGATGGAACAATGCTGGTTAATCCAGCAAAACTTGCCTGGGAATTAGCTCGCGTTTGCCGCGAGCTCGGTGTCCATATTTATGAATATACCCAAGCTAAAGAGCTGGTTGATGAAAGTGGACAACTGAAGGTGTTGACCGCCGACGGTCAAATTGTTGCCGGTCAGATTGCTTTGGCTACCAACGTGTTTCCCTCCTTACTTAAACGCCACCGGCTTTTTACCCTGCCAATTTATGATTACGCGTTGATGACAGAACCGTTGACCGCCAGCCAACGTGAAGCCATCGGTTGGGATGAAATGATTGGTTTGTCGGATCTGAATAATCGGTTCCATTATGCTCGTCCGACCATCGATGAAAATGGCGGCTTTCGTATTTTATGGGGCGGCTATGATGCGATTTATCATTACGGAGGCGATATCCGCTCCGACTATGACTACCGGCAGGAAACCTTTGACAAGCTTGTTGCCCACTTCTACGGGACCTTCCCGCAGTTAGAAGGCATCAAATTCTCCCATGCTTGGGGTGGAGCCATCGATACCTGTTCACGGTTCTTTTCCTTCTTTGACGTATCGCATCAAGGCCGGGTTGCGTATTCGGCTGGCTATACGGGGTTGGGGGTGGGTGCCACTCGTTTCGGGGCCAAGGTGCTATTGGATTTGTTATCCGGTGAAGAAACGGAGCTTACCCAACTGGAAATTGTAAAAAAGAAGCCCATTCCATTTCCACCTGAACCGGCTGCCTGGGCCGGGGTGCAAGTGATGATGCGTCACATGATTCGCGCTGATCACAATGAAGGGAAACGCTCGTTATTGCTGCGAACTATGGACAAAATCGGAATGGGCTTTGATTCATAATGGAAACCAAAATGGCAATCAGGTTGTAACAACTGGTTTCGCCTCGTAGACACAAAGATATCTGCCAGTGTCGTGGTGCGTTCACATATCGGCACTTCACGGCACGTTGATCTCTGCAGTAGTCTGCCTACAACAATTCTTCTTCTAAGGATAATTAAGGGACGTCCATGAGCCTCCACGTTGCCGTCGTCCAGTACGCGCCGACCACCGATAAAGCCGAAAACATCGCCACGATCCAAAAGCTAGTCTCTTCAGCAGCAGACCAGGGCGCCCAACTGGCTGTCTTGCCTGAATATGCTACATTTACGAATCGGGTATTTGATCGAACATTCGTGGATAACGCTGAAGAACTCGATGGTGAATCAGTCACTGCTTTGCGAAAGCTCAGTGCTGCCAAAAACATAGCACTCATCGCCGGGGTTAATGAACCAGCCGGTGCCGGAAAGATCTTTAATACCCTGGTCGGTATTCACAACGGTGAGATTGTTGCAACCTATCGAAAAGTGCATCTCTATGACGCCTTTGGCAACCAAGAATCCCAATGGGTCACACCCGGTGAAATTGAACCTCCAGAGCTCTTGGAACTCAACGGACTGAAGATTGGCATGCAAACCTGCTACGATCTGCGCTTCCCAGAGGTTTCTCGGGTATTGATCGATGCGGGTGCAGATGTGTTGGCATTGCCAGCTGAATGGGTGCCCGGGCCGCTTAAGGAATTTCACTGGACGGCCTTGCTGCAGGCACGAGCCATTGAAAATACCGCTTATGTTGTTGCAGCCGGACAAAATGCGCCAACGGGTGTGGGCCGCAGCGCCATCATCGACCCGATGGGTATTGCCGTGGCAACTATCGGTGAAGAAACTGGTATTGCTCAAGCACAGCTACATCCAGAACGTATCGATAGCGTGCGTTCCACAAACCCGGCACTGGCCATGCGACGGTTTAGCGTTTCACCACATCAATAACTGCTGGTCAGCGAGTGGAGATGAGTGCCTTGTTGAAAATACGCCAGTTCCTCAATACAGGATGGGCCTAGAAACCTACATTTGTGCAACGTAGGGTGAAAACATAATTCGGCGACACAATGCTCCAGGAGGACCGATGAAAGCCGTACGTTTGCACCGCTATCACCAAGATCCAGTAATCGAAGACGTGCCCGAACCACAAATCAATGGACCATGGGATGTCATCGTTGATGTTGGGGCCGCTGGACTTTGCCGCACTGATTTACACGTTATTGAAGGACAATGGGAGCCACTGCAAAAACCAGAGCTACCATACATTCTGGGCCATGAAAATGCCGGCTGGGTACGCGAGGTGGGTAGCGCGGTCACCAACGTGAGCCTTGGCGACACCGTCATCATGCACCCGTTGACCAGCTGCGGGCTCTGCCCGGCATGCCGCATTGGCGAAGACTCACACTGTGAAAATGCCACCTTTCCAGGACTCAACGTAGATGGCGGGATGGCCGAACAACTGCTCACCAATGCCCGGGCAGTAGTTAAACTAGAACGCGGCACCGATCCTAAAGCTGTTGCGGCACTGGCTGATGCCGGGCTGACGGCTTATCACGCGGTGCGCAAAGCTGCCGGGATGCTGTTTCCAGGCACCCACGCTGTAGTTATCGGAGCCGGCGGGCTGGGGCATATTGGCATCCAGACACTCAGGGCACTTACGGCCGCCGAAATCACCGTCATCGACCTCAACGAAGAAGCCCTGGATGTTGCAAAGAAAATTGGTGCCCATCATACAGTCCAGGCAGGTCAATCTGCCGACCACGCAGACGTCACCAAACAAATCTTGGACATAACAAGCGGTGGAGCGCACATTGTCTTCGACTTTGTCGGTGAACAAGGAATGGAAAATCTGTCCCCAGACCTACTGCGACCACGCGGATCACATTATGTGATTGGCTATGGGGGAGCCATCCAACGCGATACGATCGATATTATTTCTCGCGAGATCAACGTTATCGGCAACCTAGTGGGTACCTATAACGACCTGGTAGAACTAATGGACCTGAACGCTGCAGGACAAGTCGAGCTGCGGACCAAAGAATACCCGCTAGATGCCACCATTGAAGCGATGCACGATTTGGACAATGGCAGGCTAGCCGGCACCAGGGGCATCCTGGTGCCCTAGCAACCTTGTTGGCGCCGGGGCCGAGTGCTAGCGTCAATACATGACCGCTGAAACCAATATGCAGGCAGCTTTTATCCGCGCCACCGGCGGCACTGAACAGATTGAAGTCGGCGACCTCCCCGTTCCCCAACCCGGTCCCACCGATGTACTGGTGCAAATGGAAGCCACCACGGTCAACCACGTCGATCTTTTCGTACGCTCCGGCGCATACCCGACTCACCTGCCGTTTCCGTTTATCCTAGGACGCGATCTGGTCGGCACCGTTGTCGAAACCGGCTCCGGAGTGGCCGGATTCACCAACGGCGACCGAGTTTGGACCAACAGTTTAGGTTATGATGGACGCCAGGGGACATTTGCGCAATACGCGCTAGTCAGTGTCGAGCGGTTGTATCATCTTCCAGCTACGGTGCACCCCCTGGAGGCGGCTCCGGTATTACATACCGCAGCAACCGCCTACTTCGGGCTGTACCGTGAAACACAATTGCGTCCCGGTGAAACGCTATTTGTGGCCGGTGGTGCCGGGGGAGTGGGCAGTTGTGTTATTCAACTGGCCGCAGCAATGGGTGCGCGCGTGATCACTTCTGCCTCGGTGCGCGATCACGACTGGTGTCGTAGCCTCGGTGCAGACGTCGTCTTAGATTATCGCGAAGACAAGATGCATCAGAAACTTGCGGCTGCAGCACCTGAGGGCATTGATATCTGGTGGGATACATCCGGTCACCATGATTTCCAAACCACCCTGCCGTTACTGAACAAGCGAGCAAAGGTAGTGGTGATGGCTGGAATGAGCGCCACCCCGGTGCTTCCGGTAGGCCAGCTTTATACTCAAGACGTCAGGTTGCACGGCTTTGCCATGAGCAATGCCAGTGTTGCCGATCTGGCCGAAGCCGCTGTAACTATCAATGCGTTGTTGCAACGCTCGCAGCTACAAGCTCGCCTGGGAGCAACTTACCGGTTGGCCCAGGCTGTTCAAGCGCATACAGCAATGGAAGAGCACGCGGTGCACGGCCGCATTGTGGTGATCCCATAATTAGGAGAATTTCGACACCGGACGATACTATGACGTAAGTCATACCTATAGTGCAACTCAGGAGAATACCGGCGTCTATGAAATTTCCTATTTTTAATATCGACAATCCGGAAACCCTCAAGGGCTTCGAGCTCGATCACGCGTTGGCTCGTAGGACATCAGTCGGCGATATTCCTACCCGGGCGGCACGTGCCTATGGCGATCGGCGGGCTCTGGTTGATGAACGAGGGGAGCTTACCTATAGGCAGCTTGAAACGCAGGCAAATCGTTTTGCCCATGCAGTGGTTGGGCTCGGTGTTGAAGCCCGTGAAGCAATTGCTGTGTTAGCGCCCAACTGCAAGGAGTATATGGTGGCTTATTTTGGTATTACCAAAATGGGCGCAGCAGCCACCCTGGTGAATATGCTAGGAGGCCAACACCACCTGGTTTATGCACTTGAACAAACCAGACCGAAAGTCGCCGTGATTCATGCCGATGTGCTGCCAATACTAAAAACGGCCGCGGACCGTATTTCGTTTATTGAACATATCATTGTGATAGGCGCCGATAATGATGCACTGTCTGCCGGGTTCCCAACTGCGCAACTCCATGATTTCGAAAGGTTCATAGCAGACGCAGCGAGTTTTGCACCAGCTGGTGTCGAAATTGAAGCTCCACTGGAGATTGCCATCGCGGACCGGCAGATTGCCCAATGTCTGTTTTCATCAGGTTCAACTTCGGAGCCTAAAGGCATCATGACTTCTCATCTGACAGTGGTCATATCGGGATTATCCAGTGCCACAATGCTGAACATCCAACGTCGGCAACACCAGCCCGTGACCACTATCGCGTTACCTGTTTTTCACACTGCAGCCTTGAATATGATTGTCATTCCATTTCTCATGATGGGTGGGCGGGTACACCTGCTGGCTGGGTTCGATCCGGAAGAGTTTGGGCGTACGGTGCAGCAGTCGAAGTCAACGCATGGTCTCGGTTTGCCACTTATGTTGGAAGCGATTCATGACTATTCGGTAAATACCGGAGATAAAATGCCTCATCTGCAACTGCTTGGTTATGGGATGGCACCGGTTCCCGAAAGTTTATACCGCGCATTAACCCAACGCTTTCCGCATGCAGACCTGATTATGGCATCTGGAATGACCGAAGCAACGCCTGGCACAATCTGCCAGTGGCCCGGCTACGACCCCGATAAGCGATTCACTTGGGGAACAGTCACCGCGCATACAGACGCCGCTATTTTCGATCCTGCAACTAATGAACGGCTATCCGCAGGAGAGGATGGTGAACTGGTTTTACGTGGACCGGCGGTTATGGAAGGTTATCTCAAGCCGATCAATGAAGTGTTTTCTGGAGGGTGGTTGCACTCGGGTGATATAGGACATCTGGATCCAGATAACACTTTTGTCTTTACGGATCGGCTAAAAGACATCGTCAAATCAGGCGGCGAAAACGTCTCGTCAGTCGTAGTGGAGCAAGTCGTACTGGAACATCCGGAGGTCGTTGAGGCAGCCGTAGTTGGGATTCCAGATGAAGACTGGGGAGAACGAGTTACAGCCGTTGTTGTTCCTGAAAGAAATGTTTTGGAAGACCCTATCCGGCAGGCAGAGGTGCGTGAGTCTATTTTGCAATTTGCTCGCGAACACCTCAATTCATCGCACCGTCCGCGGGAGGTTTGGTTTGTGGCTAGTCTTCCGCGTACGGGTTCAGGAAAGATACAAAAGAATAGGCTTCGAGATAGCTAAGAGCACTATTTCCGGCGTGCTTAGACACTTTGAAAGATGGTTAACAATACCGGCAGTGTCACCATGGCAATCAGAGTTTGCACGCCGGTGATTGATGCCATTAATTTACTGTCCCCGCCCATTCGCTCGGCCAACACGTACGATGACGGCGCAGGCGGAATCGCTGTAATCAAAATGACCATGAGCAAGGGCATGGCAGTCAAGCCAACACTGATTGCTATCCAGGCTGCCCCAAGGGGCAAAAGGATCAATTTCAGACTGGAGACTACCGCTATCACACCGGATTGATGTCGATCGACGTCCCAGCGCAACGCTGCACCAACAGATAACGTACCGGTTACTAATGCGGCGTTACCAAGTAGTTCTAGCGTTGCGGCAGCAAAACTGGGTAACTCAAATGGGGCAAGTGACAACCCCAATCCAATCAGGCAGCCCAGCACCATGGGGTTCCTAAGGATTTGCAGCAGCATTCTTGCGGGTCGTAGTTGTCCTTGGTTGTGCCCATAAAGAGTAAATCCGACGACGCTAATAATATTTACCAAAGGCACAACGATTGCCGCGGCAATCGAGAATAATCCCATGCCCTGGGTGCCACCAAGAGAGTTAGCCACGATCAGGCCAACATACGTATTAATCCGAATCGTGCCTTGTATGCTGCTGCCCATTTCTGGTCCGGTGGCTCGCAGTGGTTTTCGTAGTAGCACGATGATCCCGGAGGCCACAATAATAGGTACGGCAACACTGAGTGTCAGCCCACCAAGCGGTACAGAATTTAGCGGTGTTTGGGAAATAGTGGACACAAATAATGCTGGGGTAAAAATAAAGTACACCAGGTGGTCAAGGCCGGCCCAAAAGGTTGCTGACTGCAGCGACCTGCGACGAAGAAACCATCCCAGCCCCATGATAAGGAGCACCGGAATGATAGCCGTCAACACGATTTGCATATAAACAGCCTAAATAGCCGGCAATAGCATGTCATGACCCTGCCCGCCGGGGTTTCCCTAAAGGACTGCAACGTATGTGCAACGTTGCTGCAACAACCATGCAACGGGTGTGTGATTAGAGTCATAGTTGTCAAGAATTTCTATGGTACGGCAACTTAGGGAGGGTCATCCTATGGCTATGAAAGCTGGCATCGTCAAACAGTTCGGCGACACAATAGATATTGAGAACACAGAAAAACCAAAACCCGGCAAACACCAAGCCTTAGTAAAACTCGTTTCGACGGGGGTCTGTCACACCGACTTACACGCAATGGAAGGTGACTGGCCTGTCCAACCCACACCACCGTTTATCCCCGGGCACGAAGGGGTGGGCGTAGTTGAAGAACTGGGTGAAGACACCGTGAATTTCGAAGTCGGTGACATGGCCGGTAATGCCTGGTTGTGGAGTGCATGCGGCAACTGCGAATACTGTCGCAAAGGCTGGGAGACACTGTGCCACGACCAGATCAACGGAGGCTATTCCACTGACGGTTCATTCGGTGAGTATATGCTCATTGATACCCGTTATGCACCACGAATTCCCGAAGGTTCCGATCCCTATGAAGTGGGCCCGGTGCTGTGTGCCGGTGTAACCGTATATAAGGGCCTAAAAATGACCGAAACCCAAGCCGGCGACTGGGTAGCTATCTCAGGCATCGGCGGCCTTGGTCACTTGGCTGTGCAATACGCGGTGGCTATGGGCCTGCGTGTCATTGCCGTCGATATTGCTAACGACAAACTCGAGTTAGCCAAGAAACACGGTGCCGAGATTGTTATCAATGCCGCAGACACTGATCCTGCAGCCGAAGTCCAAGACCAGGTCGGAGGCGCACACGGTGTGCTGGTGACGGCGGTACACGAACAAGCGTTTAGCCAGGCCATCGGGATGTCACGTCGCGGCGGCACGATCGTCTTCAACGGTCTACCACCCGGAAAATTCGATGTTTCGGTCTTCGACGTTGTGCTCAACGGTCTGACTATCCGCGGTTCCATCGTAGGTACGCGACAAGACATGATAGAAGCACTGGAATTTTATGCAGCAGGCAAGATCAAGCCCACCTATCAGCGTCGGCCGCTAGAAGACCTCAACGATATCTTTGAGGAAATGCGTGGCGGAAAGATCGACGGTCGTGTAGTAATCGAGTACTAACGGCACTGCAGTAGCTCAATAACCAAGCCGCCCAGTACATACTGGGCGGCTTGGTTTATCACAGGTGTATTGCAATTTGGGTGACAAGTCTGCTCACAATGGATAGCGAGCGAAATTGGTATGCGCATGCTGGCCAGTCTCGAATCGCTAAGTTTCAGGGCTGGAATATTCAGACTGGACGTTTTCCGGAAGGAGAATGCTATGCAGACGACAGAACTTATCAATGTTGTACAACAACGTGCCGACATCGAATCCACTGAAGCAGCCAATGACACCTTGATCGCGGTTTTGACCACCTTGGCGGAGCGCGACTTGGAAGGTGAACACGAAAACTTCGCAGCCCAACTGCCCAAAGAGTTCGGAGAAGTCCTACTCCACGGCGATCCCAAAGATAAAGAAACCTTTGACGCCGAAGAATTTGTTCGTCGAATTGGCGAACGTCTCGGGACGACTCCAGATCATACCGAAACCAGGACTCGTGCCGCATTTTCTGCCCTCGTTGAAGGCGTCTCAGATGGCGAGCAACTGGACCTACTCAACTCCTTACCCAACGATTTCTCCCCATATGCGATCTGGCAGGTATAAATCCAGGATCGAAAAAGGAGTGAATACCTATGCAATACGACGAGATCATAAAAACAGTTTTTGACCACGGCGGCTCCACTGAACGAGAAACAGCTGAAAAGATAACCCGTGTCGTGCTGGCGGACTTGGGCAAACAGCTCACCGCGGATGAGGCAAAGGACCTTGCTGGCCAGCTACCCCAAGAGCTGGAAAGCGTTGTCACCGAACGCAACCCAGACGACGACCAGGTCAACGACGACGTCGACGACTTTTTGCGGCGCGTGGCTAAACACCTTGGTGACCAGGTTGATCCGGAACAAGCTCGTTCTCATGTCCGAGCAGTATTCGCCACATTGAACAAGGCAGTCACCGAAGGGGAAGTCGCAGACCTACGTTCCCAACTGCCCGCTGGATTCGGTCCGCTATTTGAATAAGAACATATCCTCTGCTTGTTACCGGCGGACGGAAGCCTACTTCCCGGCGATGACCGTCCTGGTAAACGCAGCGAGTTAGCTCACAACTTCAACCAGTGCACTGGCTGCCATCTTGCCCAGCTCATTGGCGGCCAGTGGGCTATCACCGGATAGCAGATTCCGATCATGGTAGGTTGCACCGGTCATGTCGTCCGCGTTTTTTAGTACCATCCCCTGGTCACGAAGAGCAGAGCCCAATAACCATGGCATCGGGCCAGGCAAATACCCAATATCTACATTGGGGTCAGCATCGGCGGCATCCGGAAAGGCGCAGAGACCATAGCCAGCAAACGGTGATAACTCGCGTCCGATTGAGGCAGCCAGCAGTGCAGCAGGACCGTGACACAGTGTGATAATCAGGCGCTCACCCGCTAGCACCCAATCTAAGACGGCCTGAACGTCGGTACTTTCGGCCAATCCATGCATGGCACCATGCCCACCGGGGATAAATACCGCCAGGTAGTCTGAATCTTCGCCGAGTTCATCGTGCACTACCGTTGAGAGTCTCTTGGGTGCCTTAAATTTGGGCTCCACCTTCTGCCAGGTCTCTTGGACGGTGTCATCCTGATCAGGAAAAGCCCACCATTCTAGTTTCACTGGAGCACCGGTCAGCGTTGCGACTTCAACGTCGAAGCCTGCTTCGAGTATGTGATGTAACGGCAAGAAAGTCTCCACCGGATGATTGCCCGTGGAAAACAATGTGCCATTATTCATCAACAAGTACCGTTGTTCACTGGCGACAACCAGCACTTTCCAGCGTCCGCCGTCATAGGCATTACGGTCCGTGGCCAGGCCAGCAAAGTCGGTTGTAGCCGTTGTGTACTGGCTCAAAGAATATGGTGAAGGAAAATACGCGTTGTGCTCGGTTGTATCGGCACTCGGATTGCGATCTTGTGATTGAACACCCTGAGTCATGTGCTCCTCCTTAGTTGTCCGACGACACTAACAACCACGACGACGAAAACACAGACCAGAAGCCGGTGCGGGACTGACGGCAACAATCTTTCTACGACACGCTCCCATAATGCCTGCCCGTCGCCTATCTCAAAGACACTACAGTGGAGGGGGCAATACAGGTCCGACGTCGGGATCGCTCAGTCAGCAGCGCACAAGGGGTGCAATATGACCATTGGTCCAACACCGCGGGCAAGACGTGTGTGGGACTGGTTGACCGGAACGCACTCAAAAAAATCTGCCTACTGGCTCATCCTGGGGCCCACCATCGCATTAACCTGTATCGGTGTGGTCATGGTGCTGTCGGCTTCTTCGGTGGAATTTATTGGCGGCGCCGGCTCATTTGCATCCCTGAGTTCTCAGGGCATCTACGCCGTCATCGGTCTTATCCTGCTTTTTTGGATGGGCAGATGGACTCGACGCACGTATCACAAACTTTCAGTCATCATGTTGCTGGTCAGTATTGTCTTATTAGCGTTAGTTTTTACTCCGCTTGGATTTGAAGTCAATGGTGGTCGCAGGTGGATTCGTATAGCCGGGCTATCATTTCAGCCTGCAGAAGCAGCCAAATTATCCTTTAGTGTCTGGGCCGGTTATGCACTCAGTCAAAAAGCCAAGCTCAAAGGCTACGGTAAAGACCTGCTGGTACCTGTGATCCTCCCATTTGGCTTGATACTGACCGGCCTGATCGTGGCTGGCAAAGACATCGGAACTTTGCTGATCATGTTGATGATTATTGCCGCTATTATTTATTTGGCTGGAATACGGACGTCGTATTTAGTTATCACCGCTGTGGTTGGCCTGGTGGGTTTGACCGTGGCAACGATGCAATCGGGTAACCGAATGATGCGCATTGACGCCTGGCTTGGTAATTGCGATCACCCGGCAGACCCCTGCTACCAATACGAACAAGGTATCTTTGCTTTAGCCTCGGGCGGCTGGTCTGGGGTTGGACTGGGCCAGTCACGCCAAAAATGGTCTTATATTCCTGAAGCCGGAAACGACCTGATCTTCGCCGTATTGGGCGAAGAGCTTGGGCTGATTGGGGCGCTGTTGGTCATTGGGCTGTTTATCACCCTGGGAATCGGTATGTTCCGGGTAGCTTATAACACCACCGACACCTTCGTGGTGATCACCACCGGTGCGATCATGACCTGGCTTTTGGGCCAAACGTTTATGAACATTGCGATGGTTACAGGTTTGCTGCCCATTATTGGTGTGCCGCTGCCGTTTATTTCTTCGGGCGGCTCGGCATTACTTATGAGTATTCTTGCCGTTGGCGTTGTACTGTCCTTTGCCAGGGACCAAGCACAAGAAATGCAAGATCGCACCCGCCAAGCTCGGCAACCCACGGTGGATGCGAAAGACGAGAAAGCCAGCGCAGAAGACAATACGCTGGCCACAATAAGTACTCGAGGCACTTAATTAGTGCGTGGGGCTTGCCCTAAGCGTTTCAATGCTACAGACTATATTCCGTAGTAGTGAAACATAATTTCAGTATATGAAATTGGAGGGTATTTATGTCAGAACTTGCAATCGGAGAAACCGCTCCTGCTTTTACGCTGTCGGATGCTAACGGCAAGCAGATTTCCTTGGATGACTATGCGGATCAGCAGGTGATCGTTTACTTCTATCCGAAAGCCGCGACGCCGGGTTGCACCACGGAAGCTTGCGATTTTCGGGACAACATTAACTCCTTGGCGGCGGCAGGATATCAAGTCATTGGAATCTCACCCGATGATCCAGAAGACATCAAAGCTTTTGCCGACCAGGAAAACCTGACCTTCCCGCTGCTATCCGATCCGGGATCCAAAACCGCCCAAGCATACGGGAGCTTCGGAGAAAAAACCATTAATGGGCGCACTTTCGAAGGCACCCTGCGTTCAACATTCGTTCTTGACAGCGACCGAAAAGTTCAGCACGCACAATATAATGTCGACGCCGACGGGCACGTCGCTCGACTGCGCGACACCTTGGGTGTCTAGACCATTTGGTAACGCCAGGCCCGTAGGCTTGGCGTTACCGGTTGTTCTCCCGAATACTCGAAGGGTCCCCACTTCGCTTCCTGGCTACAGTAAGTTTGGGTTGTAGTAGGTACAGTGGCAAACAATACTGGTTAGCTACAAGGAATTCTTGAGCGAAGTGGGCAATGAATCTGCTTTATGACAAGAAGGTATAAAGGCCGCTGCGTAATCGACTCAGCATGGTCGAAAAATTAGAACGAAACTCGCTCTTTGGAATACAAAAAGTGTCCGCGGGGCACCTTGAAATCTACCTGTTGACCGCGTAACCAGGTCGAGACCACTTGGCCGGAGAGCTCGCGCTTATCGTAGGGGGTAATCGGATTACGGTGGTGCAAGCTGCCGGCGTCGACCGTCCAAGTGGCTTCTGGATCGAAAATGACCAGGTCGGCGTCGTTACCGGGGGCCAGTTGTCCTTTGTCTGAAACTCCAGCGATCCGGGCTGGGCCCTCAGCCATCCAAGACGCTACTTCGGCGAGGTCAACGCCGCGTTGCTGGGCTTCAGTCCAGATCACTGATAGTCCAAGTTGGAGGGAAGATATTCCACCCCATGCGGTATCGAAATTGCCGTCGCCGTGTTCTTTCAGCTCCAGTGTGGAGGGTGAATGATCAGAAACGATGATGTCGATCGTGCCGTCTTGTAGTCCTTGCCAGAGTCGTTCTCGGTTAGCATCCTCGCGGATGGGCGGGGCACACTTATACGCGGTCATGCCATCATCGATGTCTTCGCTAAGTAACGTTAGATAATGCGGGCAGGTTTCGACTGTTAGAGGTAATCCTTCAGCTTTAGCTTGAGCAATTTGTTCAAGGCAATCCGCATTGGATAAATGCAGAATGTGGGCGCGCGCTCCCGTTGTACGCACCGCGTCGATAACGGCTTGGATGGCGACCTGTTCTGCGGCTCCGGGGCGGGAAGCTAAGAAGTCAGTATATTTTGGTCCGGTAGTGATGCCTTGCTGGCGGGTCTGTTCTAACGTGTGGGCGTCTTCTGCGTGCACAATCATTAGCCCGTTAAACTTGGCGATCTCAGCCATATCTTGACGCATTTCATCGATTTCAAGATGCGGAAATTCATCGACCCCAGAATGTTCTAAGAAGCATTTGAATCCGAAAACACCGGCGTCGTGTAGTGGTTTCAAATCGGTTGTATTACCGGGCACAGCCCCGCCCCAAAAGCCAGTGTCAATAAACAGCTGATCTTGTGCTGCGTCTTGTTTGATCTGTAGGGCTTCAGTATTGACGGTTGAAGGTACTGAATTGAGCGGCATATCGATCAGCGTGGTGACACCACCAGCTGCCGCGGCACGTGTTGCCGTCTCAAAACCTTCCCACTCGGTGCGTCCAGGTTCGTTAACGTGCACGTGAGTATCGACGAGCCCAGGTAGCAGCACCTGGTGTGGTTCCAGCTCGATTATTCGTTTACCAGTCAGTTCAGATCCCAGCGGGCGGATCGCTACGATTTGTTCGTCCTGGACTGCCACTTCTAGCGACTGGAGTTTTCCTTCGAACAGGGTTTGGTTGGCTCGGAAAACCACATCGTAAACGGGTTGATTCATACCCGATCCACTCCTTCTCGTTGTGCCGTTTCTGCTATTAAAGTATGACCGATTTGCTGGCCGATCTGAACCAGCAATCGGTGTGGTTGGCTCATGGAGACGCTGGGGTCAGCTTCCAGATCACTTAGGGCAAATACTTTATCGATACCGGCCTGTGTTGCCTGCTGTGCTGTCAGAAGGCTACGGCCACACACCGCATAGACGGGGATATCGTGCTGTGCTGCCGCTTGTCCAACACCCACCGGTGTCTTACCTTGCAACGATTGTTCATCCAAACTTCCCTCACCGGTAATGACCAGATCGGCATGGCGCAGGGCGTTGGGGAAATCGACAAAATCTAATACTACGTCGATGCCACGACGTTGCTTTGCACCTAACGCAGCCATAGCTGCAAACCCGGTGCCTCCTGCAGCGCCTGCACCGGGATGGTCAACCATATCGCGAACGTATTTGCCGGCAGTGGATCCCCATTCGCGTTCAGCGGCTTCGGCCAGTAAATTCGCGAAATTGCCTAGTGCAGCATCAAGCGTTGGTACTTGGTCACTTGCCAAACCTTTCTGCGGGCCGAATACGGCGGCAGCACCAGCAGGCCCAAGCAGTGGGTTATCCACATCGCTAGCCAGAACCACTTCGATGTCAGCCCAGCGAGGGTCAAGACCCGCCAGGTTGACATGCGCTAAGTGTTGCAAATTGCCGCCACCGTCAGGGACTGGCTGACCGTTGCTGTCATGTAACTCCACGCCCAGTCCAGCCAGCATCCCGGCTCCACCGTCGGTGGATGCCGACCCACCCAGGCCCAAGACGATGCGTTGGGCACCGGATTCAAGGGCGGACTGTAATATCTCGCCGGTGCCCCGAGAGGTGGCCGCTGTACCGGCCAGACGGTTCGGGTCAAGCAATTCGATACCGGAGGCTTGGGCTAATTCCACGACTGCTTCGTGTGAACCGTCTAGCGCCCATGTTGCTTCAACCCCCACCGAGACCGGCCCGGTCACCTGCAGGCTATGCCTGGCGAATCCTGCCGAGACGGCGGCGTCGACTGTGCCTTCGCCGCCATCGGCCACCGGGACGCAGCGCACCTCGGCTGACCGTAGCACTGAATTGAGCCCCTGGGTGAGGGATTCGGCAACTTCCTTGGCAGGAGCCGACCCTTTGAATTTATCGGGTGCGACAACAATGACGGTAGAGCGGTTCATAGGGTCCCTACTAATCCAGTAGTGTCAGGGCGGTTGGAGCATCCTCGGGGTTTACAGCTAGGTCTTCGAACTCATTGACATTATTCAAAGCCGTCCCCATGGCAATATTTGTGACACGTTCCAGAATGACCTCCACTACCACTGGAACACGGTGGGTATCCATCAGTTGGCTGGCCTGTTCGAGGGCTGGCCCTATCTGGTCCGGGTCTTCAACACGGATGGCCTTGCAACCCAGCCCCTCGGCGACTTTAACATGATCCACCCCATAGCCGGAATACCCGCCTTCTTGTGCTTCGGGTGTGGCATTAATATTGTCAAAGGCCAGTGAGACTTCATAGTCCATGTCGAAGGTCCGTTGCGATTGCCGGATTAGGCCAAGGTATGAATTATTTACCACTACGTGTAGGTAGGGCAGTTGGTGTTGGGCGCCGACGGCCAGTTCTTCGATCATGAATTGGAAATCATAATCCCCAGACAACGCCACAACAGTCTCACCTGGTTTGGCGCGCACCACTCCAAGTGCTGCAGGGCCTGTCCAACCCAGAGGTCCAGCCTGACCGGCATTGATCCAAGACCGTGGACGGTAGGCATGCAACATTTGTGCCCCGGCGATCTGGCTGAGGCCAATGGTGGTCACATACGTAATGTCGCGGCCGAAAGCACGGTTCATTTCCTGATATACCCGCTGTGGTTTGATGGGTTTTTCATCGTAATGCGTCTTGCGTTGCAGCTGACCTTTACGTGCGGTACAGCTGGTCGACCAGGTGGAATATTCCGGTACTGATCCGGCTGCCTTGCGTTTGCGAGCGGCATCAACCAGAGCTTGGAGTGCCGCTTTAGCGTCAGATACCACGCCGTAGTCCGGTGCAAAGACCCTGCCGATCTGAGTTGGTTCGATATCGACGTGGATGAATTTTCGGTCAGCCCGATACACATTTAGATCGCCGGTGTGACGGTTTGCCCACCGGTTGCCTATGCCTAGCACGATATCGGATTCCAGGAAATTTGCGTTGCCGTAGCGAGTATGGGTTTGGATGCCCACCATGCCGGCCATTAGCGGGTGGTCATCCGGTATGGCCCCCCAACCCATAAGGGTTGGTACCACAGGAATGTCTAGCAACTCAGCTAATTCGATCAGTTCGTCAGCAGCATCAGCATTAATGATCCCACCACCGGCAACAATCATTGGACGGTGGTGCTCGAAGAGCATGTCGAGGATCTTATTGGCTTGGGCTTCTGTTGCAGCGGGTTTCGACACCGGCAGTGGTTCGTAAGTGTCAATATCGAAGTCGATTTCAGCCAACTGTACATCCAGCGGCAGATCTACCAGGACAGGCCCGGGGCGGGATGAGCGCATGAGCTGAAATGCTTTTTGGAAAGCTCCCGGCACTTGTCCGGGTTCCAGCACAGTGGTCGCCATCTTGCACAGTGGCTTTGCAATTTCGTCGATATTGATGGCTTGAAAATCTTCTTTATGTAAGACGGCCACTGGCGCCTGTCCGGTGATGCAAAGTAACGGGACTGAATCCGCTGCGGCTGCATACATGCCGGTGATCATATCCGTGCCTGCCGGCCCGGAGGTACCAATGCACACCCCGATATTTCCGGGTGTCGACCGGCTGTACCCATCGGCCATGTGTGAGGCTCCTTCGACGTGGCGTGCCAGGGTGTGATTGAGCCCGCCGTGGGCTTTCATTGCTGAGTACAGCGGATTGATGGCAGCGCCTGGCAAACCAAACGTCTCGGTTGCGCCTTCTTTCTCTAAAATCAGGGCGATGGCATCTACAGTACGCATCGTGGTCATGTCTGTCTCCTTGAAAGTCCTCTGAAAGGCTTAATTATTGGCCCGACCGGAAAGCTCTTCTACAAGCCGGAACAGGCCGGAGTGGTCAAGGCCTCCGTCGCCATGGTTGACGGTTGCAGCAACGAGTTGGGCTACTGCTGCGCCAATCGGGATCGAAACGCCTGCTTCTCTAGCTGCGGCAGTAACAATGCCCATGTCTTTGTGGTGTAGCTCGAGTCGGAAACCTGGGCTAAATTCGCGGTCCAGCATTTTCTGTCCCTTTTGGTCCAAGACTTTGGAACCGGCGAGTCCTCCGCCCAATACCTGCAGGGCTGAAGAAGTATCGACACCGTATGCTTCCAAAAAGACAACTGCTTCGGCCAGTAATTGGATATTTCCGGCAACCATAAGCTGATTTGCCGCTTTGACGGTTTGTCCGGAACCGGAAGGCCCGACTCGTACAATGGTTTTGCCTACCGCATTGAGTACGTCCTGGACAGCGTCGAAATCGGCTTGTTCGCCGCCGACCATGATCGATAGCGCACCGTCGATGGCACCTTGCTCGCCACCGGAAACTGGGGCATCTAGGGGTTTTAGGCCAGCGGCGCGGGCTTGTTCGGCAAGCTCAGTCGCAACGTCTGGACGAATGGTGGAAGCATCAACCCAGTAAGCGTTCTGTGGCGCATGAGCAAAGACGCCTTCACTGCCGGTAACTACCGCAGTAACATCGGGCGAATCGGGAACCATGGTAATAATAACCTCGGCATCTTGAACAGCCTCAGCGATGGTTTCGGCTGCATGACCGCCGGCTGAAGCAAGGGCCTGAGCTTTCTGTGGTGAACGGTTATAACCGGTCACCGGAAAACCGGCCTGCACGAGGTTTTTGGCCATGGGCAGGCCCATGATGCCTAGACCGATGAACGCGATTTTTTGCTTTGCCATATAAAGTCCTTTCTAAAGTTCTACGAACGTGACTGATCTGCGTGCGGTGACACTTATTTGGCCAGCCAGTCAAAGGCGGTGTTTTGATCCTGTTTGTATTCCAAAGCCACCTTGCCGGTGTAGCCCAGTTGGCGTGCCCGGGCGATCCACTTGAATAGTGGTAGTTCCCCGGAGCCAGGGGCGCCACGGCCAGGGTTATCTGCGATTTGGATGTGTCCAAAGGTCTTTGCGTGGTCTTCGATAACCTGGGCGACGTCGTCGCCGTTGACGGCCATGTGATAAAAATCGGCCAGCAGTGCAATATTCTGGGCCGCACCTGCTTTGGCATCGCCGGATTGGACACGGTCAATAATCTCTAAAGCGTCAGCAGCGGTCTTTAGGGGGTACCCATCAGCGCCAGATACTGGTTCGAGTAATACGGTGCCGCCGATCGGGGCTACTGCTTGGGCGGCAATAGCCAGGTTTTCTACCGCCAGATCAGCTTGTTCCTGCTCGGAAACGCCCGGCTGACGTAAACCGTAGAGTGCATTGAACGCGGTGCAGCCGGTGCGTTCGCCGATTTTGGCTGCAACAGCGCAATTTTCTTTGAAGGTGACTTCTTCACCCTGGGTGGATACGCGTCCGCGGTCGCCGCCGGCCATGTGGCCTGCCCAGAAATTCAATCCGACAAGACGAACGCCGGCCTCATCAAGGGCGATAATGAATTCTTCGACCTCTGCATCTGACGGAGTAGGTTCGCCGTCGAAAGGCCACCAGAACTCTACTTCGGTGAACCCGGCAGCAGCTGCGGCAGCGGGGCGTTCGTTAACGGGGAGTTCGGTTAGCAAGGTGGAGCAGTTCAGCACAAAATCTGCGGGTGAAAAATTTAGACGATCGGATTGTTGGGCGGAAACGGTTTCTGTCACAACAGCCTCCTAGTGTTTTCATAATGTGGAATCTAGTTTTTGAGTTGTGAAAGTTAGCGTAAAAGTAATTGTGATGCGAGTCAAGCTTGTCTGCCGCATTAATTTCATAATGCGATAACTAAATTCCAGAAAAAGGAAGAATTGACGTCGGAACTTGACAGGAATAATGTGAACTGAGTTACTGTTAGGTATTATCTTCGGAAGAATAATTTCACATTGTGAAATCACTGTAGAAGTCAGTGTTCACAAAGAAATGAGGGATCGTGAAATCTCTTTTCGCTAAACCCGCGTACGCGGCAAATTCCAATGCGCCGGAAAATGAACGATTGTCGATGGGCCAGAACTTCGCTTTCGGTCTTCAACACGTTTTAACTATGTACGGCGGTATTCTTGCCGTACCTTTGATCGTTAGCAATGCCGCGGGCCTATCTGCGGGAGATACAGCCAAGTTGGTCACGGCCAGTTTGTTTGTCGGCGGTCTAGCAACGGTACTTCAGTCTGCTGGTCTGCCGTTTCTTGGATCCCGGCTGCCGTTGATTCAGGGAGTGTCGTTCGCTTCTGTGTCAACTATTCTGGCCATCCTTGCTGGCGGGGATACGCTGCAGGATGTTTTTGGCGCCATCATCGTGGCCAGTATTATTGGTTTTCTCATTGCCCCGTTCTTTGCCAAGATCGTTCGGTTTTTTCCGCCGGTTGTGACCGGTACGGTAATTACCGCTGTTGGTCTGACTTTATTTCCAGTGGCCGCCGACTGGGCTATGGGTGGCGATGATACAGCTGATGATTACGGCTCAATGATGAATATCGGCCTGGCGGTCATCACGTTTATCATCATCATGATCTTCTCTAAGGTGGGCGTGGCAACACTTTCACGGTTGTCCATTCTGTTGGGTCTGGTAGTAGGCACAATAATTGCCGTGTTTATGGGAAGAACCGACTTCTCTGACGTGGGAGACGGCATGGCGGTGGCTTTTCCTAAGCCCTTTGAATTTGGTATGCCCACCTTTGATATTGCAGCGATTTTGTCAATGTTGATTGTCATTCTTGTGGTCAAAACTGAGACCACTGCAGACATCATCGCAGTCGGGGAGATCGTTGGCACTCCAGTAGATTCGCGTCGCATCGCTGATGGTTTGCGTGCAGATATGTTGTCTTCTGCAGTAGCGCCAGTGTTTGGTTCGTTCACCCAGTCAGCATTTGCGCAAAACGTTGGCCTAGTGGCCCTATCCGGGGTGAAGTCCCGCTGGGTAGTCACCGCCGGCGGCGGCATCATGATTGTGCTCGGGTTGGTTCCCTGGTTGGGCCAGGTTATTGCAGCAATTCCTATGCCAGTCCTTGGCGGAGCAGGAATTGTTCTTTTTGGGACTGTTGCAGCGTCTGGCATCCGAAATCTTTCAACGGTCAAATACGAAGGCAACATGAACCTCATCATCGTTGCCTCCGCACTGGGCTTTGGCATGATCCCGGTCGTAAGCCCTGATTTCTACAGTGATTTCCCTTCCTGGGTAGAGACCATTTTTGATTCTGGGATTTCCTCTGCAGCCATTGTTGCGGTGATTTTGAACATCATCTTTAACGAACTGAAAGCAGGTAATTCGCCAGATCCGTCGGTCTTTGCAGCTAAACCGGTACGCTACCTGACGTGGTCACATCTGCAGGATCTGGAAGACGGTGATGTTTTTGTTGACGGCAAATTAGTTGACTCCGATGGCGAAGAAATACCGATAGTCCCTGAGGAGAAACTCGAAGAAGTTAAAGAGCGAATCGAATGTGGTGAAGTCACCACGACGCAAGAACTTGTGCAGGTTGTTAACGGGCAAGATTCCGATATAGGCAAGTCTGAATTGGAACCTACAAAGCGGAATGAATCCAAAAAATAGCCTCATAAGTTACTGAACCAGTAAGGCTACGATAAAACGCTCGGCTAGGTATCCTAGCCGAGCGTTTTATTTAGGACCGGAAGCTTTGGGCGTCGCTGCTTTCGGCCTACTCGTCGATTGCATTGTTGCATTAGACAGTAATGCAGCTGCTGAGCAGCTGGCCGGGATAGGGCATGGAACTCGAGCCGCTTGCTATCCCAAGACTCGCCTGTTGCGAGGTGGCGCTGTCGCGGCCGCCGAGCGAAAGCGACTCATCATCCGAGACCTATGGGCTGCCGGAAATTGAAGACTTTGGCATTATGCGCCGAGAATGATGAGCTAACTCAATATTAAAAGGGTGTGTCCAAGACAATCGGAATTGTCTTGGACACACCCTTTGGGTAGCTAGCCGTTACAGCATGACCTGTCGATTCACATCTTTGTATAACAAATATCGGAAATTCGCTGGTCCACCGGCGTAGCAGGCTTGAGGGCAGAAGGCGCGAAGGGAGAAGTAATCTCCGGCCTCAACTTCTACCCAGTCGGTGTTCAACCGGTAGACGGCTTTACCTTCCAGCACATATATGCCGTGTTCCATCACATGCGTTTCGGCAAAAGGAATGACGGCGCCAGGCTCGAACGTAACCACATTGACGTGCATATCGTAGGCAAGATTGCTGGGATCCAAAAGCCGTGTCGTTCGCCAAGCATTATTTGTGCCTGGCATCGGCGCAGGTTCAATATCCTGCTCTTGGCCAAACTGTGGTGTTGGAGTGTAGCCTTCCAGCGGCTCGTAGCGTTTACGTATCCATTGGAACCGTGCCGGAGCATCCCCGGTGGCTCGGAGCTGCCATGAGACCCCGGCAGGCAAAAATGCAAAGCCACCCTCACTGAGATGTTCAGTCTGTCCGCCAATTTGGATCGCTACAGACCCCTCCAGGACGAACACGAAGCCCTCGACTTCTGCCTGCGGCTCCGGATGGGTGGAACCGCCGCCCGGAGATACTTCAACAATGAGCTGGGCGAAGGTGGTAGCACCGCCAGCAACCGGCCGATTCAAAATCCAGGCCCGGGTATCCTCCCATTCGGGCAAGACCGAGGTGACAATATCGCGAAGTACCCCCTTAGGGATAACCGTATAAGCCTCGGTGACTACCGCCCGATCGGTAAGGAGCTGTGTTTGTGGCGGATGGCCCCCATGCGGAGCATAGTATTGCGGGGTTGAAGTCATGGACGTCTCCTTGCGTACTGTCGAATCACGGTGCCGCCGATTCCGGCACTAGCCCGGTAGAAGCTAGTTGTTCTAAGACTGATTGACCCACCCCAAGCCGTGTTTGGACATCGGTGGCGTCTGCAGCCCCACAGGCGGTACTACGTAGAATATAGCGCGCCAGTGCTTTAGCCGTCGCAGGCTCATCCATCACCGCCCCTGTTTCGGCACGAACATAGCTTGCCAAACGTTGTATTGCAGAATCCAACGACCGATTAAAGAAATCAAAAGTCGCAAGAAATCGTGTCGGAAGCTGAGCAGGATGCAGATCCCAGCCCTGATAGATGCCACGACGCAAATGACGTCCCACCAAGCCGGCATGGAGTTGCCAGGCGGCTTTGACGTCCTTAGCTGGGCCCAGGGGCAGGATATTGGTCGAGCCATCTGAGAAATGGACACCGGTGCCTGCCACCGCCGTCAAAATCACGTTCTTTGCAAAGTCCGCGGCCGGATGGTCCATGGACTGATATGCCGCCGCAATGCCTAGCGATGCAGAGTAGTCATAGGTTCCGTAGTGCAACGAGGTGATACGACCCTGGCCGGCATGCACTACTCGGGCAATTTCGGCAGTACCGTTAGGGCCCACGATAAGCTGTGGAGTTTCCACCTGAACTTCGTAACGCACCGTACCAGGCGGTAGCTTCAAACCGGCTTCCAGCGTGTCTGCCACATCGTTCATTGCTTTGATTTGATCAACGGTAGTGACCTTTGGCAGGGTCAAAACGGTGGAATCCGGTAAGGTGCCGGCCTTTTCCAGTAGCGTGTTCAAGTACATCTCTAGGGTACGCAACCCACGAGCTCGGACATCTGCTTCTAAACATTTGAACCGGATGCCTACAAAAGGTGGAGCGGTACCCGCCTCAATGCTTTGAGCAACGTATTGGGCCGCCTGGATTGCGTGTTGGTCTTCTTCGGTGTCGGAGCGTCGACCATAGCCGTCTTCGAAGTCTATTCGTAGATCCTCGATGGGCTCCTCAGATAGCTTGCGCTCGACCAGTTGGGCCAAATGCTGTCTATACTCGGCGCTCTGGGCGTCGTCCACAACTAGTTCAGCTAACTCTGTCAGTGAACCTTGCTGACGTACCGCATCTAAGGCCTGCTGTCCCCACTGCTGTGGCGTATCAGAGGTATAACGATCGGCTGGAATATAGACCGTATGAACAGCTTGTCGTCTGCCGTCATCACCGGGATAGGCCCGTTCGAGCAGCGCATCGGTGCTGGCCAACTTCTGATCGATGTGGTCCAGCATCTCTTGGTTGATAAGCATCAATCGATCACCTCGTAGGCTGGCAAGGTCATGAAGTCCACGAAGTCCTCTTCTCGGCCGGTGGTGATCCGTGCAATGATTTCTGCGGCTGGCTCGTAGTACCGCTGGAAGCGCTCATCGTCCTGGAGCTCTTCGCGTAGCCGTGCCACTTCTTCGTCCAGGATAGTTGATACCCGTTCAGCGGTAATAGTCTGACCGGTATCGACGGCAGTGACTTTGTTAGCGATTTGTTGCCACACCTGTGAACGCGAGATCTCGGCGGTTGCGGCGTCTTCCATCAAACTGTGGATGGCGACCGCACCGTTGCCCGAAAGCCAGACAGCGGTATAGGCCACGGCAACGTAGAGATTGGCGCGCACACCTTTTTCAGTGACCTGTCCGGGCGCTGAAGAAATATCGAGCAGATCCTCGGCGGTGATATTTACATCATCGCGCTGCCGGTCGACTTGATTTGGTCGCTGGCCCAGCACCGCAGTGAATTCCTCGGCGCAGATATCAACCAGACCTGGATGTGCGACCCAGGAACCATCGAAACCGTCTCCGGCTTCGCGCTGCTTATCTGCTTTGACTTTTTCTATGGCATTCTTGGTCGTTTCTGGTTCATTCCGGTTAGGGATGAACGCCGCCATGCCGCCGACGGCGAATGCGCCACGTTTATGGCACGTCTGAACCAATAGGTCGGTATAGGCGCGCATCATCGGGGCCGTCATCGATACATCGGCACGATCAGGAAGGATGAATTTTTCGCCGGCTTCGCGGAAGGTCTTGATTATTGAGAACAGATAATCCCAACGCCCAGCGTTCAGGCCTGAGGCATGGTCCCGCAGTTCGTATAGGATCTCATCCATTTGGAAGGCTGCCGGGATGGTCTCAATCAGAACGGTGGCGCGTACGATGCCGTGGTCCAGTCCCAGCTCTGATTCAGCGAAGGTGAAGACATCGTTCCATAGACGTGCTTCAAGATACGATTCCATTTTTGGCAGGTAGTAGAACGGGCCTTCGCCGCGTTCATGCAGTGTTGCTGCGTTATGGAAAAAGTGTAGACCGAAGTCCACCAATGCACCGATAGCGCGTTGGCCATCAATCTCGATATTTTTCTCCGAAAGGTGCCAGCCGCGTGGGCGCATCACGACAACGGCTACTTCACCGTCTTCCCGCAAAGTATAGGACTTGCCTTCCGGAGAGGTGAAGGACAAGTCGCCGCGGGCAGCGTCGCGCAAATTCAGTTGTGATTCAATCATGTTGTGCCAGAACGGTGCAGCTGCGTCTTCTAAGTCAGCTAACCAAACTTTGGCCCCGGAGTTTAGTGCATTGATTGCCATTTTTGCCGGTGCGGCCGGGCCTGTGATTTCCACGCGACGGTCACGCAGTTTTTCCGGGGCAGGGGCAACCTGCCAGTCGGATTCGCGAACCTCACGGGTTTCCGGTAGAAAATCCAGCCGGCCAGACTCTGCCGCGGCACGCCGTGCAGAGACTCGGGCGTCCATAAGATCATTGCGTGTTGCGGCAAAACGCTGGTGGAGTTTCTCAATAAATGCCAGGGCCTCCGGGGTAAGAATCTCATCAATTCTCGGTAGGTCTTGGCGTCCGGTCACAGTGATAGTCATGAGTGCATGGCTCCTTTTCTCGTTTTTCTAAACTATCTATATCGAGTCGTTTTAGGTGTCTTGCTGGGCAGTTTCGACAATCGCGTCGGCCACCCGTGTGGAGACTTCAGCGTCAAAGACAGAAGGGATGATGTAGCTGGGATTGAGCTCATCGGCAGAGACACAAGAGGCAATGGCTTCTGCAGCAGCTACCAACATTTGGTCGGTAATATTGTGGGAATGGGCGTCTAGTAGCCCGCGGAAGAAACCGGGGAAGGCAAGCACGTTGTTGATCTGGTTGGGGTAATCCGAGCGGCCGGTTGCTACTACCGCCGCATTTCGAGCTGCTACCTCGGGGTTGATTTCTGGATCTGGGTTCGACATGGCAAAGACGATCGCATCTGAGTTCATATTTTTCATATCGTCTTCATCGAGTAGATCCGGGGCCGAAACGCCAATAAACACATCAGCACCGGCAACGGCCTCTTTGAGGCTTCCCTTGAAGTTTTCCTGGTTTGTATGGGACGCTAACCATCTACGGTGTTCGTCGTCGTGGTTTGAGCCGTGTTCAATGACTCCATTGCGGCCCGCAGCCAAGATATTGGTTGCCCCGGAGGCAATCAGGAGTTTGATGATGGCTGTCCCAGCTGCACCAACACCAGATACTACGATGCGCACGTCACCAATATTTTTGTTGACCACCTTCAAAGCGTTGATCAACGCAGCCTGAGTGACAATTGCGGTGCCGTGTTGATCATCGTGAAACACTGGTATATCCAGTTCCTCGCGCAGTCGTGATTCGATTTCAAAACAGCGCGGAGCAGAAATATCTTCGAGGTTAATACCGCCATAGGCCGGGGCGATCGCCTTGCAGATATCGATGATTTTTTCGGTATCGTTGGTGTCCAGGGCAACTGGCCAAGCATCCACTCCGGCAAACTGTTTAAACAGGACGGCTTTGCCTTCCATAACGGGCATGGCGGCCTCGGGACCGATATCTCCCAAACCCAGTACGGCGCTGCCATCAGTTACAACCGCTACGGTATTTCGCTTGATCGTGAGGTTTCGAGCGTCTGCCTTATTTTTGGCGATGGCCTGGCAGACTCTAGCGACCCCGGGCGTATAGGCGCGGGAGAGGTCATCACGGTTGCGCAAAGGAACCTTGGGTTTAGACTCAAGTTTGCCGCCCAAGTGCATAAGAAAGGTACGGTCGGAAATATTTCCGACGGTAGCGCCCTCCAAGGCATCTACGGTTGCGCGAATTTCGTCACCGTGTGCACGGTCGCGAATATTACACGAGACATCAACGGTCATTCCTGCATGTGATGACTCGACGACGTCTACCGCGGTGATCTGGGCGCCAGTGCTGGCGACGGCATTTGTGACATCTGAGGTCGCGGTGAACGTGGCAGGAGTTGAGACCCGCACTGTAATGGAATAGCCGGGGCTGGGTGCTGTCATCAAAGAACTCCTTCAAAAACATTGTTATTTCGTATTATGAAACTGTATCTTTACTACGTGAAAACCAGTATCGCTTATTCAGCTAATTTCGGCAAGTGGAACTTCAATTCCACTTTCAATGTAAGATGGTCGTAATTGCTGATGTAAAGGAGTGCAGTGTGGAAAAGCCGAGCGTAAAACCACCAACCGATGCTATTAATCCCGCAAATGGTGCTGAGCCAGTCAAAGAGACTAAGCCAGGAGTCCAGTCTGTTGAGAGAGCCTTTGTTTTACTAGGCCTGATTGCCGATGCAGGTGGCCGCGCGACGTTAAGTGAATTGGCGGAGCGCGCTGATTTGCCAATGCCGACCATTCACCGTCTGCTTCGTACCTTAGTGAATTTGGGGTGTGCTAGACAGTTGCAGGATCGGGGTTACGCGCTGGGCCCGACTTTAATGCGGCTTGGTGATCTGGCGGGCCGTCAATTGGGTGACATTGTGCGCCCGCACCTGCGCTCGCTAGTTTCGGCGCTGGGAGAGAGTGCAAACGTTGCAGTACTTGACGGCGACATGATGGTCTATGTGGCACAGGTGCCTTCAAAACACTCAATGCGGATGTTTACAGAGGTGGGCCGACGGGTACACCCTTCGGCCACTGGTGTGGGAAAGGCAGTTTTGCCAGCGCTTGATCACGAGCGCATCGCTCAGATTGTGCATTCATCGGGTATGCCGGAGCTGACTCCAAATTCTCTGACCGATTTCGCTGACCTGGAGGCCGAGCTAGCGCGTGTGCGGCAGCGGGGATATGCCATAGATGAGCAGGAGCAAGAGCTGGGTGTGCGATGCTTTGCTGTTGATGTTGTTGGTGCTCCAACTCCAATGGCGGTGTCAGTGTCCGGCCCGACGAGCCGGTTAGACGAGGACTTCGCTGGCCGTGCGGTGCCGCTGTTGCAGGAGGCTGCACGTCAAATAAGTGCAGACCTCAATCGCGTCGAGTAGTGCAGCATTGCGTGCAATAGTTTAGTGTCAACCTCTTGACGGGCTCAGGCTCATGCGTCATACTACTTTCATGCAGTGAATAGTAATTTCCGCTATATGAAAGTAGGGAAAAAATGACTGCTCATTATGAAGAAAAGCAATCACCATCGTCGACGAACCAGGATTACTCGCACCCTGTCGGGGGAGACGACCCAGACTTTGGGCCAATGACAGAATCAACCCCCGTACTCTGCAAGGTGCCAGGTCTAAAATCCGTCCTGCCGCAGTGCCGCTGATAAGGCGCGCCTACTGGCACAGTTCATTGCCATCACTGATGCTGAGCTAAAGCCAATAAATACAACGACCGGCATTGGCCCCGTAATTGCACATCATTGGTCTTGGTGGGCCGTATTTGGACGAGTCTGATCAGATAATACCTAAAAATACCGCCCGGAGGCGCCGTGACACGTTCAATAGCAGATGGCGCATCTACCAGGTACATATAAAAACCGCCCCGCAGTTCGACTCAGGTTCAGAGTGAAACTGCGGGGCGGTTTTGTCGTAGGCCTACTAGCAGTCGGGCCACTAGTCAGCGACAGCCCAGGTCGAACCAATTAGCAGAAGCCTGCCACGCCAATCCAGTCACGCTCGTCAACATCGGCACCTTCCCGTGCAACTGTTGCCTCAATTAAGCCGTAGGGTCTGTCAGCCGCATAGAATACCTCGTTGGGGTTCTCTAGGCCAAAGCGATCAAGGTCGTACAGGAAGTGATGTTTATTAGGGCAAGAGAACTTGATTTCATCAATTTCTGGGACTGCAGCGATCACCTTTTCAGCCATCTGGTACAGCGTGTGCTGCAACGCGTAGGAATAGTGATCGGTGAAGGTCGATAGAATAATGTCCTTGACCTTCTCATAGGTGCCTTCAAAATCCACATCGGTGGTGTTATAGCGCCAACGAGTGGCGATATCTGTGGCAAGGATGCGATCTTCGGTTTCTGGTAGCGTCGTGTACTTGTCTTTCGGATAGCCCACAAAGCCAGATTCGGTGGTCTTGAGTACCGTCAGATCATGGAAACCGGAGATCATCACATCACGGTCGCCGTCACGGACAAGCAAGGCCGTACGAACTTCGGGCGCTGAACGGTAGAAGGCATGATCATGGTCATTAATGCGCGACCAGCCATATTCTTCTGCGGCCCAACGACCGCCGGTGACCCAGTCAAAGCTAGAGGTGAAGTGATCGGCTAGCCCGAGCAGGAATTGCTCGGGTGATTCGATGCCATTCTCCTTGGCTTTGGCAAAAACTGTGTTTTTCTGGGTATCCGTGGCGACCACGTGCTCGTTATTGCCTTCAGTATGTGCACTGGCAAAGTCTCCGCGCAACTGCGAGGTGACATTTAGATCACGTAGGCTGTGACGTTTGCTATCTCGGTAAACGCGCACAACATGGTTTTCGGCTTTACCGTATTGGTTGGCCGTGAGCCGTACAGTGCCGTTGCTGGTCTGGGTATTTGGGGCGGTTTGAGTCATGAAAATAGTCTCCTAGTACTGGTTCCTTTTATCCTTGCGGCAACCGCTGACGGACTGCGCTATCAGCTCCTGGGTCAGCTGCCGCGATAGGTGGAGTAGGCGAACGGGCTCAATAGCAGCGGCACGTGATAATGCTTTTGGTTAGCATCGACCTTAAAATCCACGGTGATCGACGGGTAGAAGGTCTCTACGTTTCGTCTGGCAAAATATTCGCCTGTTCCAAAGGTGATCCGGTATACACCGGAATCCAGGGTCTCAGGGCCCAGATCGGGCACGCGGCCGTCGTCGTTGGTGACGGCCTGGGCAATTTCGGTATTGTCGGCAGCTAGCAGCGTGATGGTCACGCCGGTGGCCGGGGTGCCGAGCGAAGCATCGAGGACATGGGCGGTTACAAAACTCATGAGAACAGTCCTTTCAAACGGAGCGAGGCAATTTGGTTGAGCTGCTCGGCGACTTCAGTTACTTCCTGCTCCGGAGAATTTTCCATGCGGCGCTCCAATTGCGTCAAGATTTCTTCGGGGCTGCGGCCTGCTGCTCGGATAAGAAAAACTCGGTCAAAACGCTCTTCGTATTCTGCGTTTCCTTGAGCGAGTCGGGTTTGGACATCGTCGGTTACGGTGCCTAAGCCTGCTTGTTCATCGCGGGATAAGGTGGCTTCTTTACCGGTGCCTTTGGCTTGCTCCCCAATGCGAGGGTGATGCGCCATTGCCTGGTCGACCTCAGCGGCACTTAATTGCGCGCCGGATTGTTCGGCACGGTCAAGTACTGATTGGACCGTATCGTATGGGCGTCCCGCTGTGACGTCGTCTATCCAACGGGGAACGTCCAAACACGGTCGTAAAGCCTGCTCGGCTTCAGCCTGTGACAAGGCGTTGAACTCTTGCACGTCCACTCGCGTTTACCTCCACGATGCGAAATAATTTTTCCATGTAGTGTAATCCAGTGAACTGCGTCACGTCAAAAATGTCAAGTTCTCAATGTAGTGTATCTAGCTTGCATCTACGTGGTCTGAAACCTACCTCGGCTGGCTGATGTTCTGGAACACAAGGAGAAGGTACTGCTGGCCTTACCCTGGTTGCAAGTGACACTCCGAAGTTCTGGTTAACGGCCGCCGTGTGGTGGTAGCCACGCTTATAAGAATACGTTCTCACGCGCTCCGGTCGGGGTTAGCGACGCGAGTGCGTAGCGTGAGCTTCCCTGAGATGTTGTTCTTGCGATCGAAGGTGCACATTCGAGGTGACGTTTTTTTAGGGCTTTGATACGTGCGGTAGACAGAGGCTAAACTGATGTGATGAATCTAACATCTGACCAAATTTATGTCTGGGGTCTGGATTTTTTCAGTGAGATCGTCCAACAGGTGTCTGAAGATCAATGGATGTTGCCATCGCCATGCAAAGGTTGGCGGGCACTTGACGTACTCGGTCATGTCGGCGCAGCGACAAGCACCGGTACATCGATCATGCGAGGTAATCTGGTGCAGCGGACATGGCCTGAGCAACCGGGTGAAGCTGTTGAATGGCCCCCTGGCCAATGGTGGGCTGAGTTGGTAGATCCTGCGCGTCAGGCAGTGGCTGAGGCAGATCTTGACGCCGTCGTCGATTCGCCATTGGGCCCGCGGGTAGTCAGTGAGGGCCTTGCTTTTCCCAGTCTCGATCTGTTTATCCATGCCTGGGATCTGGCTTCTAGCATCGGGGCTGCAGATCGGGTTGAAATCCCAGTCGAAGTTATTGAGTTTGCTCGTCCAGTAGTCGCCTCAGTCCCACACGACGTTTTACGTAGCCCAAGTGTATTTGGCCCAACGGTTACTGTTGGTCCGGATGCGACTCGGTCTCAGGCATTTCTGGCGTGGACGGGCCGGGATCCAGCATAGCCACGCTGCGGTTTCGGTTGATGGTGGCAAAGACCTCTTGCGGCCGTGGCTTGGCAAGCCTGCCGGGGTGACCACGAAACGGAGAAATAGTTTCGAGGCCATCGTGTTGGATTTTGTCGAAAAGCTGTGTGATGAGATCGGTAAGGCTACGTGCACCGTTGACTTCGTTTTCCAGTGCCCGGAGTATGGCCGCGATGCTGTTGGTCTGGGCAGGATCAACCAGCTGATGTAACGCAGTCAAGTCAATTGTGGTGTTGCTATGCCGAATGGAACGCAGCCCCTTGGCCTGCCATCCCTTATTACTACCCCGCTGATTTTTCGGCGGCCCCAAGCGTTTAGGTATGCGATGTTTTGGAGTGGGGAAGGGTTCTTGTTCCTCTATGGGTTCGGCCAATTGTTGTGCCCGGGAGGTGATGTCAAAAACCCGGTAATGGTCCAACAACACAACACGATCGACAACATCAAGGAAAGCTCCGCTACCGCCAGCAACTAACACGGTGGAAACACCTTGGTCTTGCCATAGTGTACGAATGCGGTCCAGCAGGGGAGTGATTGGCTCTTTCTCGCGGGGCACGAGCTTACGCATGCGCTCGTCTCGGATCATAAAGTTGGTGGCCGAGGTATCTTCATCGATGAGTAACGTTGTGGCGCCTGCTTCTAAGGCCTCCATCAGACCGGCAGCCTGCGAGGTAGAACCAGAAGCATTGGTCGTGGAAAAACGCGTGGTATCGGTACCGGCGGGTAAATCGCGGATAAAGGTGGCAATATCCACGTTGGCTACGCTGCGGCCATCCTCGGCGCGTAATGCCACTGCGTCATCAACAGTGACGGCGAATTCCCGGCCGTCGCCACCAATATGGTTATACACGCCGTGCTCAAGCGCCCGTAGCAGCGTGGATTTGCCGTGATAACCGCCCCCAACGATTAAACTGACTCCGCGTGGCAGCGCCATCCCGGTGAGAACACGCCCGGAGGGTAGGGTGAAACTACGCTGTAGCGAGGCTGGCGACTCAAACGGCACAGCCTGGTGTGCGGGTACATCAGAGTTGCCTGCTGCCCGCGGGAGAATTGCACCATCAGCTATGAAACCCACCAGATCGTGTTCCACCAGCATTTCGCGAAGCGCTATTTGATCGGCAAATAGTGTTACGGCATCGTCCAGGTCGCGGTGACTTATGTTTAATAGCGCTTGATTAATGACTTTGGGTAATGCCTTGGTGAGTAGCGTTGCTGCAGCGCGACCCCGGATGCGGCGTCCTTGGGCAGGAAGTGCGGCTTCCATACGAACCACTACCTTAGGCGATGGGCCGTTGGTGAAAACCACTGAGGTGCGCTCCAAGACCTGCTGGCCGGGGGTATCTATGCTCAACTTGCCGGCAGTCTTACCACCATGAGGAGCATGCTCACCAATTGCCCGAACCACGCGGCGAGTCAGATGGTCTCCAGCGGCCACAGAACCTACACCGGCCAATGTCTCCGGGACAATGCCGGTGGACTCCAATGGCACACGAACTTGGATCAGCGACGGTGGGGCAAAAGGATCCGACTGAACCCGATCAACCGAAAGCTCAATGTCATTGGTCAGCCGGTGGGTGCCGCTGATGCGTTTATAAGCGCCATAGCCGGAACCGTCGATCTGGTGCAAAGTATTGGCAAGCGTCATGGGCGCAGTCTAACAATTGCGTCTCCGGCACGCCGACATCGTGGAGTCCAGCTCGTAGACTACAGACATGCGTATTCTCGAATTCGGTGACGAACCTGCCGACTCCATGGCCCCGTACTTGGCGGTTGACCGAACCGAGCCGCGACACGAATGTTGGGTCACAGGGCATATGGTTGCAGGCCTGGACGGTACCGCAGCCATCGGCGGCAAAGTCGATGCCTTATCCACCGATGTCGACCAGAAGTTGTTTCGTCAGATGCGTCAGATTGCCGATGTGGTGCTAGTTGGCGCTGAGACGGTGCGACGTGAAGGCTACGGGCTGGTGCGGTTATCGGACTACGCCAAGGCCCAACGACAAGCCCTAGGAAAACCACCGACGCCACCGATTGCAGTGGTAACCGGTAGTTTGCAATTGGACTGGTCAAAAAAACTATTCACCCACGCTCCGGAATATGCGCCAACCACGGTGATTACCGCAGCATCAGTAGATCCCGAGCGTCTAGCTGAAGCTAAACGGCATGCTCCCGTGATTATCGCAGGCCAACAGCGAGTTGAACCGGCCGCAGCCCTCCAGGCTTTAGCCGATCGCGGTCACAAAGTCGTGTTATGCGAAGGAGGCCCCACCCTGCTGGGCGAGTTTGTGACCGCTGGTCGTCTTGATGAATTATGTTTATCGATCGCCCCGTTAATCGGTGGCGATAACCTGCCGGTGATTTTGACCCCGCAGGGAATAGAGATCTCGCATTTCAACCTTCAAAACGTCATGGCTGAAGAACACACCCTGTTTCTACGCTATGAAGCCACGCGAGAGGAAGGGTAATAACGATGAGCCATACTGCGTTTGGTGCTCTGATAAGTGCCGCTGATGAACCACTGTTAGTGGTCACGGCCGGTACCGCAGACGCCATGGCCGGATGTCTGGTGAGTTTTCATTGTCAGTCGAGTATGTCTCCGCAGCAGTATTGTCTGTGGCTATCCAAAGCGAATCACACCTATCGGGTGGGTTTGACTGCAACGCACTTCGCCGTGCACTTTCTTACCAAAGACGACTTTGACCTGGCCCAGCACTTCGGCACCAAGTCCGGCGATGACGTTGATAAATTTGCCGATATTGACTTCAAGATGAGCGAATACGGTATGCCATTGCTCTCCAAATGCGCTAATCGCATGGTCGTGGAGCGTATTTCCGTGCTGGATGACGGCGGCGATCACGTGTGCTTGACTGCTGGGGTGAAGTCCGCAAATGCGACCGACGGTTTTACGCCACTACGGACCTCACATATCGGCAATTTGCAGCCTGGCCATGCCACTGAAGAACCGCCAACCAGCCCCTAAAACAAAACCCTTTTTTCATGTACCAATGACCCATCGGGTAGGAGTACGATTGGTAATTCTGTACGTCTCTAACCGCCCCGCATGTAATAAGAAAGACAACCGGTACGATGTATTATCCCGCGAGTGAGCTAACTGAGGCTCAAACGCGTCGTAAGCGGCGTCGCTTGCGTCTGATGTTATGGCTGGCCATCGGAAGTATTGCCATGGTGGCGGTATATAGCGCAATATTTCTGCTGCTGATGCATCGTGAAGGTCAAACACACACCTGGGCCAGCGCGTTATATTGGACCATTACTACCATGTCAACGCTGGGTTATGGGGACGTGACGTTTGCTTCTTCAGCCGGACGGCTGTTCTCCATAGTGGTGCTGGCAAGCGGCATTCTGCTTATTCTGATCGTCTTGCCTTTTATGTTCATCCAGTTCGTTGTGGCCCCTTGGATGGAAGAGCGTGAACGAGCACGGGTTTCGCGTCGGGTGCCAGAAATGCTGAGCGGCCATATCGTTTTGGTGGGAATCGACACGGTTACTCAGACGCTTATCGCTCGGGCTAAACGTGCCAAAACGCCAACTGTTGTGCTGGTTGATGACCCTTTTGAAGCGGTCCGGCTCAAAGATGAAGGCTATCAGGCGATGGTTGGGCCGCTGGATTCCCCGATGACGTATCGACGAGCGGGAGTGGATCGTGCGGTGATGGTGGTGTCAACACAGGCCGATACCACCAACACCAACGTGGCATTCACAGTGCGTGCCGTCAGCGAGGATGTCACCATTGCGGTGACCGCAGACAAGAAGCCGTCGGTGGATGTATTGCAGCTAGCCGGAGCTGACCAGGTGGTACAACTTAGTTCCACACTGGGAATCGGGCTAGCAAGCAGAGTATTAGGCACCACGGGACGCTGCCACGTAATTGATTCACTTGGTAAAACGTTGGTTGCTGAAGCGGCGGTGCAAGGTACGTCATTGATTGGAATGACCCTGCAGCAGGCTCAGCACCACATCGAATCGCGCGCCAAAATTTTAGCGGTTATGCAGCGGGGTCGGTTGTTGCGACTTGAAGCCGAACAACGCCTTGAAGATGGCATGATTCTGATTATTGCCGGGTCTCGCCACGAACTGGATAATTACGATAGCCAATTTCAGAACCCACAAAAATTAGAGGGTCCGGTCCTGGTGCTGGGCGGTGGACGGGTTGGCCGAGCAGTTGCCGAGACTTTCGAACAATCGCAGGCCGCCTACACCATTGTTGAGCAGGTTGTTTCCAGGGTGCCCTCGCATCTGGACGTTATCGAAGGAGATGCTGCAGACTTTGACGTCTTAGCAACAGCCGGCCTTAATGATGCCTCCGGGGTGGTTATCACAACGCACGATGACGACCTCAACGTGTACTTGACCCTGTATTGTCGCCGGTTGCGGCCAGAATTACAGATTATTTCGCGTGCCACGTCTGAACATAACGTGGCGACTCTGTATCGTGCCGGCGCCGACAGTGTGTTGTCTTATGCGGCAATCGGTGCCACCGCGATGTGGAATAAGCTTGGCCGTTCACACCGGGTAGTCATTGCTGAAGGCAGCGAGCTATTTACCGTGCCGATGCCGTCGTCAATCTCGGCTTCCAGGCTGAAAGACCAACGAATCTACGAACTCACGGGCTGTCACATCGTGGGTGCGCTTGATGCCAATAACGAGCTACTGGGCACCGCTGAGGTGGCGGCTGCACAAGCTAGCCAGCTGATTTTGCTGGGTGACAGACATTCTGAGCGCAAATTCCGAAAGATTTATCTAAAGAACCGCTAAACCAATAGATCCAGCACTTGGCGAAAGGTGGAAGTCGTCGCCGGGGAGACTTCCACGCCGATAGCTTCAGCCTGCATGCGTTGCTGATTTAATGTTGCATGACCAATCAACAGTGCCATGATCGCATCGGTTGTGACGTCATTGGGGGAGACTTCGGCAATAATCTCGCGCACCCGCTGTCCACCGGTACCCAGCGCCAGAACCGAAGCGGTAAGTTCTGCGGCATCACGGGTACTGAGCATGGTGGCATAAAGTTGTTTTGCCCGCGCTGCAATGTCAGCACGCCAATTGCCTGTCGGCGCATCGACGTCGAGATCAGCAAATAACCGATCGACCATAGCTCCTAACAAGGACTGTTTATCTTTAACATGCCAGTACAAGGCAGAAACCGTCACCTGGAACTCGTTAGCAACTCGGCGCATAGAAACATCAGCCAGGCCATGGGCAGCTAATAGTTGCAGACCGATACGGCTGAGTTCATCGCGGGAAATCGTAGACATTGCCACCCATACTACTGCCAATCCACTCCAATACTGGGCCAGCCAAGAGTCGAATGACGTGGCCAGATTTGTTGATCATGCCCAAGTGCAGCTATCCTGAACACTGTTCATTGAACGCTGTTCAGTAAGCTTGAAAAAAGGAGCATTATGTCGGCTAGAGATCTGGCTCGCATTGCAGTCTTCGCGGCCCTTACCGCCGGCATGGGGCTGCTGGGATCATTCACCGTTGCCGGTGCCGTCCCAATTACTCTGCAAACCCTCGGCGTCATGCTTGCCGGGGCAGTACTAGGCCCCTGGCGAGGTGCGGCATCTATGGCGCTGCTACTGCTAGGTGTAGCAATCGGTCTGCCACTGTTGGCTGGGGGCCGCGGGGGTATCGGCGTATTTGCTTCACCAACCGTCGGGTACCTTATCGGTTGGGTCATCGCTCCTATTGTCATCGGACTGATCGTTGGCAGTCGTCCTGTGTGGTGGCGTGTAGCGTTAGGTTCCCTGGTGGGTGGCATTCTGGTGGTGTATCTCTTTGGTATTCCGGTTCAGGCCTGGTTCACCCAGCTGTCCATCACCGAGACCATTATTACCTCGTTGGTATTTTTGCCCGGCGACTTACTCAAAATGGTCATCGCCACCGTGGTTACCATGGGGCTCTATCGGGCCTACCCACGAGCATTTGACACAACCCAACATGCCCCAAAACAACTTGCAGCTCACACCAGTTCATAACCCAGATGCCGAAGCGGCTCTGACAGCAGCGTTGAATATTCGGGCAGCTGGTGGTGTACCACTTATTATTGTCCCCCGGGCACCGGTATCGACTTGCGCATTGGAAGCAGCACTACCGGATAACGCTGCCTGGGCGGTGCTGACTTCTGGCACCACTGGTGCACCGAAAATAGTCGTGCGCTCGCAAGACAGTTGGCAGGTGGCCTTTGGTCCGCTTAACACCCAACTAGGCCTACAACCCGGCGATGGCATATGGTCGCCAGTGCATCAGGTGTCGTCCATGGCATTATTTACAGCAGCGTGGGCGCAAGCCTCCGGATTGAACCTCATCGTCGGACCTAGTGGCTTAGACCGGGCCTCGGTAGCTCATGTCACACCTGCATGGCTGGAACAACTGCTAGATCAGGTTGACGCCGGCCAGGCTTCTACGGTGCACACTGTTTTGGTCGGCGGAGATCGCCTAGCGGCAGACCTGCGGGCCCGAGCTTGCCAGTTGGGCTTGCGCATTGTCACCTATGTGGGGGCAGCTGAACTGAGTTTCGTTGCCTGGGATCTCGGCGAGGGCCTGCAAGCCTTCGACGGCGTTCGCACTCGTTTAGCAGACGGCGTCTTGTGGGTTGCAAGCGAACAACTGGCCCTTGAAGTCATCGGCGGCCGTCTTCAACAACGCTTCATCGGCGACACCCGATGGGTAAGTGTTGGTGATCGCGCCACCGAAAACAACGGTATCCTACAATTTCACGGCCGAACCGATGCAGCCATCCTTACCGCCGGCGCAACGGTAATACCCAGCGAAATCGAGGACGTTATCAACCAACACCCGGAGGTCAACGCCAGCCTGGTATTGGGCAGACCGGATGCCATGCTGGGACAGCGGGTTGTGGCCTGGGTGGAAAGCCAAGTCGAAACCCACCGGCTCGTCCAGTGGGTGCGCTCGCGATTGCCCAAGGCAGCACGCCCGGTACAGTGGCACCGGGTGACTGCGCTACCTCGGACACCGTCGGGTAAGATCCGGCGCATCGACCCGGAGGAAGCATGACTCGTATTGTTGTCACCGCAGGTGCCCGTACCGCCATTACTGGCTGGCATCGAGCCCAGGCCGATATTTCTGCACACGAACTTGCGGCTACCACATTTGCTGCGATGCCCAAGGATCCCGAGATGGTAATGCTGGGTAATACCATTGGCCCCGGCGGCAATATTGCCCGTATCGCCGCGCTAGCAGCAGGGTGGCAGTCCGCCGGTGCCATAACCTTTGATGCCCAATGTGGTTCTGGGTTAGTTGCTGTTGGTCAGGCTCTTGCCCACGCCAAGCTGACCGGACAAACCGTGGTTGCAGGCGGCGCAGAATCGCCATCAACTGCCTGGCCGGATGGGCATCGGACACAAGCAGCATTTACCCCGCAGGGGTTCGCCGACCCGGATATGACCACGGCAGCCGACCAGCTGGCTGCCGAATTTGGCCTTACCCGAGCAGAACAAGAGGCCTATGCTGCGCAAAGCCACCAGCGGGCCCTGGATCATCCATCGGAGTTCATCATCGGGCGGCATCGGGACGATGGTCCACGTAACGTCCAAAGGCTACTCGGCCGGTTGGCGCCGGTCACCAATGACCAGACAGCAACTGTTACGGGGCTTGCGGCGGCCCGCATTGCCGATGCCGCAGCAGCTATACAACTTGCTCCGGCTACCGGGACCCGAGATATTGGCGTGGAGATACTTGACTATCGCATGGTGGGTGCAGACCCGGCACGCCCAGGGCTAGCAGCTGCACCAGCTATCACAAAGCTACTGACCGACCACAACCTGCAGGTAACAGATATCGCGGTGCTGGACATTATCGAAGCCTATGCCGCCCAAGTGCTGGCGGTCTGCCAACAGTTGGGCCTTGACCCGGCGAAAATCAATGCCCGTGGCGGAGCGCTGGCGCACGGCCACCCATGGGCCGCCTCCGGTACCATCGGATTATTAACCACCATCGAACAATTATCCACCGCCCCAACCGGCACGCTAGGTGTCACCGGTGCAGCTATCGCCGGTGGGATGGGCGTGGCCGTCTTAGCGAAAACTCTATGATTCAACTCGAACACGTCACCGTCACCGCTAAACCAGACGCCGTCTTACTCAACGACCTCAGTGTCATCCTGGATGCGCCCACCACAGCGATCATCGGCGAAAACGGGTCCGGAAAATCCACCCTGGCCAAAGTACTCGCCGGGCTCATCGAATACACCGGATCGGCCACAATTAACGACATTGAGGTTGCCACCGGACGCAAACAACTTTCGGGTCGAGTCGGTATGATCATCGCCAACGCGGCCGCACAGGTCATCATGCCCTCAGTGGCAGAAGACGTGGCATTATCGCTGCGACACCTGCCCAAAGACGAACTAGATCCCAAACTTCAGGCAGTGTTGGCCGAACACCACCTGGAAGAACTCGCCGACCGACCGGCACTGTCACTGTCATCAGGCCAACTGCAACGGCTTGCACTGGCCTCGGTGCTGGCCACTAGCCCGGAAGTGCTCATCGCCGATGAACCCACCACCATGCTGGACGCCCGGTACGCCAAACTTGTGGCTGAGCAATTGTTTTACGGTCCCCACCGCCAACTAGTGCTCATCACCCATGATCTTAACTTGGCATCTCGCTGTGATGACATCCTGTGGATCCACGACGCCGAAATCGCTCACCGTGGACCAGCAGCAATCGACCACTACCTGGAGCACGTTGGCTAATGCTGTCGTTATATTATCCGGCCGACTCCATTGTGCATCGTGCCCCCACCTGGCTGAAGTTAGCCCTGTTGGCCTGCGGCTCAGTCGCGCTGTTCTTCCTGCCGGACTCGTACTTATCGGTGCTGGTGATCCTGGCCCCGCTGCTGGGCTACATCATCGCCGGTCTACCGTGGCGCATCATCGGCACCGATCTGTATCGCATGTCCTGGTTGTTGGTGTTTCTGCTCATTACCCAGCTGATCTTCAACGAACCTCAGGTAGCCACCACCGTCATCGCACGGCTGGTTACGATCATCTTGGGTGCGCAACTGTTCACCCGCACCACCAAAATTGAACACTTAATCACCACGGTAGAACACCTGACCACACCGCTTCGACCCTTGGGTGCAAACCCCTATAAAATCGCACTGGCCGTTGCGCTTATGCTATCGGCACTGGGTCAAATTATTGGCTTTATTCGACAGGTTCGTGATGCTCAACGCGCTCGCGGGGTCCGGTTGGCCCCCTGGTCCTGGGTGGTACCGGTTCTGGTGTTATCCCTCAAACATGCCGACGACGTCGCCGATGCCTTGACCGTCCGTGGGCTGGACTGATTCTAGGACTTATCGTCTGTTATCCCCGGCCAGTAGTAACTATCAGGTGTGGCCCGAGCACCGAAAATTGCTTGGCCAACACGCACGACGGTCGCGCCTTCTTCAATAGCAACTTCATAATCCCCAGACATCCCCATTGACAGCTCACCTGGGCCAATCAACTCGGGAGTATCCTGTCGAACCTGGTCACGCACCGTGCGCAGTAACGCAAAACACTGCCGAACCCGTTCAACATCTGAAGTGAACTCCGCAAGCGTCATCAGTCCTTGGATCTCTAAATTTGGGTAGCCTTGTAACGCATCGAGAAATTCCGGGACATCTGATGGTGCAATACCGTATTTCTGTGGCTCACTTGAGGTATTGACTTGCACAAAAACCGGTAGCTGCCGTCCTGCTGCTTCCAGACGACGCTGTAAGACCTCCGCGATCCGTATGCGGTCTAATGCTTGAAATTCTGCAGCATACGCAGCCACATCGCGTGCTTTATTCGACTGCAAGTTGCCAATGATCGACCATTGCACATCAAGATCTTGCAGCGCATGGTACTTTCGGGTGGCCTCCTGCACACGATTTTCGCCAAGCTGGTGCAGACCGGCATCGACTGCCAACCGGATCCGGTCTTCTGGTACGGTTTTGCTCACCGGTAACAGGCGGATTTCATCGGGATTCCGGCCGGCACGCTCCGCTGCAGCAGCGATACGACGACGAACAGCAGAGACATTTTCGATAAAATCTTGGACCGTTTCGGCGCGGGGAAAATCGGCAGAATGAAGTTCACTTGACATAGGTCAAACTGTAACAGCGTCGCCCGGTGGCGGCTATACTTATACCACCTGGGCACAAAGCAAAACATGGTGGAGTGACCGAGAGGCTAGGTTGCGGTCCGCACGACCGTGTACGCAGGTTCGAATCCTGCCTCCACCTCTATTTTCTAACGTTCTGAACTTTTTTGTACTGTTTGCTCCCTATTCGGCGCGTAACACCGGGGCTTGTCCAGGAATTCGGCTGACCGCCATTACACTTAATTTCTGAGACAACAGAATGGGGACAACTATGGTAAATGTAAAAATTCTGCCCGATAAGGAACACGCCTCCGAAGAAGTCGCGCAAATGTTGCACGACCTAATCGTGGAAAAGCCGAACGCTGTGATCGGTGTAGCTACCGGTTCAACCCCTGAAGGTGCCTACGAGCGTCTCGCAGAAAAAATCCAAGAACAGCACACTGACGTCTCCCAACTGCAGTTTTTTGCACTCGATGAATACATCGGGTTGCCATGGGAACACCCCGAGTCCTATCACTCGGTCATTGCCCGTACCGTGACCGAACCTCTTGGGGTTGATCCTTCCCAGGTTCACGTTCCGGAAGCACCAGATGATGCTACCGAAGGTTCCATAAATTATTATGACGAGAAGATTACCGCAGCAGGCGGTATCGACTTACAGCTCTTAGGTATTGGCCGCAATGGTCACATCGGGTTCAATGAGCCCGGTACCCCCTTTGATTCGCCGACACACATCGCCCAGCTGACCGAACTGACTCGGGAAGATAATTCACGATTTTTTGAAGGCGGCATTGATGAGGTCCCACAACTGGCCGTCACACAGGGCATCGGTACTATCCTGCAATCTCGTAAGGCCGTCCTCATGGCCTTTGGTGAAGCCAAAGCTGACGCCATCCGAGATTCACTAGCTGTCCCATCCTCCGAAGAACGCCCCGGTTCCTTACTGCAGCACCACCAAAACTGCATTCTGTATCTTGATGAAGCAGCAGCCGCCAAAATCGACCGCTAAACGCATTCATCCATCACAGCGCGTATGAGAATTGGTATGTTGTCATAACTGACCGGTAGTCTCGTTGCAACCGCAAACGGGACTACCGAATCCCAGACGGCTCACTGGTGAGAAACTCATTACTGGAACACTTGAAGGAAGATACTATGAATTTGCGCCAAACCCTACCGGTAAGTGCCCTAGCTGTGGCTGGGATCTTCGGCCTGGCTGCTTGCTCTGGCGGTATTTCGGATGCCGATCCTAACGTTGAATCTCTGGAGGAGACTGCAGAGGCTACTCCGTCACCCACGGAAGAAGCTACCGAGCCGTTCCCTAGCCCCGAATCTAGTCCTTCGTCCATGAGCCCTGAATCTAGCGCCGACGCTTCCTCATTGAATGCGACCTGCGAATCCTACTGGGAATTCGATCAAGAATTCGCGCCAGGGATTGAAAACGTCATGATGACGGCGATGGACCCAAACGCTTCCGATGAAGAACGTACACAAGCGCATGATGAAATGGTCAGGGCACGTGAAGAATTTAACCAGATCTTAGCTGACGCCGAAGACCAAGAGTTCATCGATCTGGCAGAAGATACCGTGCCAACCTTTGACCTCTTTGTTTCGGTGACCGACCCTGACTTGAGCGAGGACGAAAAAAACGAACTTGTCGAAAGCAGTGATATCGACAGCGCCATTGAAGCCGAAGAAGAGCTTATTGACCTATGCAATGCGGAACTGAACTAGCCAGTCCCAGTTAATAATGACAAGCTAAATTCTGGTCCTAGTAACAGACTTATCGTAGTCTAGGTCACAAACCTTTGTTCCTAGTTCCGAAAAGGGCTTGTCCATGAACGCAGCTCGAAACTCAACAGACCAAGAGTTCACAAACACCGTAAGCGTTGCCGACGCCCTGTGGCTGCACCGCCCAGAAATTGTCGAAGAAGTCCAGCAGCTTCGCCAGCGGTTTTCCATAAAGAATCTGTGTATCGCTGATGTGTTATGCGATAAGCACCCGTCTGATGCTATGGCATTTCTCATTGTCGACAATGAGCTAAACACTCAACGCCTAACCTTTGGGCAGTTGGCTGATAAGTCGAAGAGACTTGCATCAGCACTGGCCGAACAGGGCATCGGTCTTGGTGATCGAGTCGGTGTGTTGATGGGCAAATCTGTCCAACTGCCGATTGTCCTGCTGGCACTGTGGCGTCTGGGTGCGGTTCATGTTCCGTTATTTACTGCCTTTGCAGGCGAAGCGATCTCGATGCGGGTCAACAGCGCACAAGCAAAACTTATAATTGCTGACCAAGACCAGCAGCCCAAGCTCTCCGATATTGACATTCCGGTGCTTGACACTGGAGAGTCTATCGATCAACTGGTCAATTCCTATAAGCCGCTGGAGACCAGCGCTGAAATCGGACCTGAAGGCGTATTTATCCAGCTCTACACTTCCGGCACCACAGGTGCACCCAAAGGAGTGCCAGTCCCGGCATTCGCTATCGCAGCTTTCGAAGCATATATGCACTACGGCCTGGATCTTCAACCCGACGATATCTATTGGAATCTGGCTGACCCAGGCTGGGCCTACGGCTTATATTTTGCAATCGTTGGACCACTTGCACTGGGCCATGCCAGCATCATGTTGACCAGCGGTTTTTCAATCGAACTTACTGCCGATGTGCTGAACCGTTTTGAGGTCACAAACCTGACGGGATCCCCGACGGTATATCGGGCAATGAAGAAGGACGGCATCAGACTGGATCGGCCCTTGCGGGTAGTGTCGTCGGCTGGCGAACCTCTTACCCCCGATGTTGTTTCCTGGGCCCCGGATGTTCTGGGATCAGAAGTCCGTGACCACTGGGGACAAACCGAACACGGCATGGCTATCGTCAACCCGTGGGACTCAAGACTACGTGGACCTGTCCCGGATGGGTCCATGGGTTCGGCAATGCCAGGCTTTGTTGCCGGCACCGTCGGCCAGTCGATCGCGTTATCGGTGGAGGATAGTCCCCTGATTTGGTTTGACGGCTACATCGATGAGCCCGAGAAAACCCAAGAACGATATACCGAGGATGGGCAATGGTATCTCACCGGTGATATCGGTCGTTCGGAGCAGGGAAATTTCTATTTTGCCTCGCGGGACGATGACGTCATGCTTGCCGCAGGCTACCGGATTGCCCCATTCGACATCGAACGCATCATTGCTGCCGACGATTCAATAGCAGAAGTCGCCGTGGTTGGTCGGCCCGATGAGATCCGTGGCGAGGTGATCGAAGCGTTCGTGGTCCTGGCTGATCGCGCTTCCACCGACGGGCTAGTCGAACGGTTACAGCAGGCCGTACGGGAGACCTACGGTGCTCACGCTTATCCGCGCAAAATCCATGTTGTTCGGGAATTGCCGAAAACCCCAAGCGGCAAGGTCCAACGCTACGTGCTACGTGAAGCAGACGACGCCGCAATTATAGAACTGGGTTGAACCTGCAATTAGGCGGTAAAGAAGAACCTTACCAGGTGGAAGAACACCGGTGCTGAGAAGCTGAGCGAATCCAGCCGGTCCATAATGCCACCATGACCAGCGATCGTGGCACCAAAGTCTTTGACACCACGGTCACGCTTGATTGATGACATTACCAGCCCACCGAAGAAACCCATCAGGCAAGAAACAAATGCCAGCAGAGCCGCCTGCCACCAAGCAAACGGCGTAATCCACCAAAGACCTGCACCGATCGCCGTCGCGGTAAGCACACCACCGATGAGGCCCTCCCAAGTTTTATTGGGCGACACCGATGGCGCTACCGGATGTTTACCCAGAGTTTTGCCCCATACATATTGGAACACATCGGAAAGCTGGACAACTACCACTAAAAACAGCATGAGCAATGCGCCTTCGGGCCCACCGGAACCAAGGGTGGAACCTTCTGCGAAGTCGCGACCATCTGACATCATGATCGGCAGTTGCATAGTGGCGGGAATATAACTGATCGCGTAGACACACACCATCAGTGCCCACTGGATGAGAGCGGCTCGCTGTAGGAAACTATTGGTATCGCCAGCAAGCGCGTTGCGGATCGGCAGAAATAAAAACGCATATACAGGAATGAGTACTGCAAAGGCGCCGTACCAGTGTTCCCAGAGGAACCAGTAGTTGATGACCGGTATGACATAAACCAACCACACCAGGGTTTTATGATCTGAGCGGTGTGTCGGTGCGATGGTGAGAAACTCGCGCAATGCCAAGAAGGAGAGCAAGAGAAATAGGATGATCACAGCGGTCTCGCCGATGAGAAGGGTGATCGCTAAGCCAAAGGCCATGATCCACCACGCCCAGATGCGCTGGTTCAAGTTTTTCAACGTGGAACTGGTTTTGCCCCGGTTGGCATAGCTGAGTATCCCAGCGATAACGCTAGCGAGAACCAGGATGGCGCCGATACCCAAAAACAGTTTGAGCACTGTAGCATCGATGAGTCCGATCACTGCGAGTCTCCTTCGGCGATGAGTTCGTTAGCCAGTATGTTGCGTGCCCGAGATAGAAAATCGTCTTGGGGTTCATCGATTCCCACAAACAGTGGTTTATGGACAATGACTTGGGACAGGTGAGGTACCGGAATGGTTTCACCTTTGGGCAGGATGCGGCTGAGGTTTTTTAGCGTGACCGGCACCACGGGTACCTTGGGTGCATGTTTGGCCAGTCTGTAGAGCCCAGCCTGAAAGGTAGCCACCTGATCGCCGGGGCCGCGGGTGCCCTCGGGGAAAATGAGTAATGATTCGCCGGCGTCAAGAATATCTGTCATGCCGGTGAGCTGGCTGGTATGTGGTGAACTGCCCGAACTGGTGCGACGAGTAGTTCGTTGGGCATCGGCGCGCGTGTGCGGCCGATCCTTATAACGGTGCACCAGGTGTGCGTTAAAAATATTTTGGGCCACAGATTTTTTGAAACCTGAGCCCCAATAATCTGCCGCGGCAATCGGGTGCACTTTTGGCTGCAGTTCGGCGGGCATGATTGACCACAAAGTGACAAAATCCAGGTGTGAGGAGTGGTTTGCATAATAGATGGCTTGTGGCGGGAAATCGGGTGGTGCCCCATCGGTGCCTTCAGCAGCAACGCGTGCACCGGATAGCGTGGTGATCAGCCCTGAGATGCCGCGCTTAAATAATGCCATGGGTTTCACGAGGCCACATCCTTTCTGGCGTGCAGCGCCTCGGCAATCCGATTGAGCCGCATCACCACGGTAACAATGGAGCCGAGTAGTATCAGCGCCAATCCGATGGCCAGGACCACACCGCGCGTGTCAAACAGTGGTTCAAATAGTGATACCAGGCTGGCAGCTACCAGCACCCACATCCGGGTGGGTTTGGCCATGGGACCGGCAAAGAAATTTCCTACTCCGTTTGCTGCACCCAGCGTGCGAACATATGCGGTAAGAATCGATGCTGCTGCGGCTGTCCATCCTAAAGCCACGCCCCAATTGATACCACCGGCCACCCAAATGCCTGCGGTGGCGTAACCGGCGGCGGCCAATAGCAAGAGATCGGCGATACGATCGGGTACCTCATTGAATAAATCGCCGGTGGGAGTGTGCATTCCTTTTTCGACCGCCAGCATACCGTCGAGCATATTGAACAACAGTCGCAAGGGGATACAACATGCCGTAACAACTAGCCAAGCGGCACGGGCACCATCAGAAGATACAAGTCCAGATGCGATCAGTCCTACCGCGCCAATGAGAGCGAACAGTACCGAACCAATGGACACCCGGTTCGGGGTAAGTTTCGCCGCATACATCGCATCAGCCAGCTTGGCTGCCCAGGTAGTGGAACGTTGCGGTATTACACGTCGTTCAGTGCCTTGTGGTGGTGTCGGTTCTGACATGGCTCCTCACTGGTGTCAGGTGGTGGGATACTGCCCTAGTGTAGGTGTTGAGTTAGGCTGAAACCTAGATATTCCTGACCACTGTGATCTGGGAGTTGGTGGCAGATGCTACGAAAATATGTTGACCATGGCGTTGCTGCCGCATGGGGTGGCGCCGAAGCCACAGTGTTTTTTATTGTGCCGGACCTATGGACGAGCTGGCTGGCACTGCACAATCCACGTCGTGGTATAGCGACAACGGTTTCAGCACTGGCCGGTGCACTAGCTGGCGGAGCATTGAACTATACGGTAGCTCAGCGAATGCAACCAGACGACACCGAAAAGATACTGACTTCGATTCCTGGTATTTCAACCCAGATGGTTGCAGATGTGGAGCGGCAACTGGATGAGCAGGGGTGGTCCGCATTGGTATTGGGTCCCACCCGAGGGGTGCCCTATAAAATTTATGCACGAACCCTAGCTCACGGTCATGAATCATTCCGCGAGTTTATGCTGCTATCCGTACCCGCTCGGATGATGCGCTTTCTGGCAGTGACCGCTGGTGTAGCCGGGCTAGGCAAACTCTCGGACCGAATGGGTGCAAGTAAATTCGAAAAATCTAGCGTGTTTCTGGCCGGTTGGGGAGCGTTTTATACTTGGTACTTCACTAAGGGGCCGGGACAAACACACGCATCATAGGTCTGTTGTGCTTTCACTTGTCTTCTAGCGCGCCGTAGGCTGGTACCCATGACAGAATTTTCTTTCCCCGAATGGTCTGGTCGTGATGATGGGCCAGGCCACGAACACGCTCGGTGGCATTCAACGGTTGCCCCGGTAGATAACAACAAACCGGGTTTTACGTTGCTGGGATTTGTTTCCGATGCAGGAGTACGGCGTAATCAGGGGCGCCCTGGTGCGGCACAAGGCCCGGCAGCTATTCGGTCAGCGTTGGGGTCAATGGCCGTCCACCACGATATCGCGCTCTTCGATGGAGGCGACGCCGTGGTGGTGGACGATGAACTAGAGGCGACCCAACAACGTTACGGTCAGGCATTGACTCAATTGCTACGGCAACGGAAGTTGACGGTAGGTTTGGGCGGTGGCCATGAAATCACCTGGGCTTCGTATCTGGGTGTGCGCGGGGCGTTTCCAGATGCGCGATTAGGCATTATCAATTTGGATGCCCACTTTGATAACAGGCCATCAGATCAGGCGACTTCGGGGACCGGGTTTGCGCAGATTATTGCCGCTGAAGCCCAGCAAAATCGGCAGTCGAATATCATGACGTTGGGAATTGCCGAAGCAGCGAACACCACGCATTTATTTGAACGTGCCCGACAGTCACGCATCCAATGGACTACCGATGACCGGTGGATCACTTACCCCTCAGAGGTTGGTAGCGCGGTGGCCCAACTACTTGACCAAGTCGATCTGGTGTATCTGACCATTGATTTGGATGTCCTGCCTGCGGCAACCGCTCCGGGCGTGAGCTCACCGGCAGCCTACGGTGTGCCGTTGCCCTTAGTTTCGGCGGTCATTGATCATGTGGCTGCTTCGGGCAAACTTGTGCACGCTGATATTGCAGAGTTGAACCCCAGTTTTGACCGAGATAACGCAACGGCGGCAGTGGCGGCCCGTTTTGTGGACCGTCTCACCACCGCCGAACGGGGTAAAATATTAGCTACCTCAGTTGTCTCTTAGCGTCCAAAACGCGTTAACCGCAGCGAGTTCAAGACCACCAGAACAGACGATGCCGCCATGGCAATCCCGGCAAACATCGGATTCAGTAAGCCAAAGGCTGCAACCGGGATGCCTAAAGTGTTGTAGGCAAACGCCCAGAATAGGTTGGTGCGTATAATGCCCAGGGTCTTCCGGGATAACTGCAACGACTCAGATACCTGGGTCAGTGATGAACCCATTACCGTAATATCGGCGGCCTCGCGAGCCACATCGGTACCCGAACCCATGGCGATGCCTAGATCTGCTTGAGCCAGAGCCGGAGCGTCATTGACGCCGTCACCGGCCATCGCTACCATCCTGTTTGCCGCCTGGAGTTCTTTGACCTTGGTAACCTTGTCTTCTGGCCGAACACCGGCAAAGACATGTTCGGGGCCGATCCCAACTTCGGTAGCAACCTGACGGGCCACCGAAGCATTATCACCGGTTAAGAGTATTGGCGTAATACCAAGCTGTTTTAGCTCGGCTATCGCCTGGGCAGAGGTAGCTTTGATCCGGTCCTGTAGCGAGATAATCCCCGCCAGCACACCGTCGATGGCGACCCAAATGGCAGTAGCGCCGGCAGCTTCGGCTTCAGCCAGGGCAAGCTCTTGCTGGCTAGTCAGCGCACCGGTGTGTTCAGTAATGAAGCTAGACCGGCCAGCGGCAACGCGCTGTTGGGTGCCTTCGATGTCCACTGTTCCAATCACGCCACCACCGGCGGTGGAGGCAAACTCGGTGACTTCGGGAAGCTTGGTTACTTGGCTACCGGCTGTCACGATGGCCTGGGCGATGGGGTGCTCCGAACCAAGTTCTACGGCAGCAGCAGCCACCAGTACATCATTGGTGTTCCTATCATCAAAGACCTTCACATCGGCAACGCTCATTTCGCCTTCGGTGACAGTTCCGGTTTTATCTAACACGATGGTGTCCACACCGCGCGAGTCTTCCAGCACTTGCGGGCCACTGATCAAAATCCCCATCTGTGAGGCCCGACCAGTACCGGCGAGCAGACCGATCGGGGTAGCTAGGCCCAGGGCACACGGGCAAGCAATGATCAGCACGGTAACCGCAGCACGAAACGCAGTGGCCGGATCCCCGAAGATCAGCCATGCGGCCAAGGTAATCAAAGCGATAATTAGCACAATCGGCACAAATACCGCTGAGATGCGGTCAGCCAACCGGGCAATGGGCGCCTTTTCAGACTGGGCTCGGGAAACAAGTTGGCCCATCTGGGCAAGCGTTGTTTCCGAGCCGACACGAGTCGCCCGAATGATCAGCCGTCCGGAAGTATTGATGGTGGCACCGGTAACAGTGTCGTCTTCTGAAACTTCGATGGGTACGGATTCGCCGGTGATTAGCGACGTGTCGACGGCAGAGTGCCCCGACACCACAAACCCGTCAGTTGCGATCTTCTCACCGGGCCGGACCACGAATTCATCACCAACGGCCAGCTCTGCGGCATCAATGACGACTTCTTGGCCATCACGCAGCACCGTGGCTTTGGCCGCTGCCAAATTCAGCAGCGAACGCAGGGCCTTACCGGCACGGTTTTTAGCACGTGCTTCAAGATAGCGGCCCAACAGCAGGAAAGTGGTTACGACTCCGGCGGTTTCGTAATACAACGAGTGGTCATGGCTACCGGCGGTTAGCGTCATCGTCGGGTCCAAGATGAGCTCGACGGTGGAATACACCCAGGCAGCGGTCACGCCGATTGAGACCAGGGTGTCCATGGTTGAACCACCATGGCGGGCAGCTTTGACCGCGCCGCGATGAAACGGCCAGCCACCCCATAAGGTAACTGGTAGTGATAGCCCCATGGCCACCCAACCCCAGTGCGGGAACTGGAAAGCGGTGAACATGGAAATGAAAAATAGCGGGACGGTCAGAATCGCTGAGCCAATGAGCCTACTTTTTAGTTCATTAGCCCGTGGGGCATCATCAATTTCTGGCTCCGAGTGTTCGGTATCCTCGAGCTCGTCGGAAGCTTGTTCAGCGCCATGAATTTTTGCATCGTAACCCGCCGAGGAAACAGCATCAACCAAGAGGCTATCTTCGAAGCCCAGGGGGACTTTAACAAAAGCTTGGTTCAGAGGCAGGTTGACGGAAGCTTCGACCCCATCGATTTTTTCTAACTGACGTTCCACCCGGCCCACGCATGAAGCACAGGACATGCCACTAATATCAAGCTGTACCTCGCGGGTTTCGGTCGTTTCGGTAGACATGAGGATCCTTAGAATTACTTGACGACGCTATAGCCGGCTTCTGCCACTGCGTCAGCAAATTGTTGAGCTGAAGGGGTTGGATTCGCCGTGATCGTCGCAGTTGAGGTCCCGTTTGCTACTAGATCAACGTTGACATCGGTAACACCCGGCAGAGTCTGCAGTTGTTCGGTCACTGAGCCAACGCAATGCTGACAGGTTAAGCCTTCGAGTTTCAGAGTTGATTGAGCCATGGATATTGCCTTTCTAACGGAGAAGCCGACCGATGGTGGCCGATACTTCTGTGACTTTTTCTGCGATTTCTGCTTCATCGCCTGAGGCTGCGGCATCGATGACGCAGTGGTTCATATGGTCGGTCACCAAGCCCAAACTTAGCGAGTGGAGGGCTTTATTAACCGCAGCAATCTGGGTTAGTACGTCGATGCAATAGGTGTCTGATTCGACCATTCGTTTGATGCCGCGTACTTGACCCTCAATACGGGCCAGTCGCCTGGCGTAGTTCTCTTTATCTGATGAGTAGCCAACCGGTTCGTGGCCTGTGTCGTGTTCTGTCATCGTTGTGATAAATCCTTAAAAGACTTCATTCGACTTCATTTATATACCCCTCTGGGGTATCAGTCAAGTGTGGTTTTGTGTCTGATGACAAGATGCTCGGCCATCGAACGCAAAAGGCCCGATCCGCTAGTACTAACGGATCAGGCCTTGCTCACTGGGATTGAAGTTAGCCCTCAGGTGGGGCGGGTTTGACTTCCTCTCGTGGCGTCTCGCCCTCATCTTGAGCAGCTCGCTGTGGTATCCGTCCGCCAGCCAATACCATTTCCACTTGGCGATCGGATAACTTATGTTGCAACTCGAGCGGCTCACCTTGCAGTGTGGCGGTGACGGCTCGACCCTTTTGCAATGCCTCGCGCAATCCGGAGAATTTGAGGATATCGCCCTGGGTAATCCGGTCGTAGTCCGATGGTGCGGTAAATTCCAGAGGTAGGACACCAAAGTTTGCCAGGTTTTGCCAGTGAATCCTGGCAAACGACTTGGCGATTACTACCCGCAGACCGAGGTGTCGAGGTGCAATGACGGCGTGTTCGCGCGATGACCCTTGGCCGTAGTTTTCCCCACCGACGATGGCGTGACCGTCAGGAGTCTCGGCAGCCCTTGTATGGTATGTGTCATCGACTTGGATGTAAACAAATTCGGCGATCTTGGGGATATTACTTCGATAAGGCAGCACCCGCGAACCGGCCGGCATAATCTCATCGGTTGAGATATCATCGCCGACTTGAAGCAGCACCGGCACTTCCAGTTCGTCGGGCAGCTCATCGAATTCGGGCAGTGATTTAATATTGGTACCTTTGACCAGTTCGATCTCAAGCGACTCAGCCTCATCCAGCGGCGGCAACAGCATATCGGTGTTGACGCTATACGTTTCTGGGAGCTTGACCTGCGGATAGTCCATCTCCAAATCGCGTGGGTCGGTGATACTGCCGGTTAGTGCTGCAGCGGCCGCGGTTTCTGGCGAACACAGCCACACGGCATCCTCGTCAGTACCTGAACGGCCCGGGAAGTTGCGTGGCATGGTGCGTAAGCTATTGCGCCCCACCGCGGGTGCCTGTCCCATACCGATACATCCCATACACCCCGACTGGTGTATGCGAGCCCCTGAGCTAATCAGGTTAAAGGTCCAACCGCCTTTAGTTAGGTCCATGAGGATCTCGCGGGATGTCGGATTAATATCCAAGGATACTTGGTCGTGTGATTGTTTGTTTTTCAGGATTTCTGCCACGATGGCAAAATCTCGCAATCCAGGATTAGCCGAAGAGCCCACAACCACTTGAAAGACTTCTTCACCAGCCACCTCGCGCACCGGCACAACATTACCGGGGGAAGATGGTTTAGCAATCAGTGGTTCTAGTGCTGATAAATCAATGTGTTCTACAACGTCGTACTGGGCCCCTTCATCGGCGACTAGTCGAGTAAAATCATCGGGGCGACCGACGGCGTTGAAAAATGCTTCCGCGGCATCGTCGGCCGGGAAAACGCTGGTGGTGGCACCAAGTTCAGCCCCCATGTTGGCAATAACGTGGCGGTCCATGGCGCTAAGGTGCTTTAGACCTTCGCCGTGGTATTCAATAATCCGGCCAGCACCACCTTTGACACCATAACGGCGCAACATTTCCAAGATGACGTCCTTGGCCGAGACCCAGTCGGGCAGCTCACCGGTGAGCTCGACACCCCAAATCTCAGGCATCTGTACATATAGTGGGTCGCCTGCCATGGCCATGGCAATTTCTAGACCGCCAACACCGATGGCTAGCATGCCAATGGCTCCGGCAGCACAAGTATGCGAGTCAGAACCAATCATGGTGGTACCGGGTCGACCAAAACGGGCCTGGTGTACCGGGTGGGAGACTCCGTTACCCGGCTTGGAAAACCACAGTCCATAACGCTGCGCAGCCGATTGTAAAAACTGATGGTCTTCGGGGTTCTTCTCGTCGGTTTGCAATAGGTTGTGGTCAACGTATTGCACTGAAAGTTCGGTTTGCACCCGGGTGAGCCCGAGGGCTTCTAATTCGAGCATCACCATCGTGCCGGTGGCATCCTGGGTCAGAGTTTGATCGATGGATAGACCAATTTCGTTACCAGGTTCCGGTGTTCCGCTGACTAAATGGGAGTGAATAAGTTTTTGTGCGACGTTTTGAGCCATCTTCGTTCGTCCTCCTCCTCGTGGTTCTTCTACCGCGGTTGCGGGGTCGAACCCTTATTCATCAGGCTAACTTGAGCGCCCCGAAGCTGGCTAGGACAGGTCGAAGAGTTGTTTTCATTGGCACAGCACCCGATTACCTGAGCTATGGGCCGGTGTCCGAACATAGGTGTGAAACGGAAAACGTGGAACTGGAAAACGTTGAACAAGCTTCGAACTATGGTCGCTGATGGGTAAGTGGCAAGTGCAAGACTAAAGCTGGAACGGCTACTCAAAACATCTCGAATGCCTTATAAGAGTCGCTTATAGTCCTAAGCCTCTTGTCGGCATATGGCTATAGAGGTACCGTCAATAGGACATAGCCGACTAATGTGAGGTACTTCATGGCAGCTTTGTCACCACATCTCAAACAGGCCACCCCAGTTACCGTCGACCATGCATTTGGCAGCTCTGTTTACGATATTGAGGGGCGACGACACCTCGACTTCACCGCGGGTATCGGGGTAGTTAGCACCGGGCACTGTCACCCGCGCGTGGTAGCGGCAGCACAACAGCAGGTGGGGTCGCTGATTCACGGCCAGTACACTACGGTGCAACATCGACCACTGTTGGAACTAACTGAGCGCCTCACTCATGTGCTACCGCAGCACCTGGACACTTTGTTTTTCGCTAATTCTGGAAGTGAGGCCGTTGAGGCAGCACTACGATTAACCCGTCAGGCCACAGGACGCCCCAACGTCGTTGTATTCCATGGTGGGTTTCACGGTCGCACCGTAGCGACAGCATCCATGACCACCTCTGGGACGAGATTCTCAGCTGGGTTCTCCCCGTTAATGCCAGGTGTCCATGTCGCACCGTTTCCCACCGCGTACCGTTACGGGTGGAGTGAACAACAAGCGACAGAATTTGCCCTCCAGGAACTGGATTATCTCTTCGCCACGGTTACAGCTGCCAATGAAGTGGCAGCTTTCGTTGTAGAACCAGTGCTGGGTGAAGGCGGCTACATTCCCGGTAATGCACAGTTCTTTGCTGGTTTGCGTGAGCGCGCAGATCGGCACGGTATTTTGTTAGTGATGGATGAGATCCAAACTGGGTTCGGGCGAACCGGACGGTACTTTGGCCACCAACACTTTGATGTGAGACCTGACGTGATTACTTTCGCTAAGGGAATCGCCTCGGGTTTCCCACTATCGGGGATCGCTGCCTCCGAAGAATTAATGAGCCAAGCTTGGCCTGGCTCCCAAGGCGGTACCTTTGGGGCGAACGCCGTAGCCTGTGCTGCTGCCGTGGCCACCATCGATGTGATTGCTGAGGAACAGCTGGTTGAGAATGCCGCCTCACGAGGCGCACAACTGCTTGATGGAGCCAAAGAGCGGGCCATTGATGGTATCGGTGATGTGCGTGGGCTGGGCTTGATGGTGGGCAGCGAATTTACCGCTTCGGATGGTTCCCCGGACACCGCTAGAGCTCAAGCCGTTCAGCAGGAAGCGGCTCGGCGTGGCTTATTGCTGCTCACGTGTGGCGCACATATGAATGTCGTACGGATGATCCCACCGCTGGTGGTGACTGAAGAGGAGATTAATGAGGGACTGACCATCTGGTCTGAAGTCCTCGCAGCTGTATAACAGTAAAGATGTTTCTGGGAAGGAGTACACATCGTGGCTCGATCCATGACTGTCACGCTGCAACACCGCGGGGTCTCTTGTCGAGTCCAACTGTTGGATGAACAAGCGCCGGCAACTTGCCAAGCAGTTTGGGATATGCTGCCAGTGACAGGGGATGCCTATCACGCCAAATTTGCCCGCAACGAAGTCTATGCACTGCTGCCGCGGATTACTGCTGTGCCTCGTCGTGAAAATCCTACAGTAACGCCGATTCCCGGGGATATTTGTGCTTTCGACTTTGAACCCTGGGAAATAAGTAACCCTGCTTACGGCTATACACCAGGCTCAACGGCGCATGCCGAGCAGGGCGCCACAGACCTGGCATTGTTTTACGACCGTAATAACTTGTTAGTTAATGGTGATGTTGGCTGGGTTCCCGGCAATGTTTTCGGCACCGTGGTGGAGGGGCTTGAAGAAATGGCGGTCGCGTGCAATGACCTGTGGCTCAACGGCTTTGTCGGAGAGCAATTGACTTTTGCTCGAGCGTGAATGACTTAGGCCAGTAACCATTCTACGAATCGGGCCACCGCTAACACGAGATCATCAGAGTGGCGTGGCCCCACGATCTGCAGACCGACCGGCAGCCCCGCTGTTGTACTACCTACCGGAATGCTAATGGCTGGCTGTTGGGTGAGGTTAAACGGGTAGCTCAGTGTTGCCCACTGCGGCCAACGATCCAAGCCACTGTTCGGCGGCACATCATAGCCTGCTTCAAATGGTGGGATACCCACCGTTGGAGTCAACAATACGTTGTGCCGCTCGTGGAAGGCACCCATTGCGATTCCCACCTGGGCTGCCACATCGCGGGCCTGCAGATACTCTACGGCTGTGTGCCGTTTCCCCTGGCGCCACACTTGTTTGAGCCCGGGTTCGACGGTGTCGGCGGCACCGGGCATCTTATCCAGTAGAGTTGCCGCCCCACTGGACCACATGGTCTCGAAGGCCTCAAGCGGATCCGAGAACCCAGGATCTTCAGCAGTGACCTCGAGACCAGCATTGTCAATGCTTGAGACGACTTCTTCAACAATTTGGGAAACCTCGGAATCAACGGAAGCGTACCCCAGATCGCGAGAGTATGCGACGTGTATACCGGTGACTTCCCGGTTGAACTCACCCCGATAAGTCGCCTGCGGGGGAGCCTGCGATGTGGGATCTCGATAGTCCGGCAAACTGAGGATATCCATCAATAATGCGGCGTCTTCAACGGTGCGAGTCATCGGGCCGGCATGAGCAAGGGGCCCGAATGGACTGGCTGGAAACATCGGAATCCTGCCATGAGTTGGTTTAAACCCCACGATGCCGCAGAAAGCGGCAGGGATACGCACGCTACCGCCGCCATCGGTGCCGACGGCACACGGCCCCATCCCGGCTGCCACGGCTGCTGCAGCGCCGCCGGAGGACCCGCCGGCTGTCAGATGCGGATCTATGGGATTGCGGGTGATGCCTGTTAATGGATTATCGGTGACTGCCTTCCACGCTAATTCCGGGGTCGTTGTCTTGCCTACGAAAATCATCCCATCGGAGCGTAACCGTGCCGCCACCGGTGAGTCTTCGGTCCAGGACTGGTTGGGATCCACAGCACGTGAACCGCGTAGCGTTGGCCATCCAGAGGTCAGAAAAATGTCCTTGATCGAAACCGGTACACCATCGAGCAGCCCTTGGGGGTAACCAGCGTGCCACCGCGATTCTGAGGCGCGGGCCTGTTCAAGCGCCGAATCTCGGTCTAAATAGCAGAACGCGCCCAGGGTTTCATCCACGTCGTCGATACGGTCTAATACTGCCGTAGTTGCCTCGACGGGTGATAGCTCTTGGTTGGTGTAGGCTGCGACCAACTCTGTGGCGGTCATCTCGGTGGGGTTCATAACGGCTCCCGGTGCATGGTTTGCTCAGTTATCCAATGTATGGATCCGCAGCAACCTACTGGTATGACTTGATGACAACGTATATTCGGAGCCAGGTATTGTCAACGAATCACAGGTCTTGAGATCATAGTAAGGTAAAGGCACAACCACTCCGCCTTCCTCACGTCTAAAGGAGCCCGGAGGTGGCTATAGATCTCACCGATATCGAATTCGATGGACCATTGGCACAACGAGGCATTGGCATCATCGCGCCGTTCGACCTCGCTCTGGAACGCGAGCTATGGCGATGGGCGCCCCTGGATGTCAGTCTCCACTTAGCCCGTACCCCTTATGAGGAGATCTCAGTCAGTCTAGGGATGGCCGAGCTGGTCTCCGAAGCACATCACGTGCAGGCAGCCACCCGAGACGTGCTGAGTGTCGCCCCGGAGATAGTGGCCTATTTATGTACCTCAGGTAGCTTTATTAACGGAGTGAGCGGTGAAGCCGAACTGCGCCAAGCGATTGTGGCCGCCGGAGCCCCGGATGCGGTCACAACATCTGGAGCCTTGGCCGAGGCCGTTCGAGAGCTTGGGCTATCGACGATTTCTGTTATCACGCCCTACGATGCAGACTTGACCGATCGTCTTGTTGCGTTCCTCGGCGAGCTAGGTGTGCTCGTGACCCGATCTAAGTATTTGGGCCTGGGCGGTGGGATCTGGCGGGTTAATTACCGAACCGTGGCTGACCTGATTTTGAAAGGTGATGATCCAGACGCAGACGCGGTGTTCGTTGCTTGCACTAACCTTCCGACCTACGACATTATTGCTCCGTTGGAACGTCAGCTCAACAAACCTGTGTTGACCGCAAACCAACTGACCGTGTGGGCCTGTCTGGGTCGGATGGGGTTGAATATGGTGGGACCGGGCCGCTGGCTGCAGGGAGTCTTCGAGGAGGACAGTACATATGACCAACGCACTTAATTGCCCGGAGCCGGCGACTACGGTCGGCATTATCTATCCAGGACACGCCGCCGAAGATGATTACGCAACAGCCGCAGACAAACTGAACGTGCGCCTACCTGTGGTACATATCTACGGCACAGACCTGCACGCGGTGCCTGAACTACTGGACCTGGGGCGCCCGGACCGTCTTGCCGAAGCAGCGACTCGACTCGCTGAGCATCGACCGCAGGCAGTCATGTGGGCGTGCACCTCGGGTAGTTTCGTCTATGGCCTGGAGGGCGCGGAGCAACAAGCCCAACAATTGGCCTCCGAAGCCGGCGTACCTGCCGCCAGCACTAGTCAGGCTTTCAAAGCGGCGCTAGAAGCACTGGAAGTGAAGAACGTAGCCGTAGCTGCCAGCTATCCGGAACCGGTGGCCACACTGTTCGCTGAATATTTAGCTGCCGCTGATGTGGAAATCACCGGCATATCCAGTGCTGGAATTGATACGGCCGCCGAAGTTGGTGGTTTAGGATCGGATCAAGTTCTCGATCTTGTTCTACGTCATAATGATCCGGCAGCCGAGGCACTGCTTATACCTGACACCGCTATGCGAACCATTGAGTTGTTGCCTCAGTTGGAGGCTCACGCGGGTAAACCCGTGCTCACGGCCAATCAGGTGACTATCTGGCACGGATTGCGGCTTTCTGGCGCGCCGACCTCGAATGATCAACTCGGCGCGCTCTTCGCAATGTAGTTTGCAGCTAGGCAACCGTTATTTGCGTGCCGGCCAATGCGTGGTGGTTTGCATCAGCAAAACTCAATGCGCTGCGCCTCGGAAGTACCACAGATTCGTTCCACTCTGACAACATGAAAGCTACCTTAGCTTGCATACGGTTGCTCAGAAGTTGGAACGAATCTTCCGGGTCGGTTCCGACAAGACCCTGCAACAGCCACCAGGTCCAGGCAGCCGCTCCAGCATTGGCAACGAAATCCGGTATCACAGGGATACCCCGTACCGCTAGCAGTTCCTCGGCTTCTGGCGTTGTTGCGGAATTCGCGGCTTCCACTACAGTCCGAGCCCTAATATTAGGGACCGCATCGGCAGTTAGAGCGTAAGAGAAAGCAGCGGGAATCAGCACATCCGAGGGCAGAGACAATACCGCTGCACTGGGCAAGCGTTGTATGTCTTGGGGAACTGCGGAACGATCAATTTCACCGTAGGAGTCCCGTAGCGCCAGTAGCGCCGGAACATCTAGTCCGCGCGGATCATAGAGGGTCCCGGCGGCGTCAGCGATTGCGACTACTGGTGCTCCTGCTTCGTATAAGAACCCAGCGGCACCGCCTCCCATGGTACCGATGCCTTGGATCGCTACCTTTGTCTCGGCCAGGTTCCAGCCCAAAGCGTTGACAGTGCCCAAGGACGCTTGGGCCACGCCATACCCACCAATTACAGCCGGAAGCGGCAGACCGCCCGGGGCTGGCGTGGCCATCCCGTTGAGAACCCGCTGAAGCGTTTGGTCGGGATTGTGCGCTAAATGAATAGCAGCGTGGTAAGACTTGCTCAGGCCAAGGTTGACCAGGACGTCGTCGAGATCAGTTTGACTGATACCCAGATCCTCGGCTGTTACCCAGTGTTTTTCGAGCCATGGCAGCATGGCGGTGAAGAATCGCTGCAGTACTTCAAGCGCCTCTGGGTGATGTGGGTCGATGTCCAAACCAGCTTTTGCCCCGCCTACGGGCAGGCCGAAGGCGGCAGTCTTTAGGGTCATGCGCCGAGCCAGATCGGATACCTCAGACAGCGTGCAGCCAGCCCGCATTCGGGTGCCTCCGGTTGCTAGTCCGCCTACCAGACTGTGGATGACGAGGAAACCTCGCGTTCCTGTAACCGGATCCGTCCACATTTGCTCGTGTATGGCAGGTCCGTCAATGATGCCTGAAGAAGCGGAGTGATCGACCTGATGCGCCAGGTGGAATGCTTCATACCTTGATGGGTTGGGGATTGTAGTCACGGGTCTCACCTCCACCGTTGGCCCATTAACTGATGTCAGCACCGGCGGTTGGCCGATTGCTCTAGGCTCTGGGCCCTTGGTGTCAAGTAGCCTATAACCCCAGTGTGAGCTACTGAACGCGACAGCGTCTAGTTGAAATTTCTGCACGATGATTTTTACTATTCCTGCATGATCATGCCGAAGTTGGACTACACTTGCTGATATGGACCTGTCACTGCGCCGTTTGCGGATGTTGCGCGAGCTGCATCGTAGGGGTACTGTGACCGCGGTGGCTGCCGCCCTGCATTACAGTCCGTCCGGAGTTTCTCAACAGTTAACCCAATTGGAGCGAGATGTCGGGGTAGTGTTAGTTGAACGCTACGGTCGACGTATCCGGCTTACCGACCTGGGCCTGCTGTTAGCCGAGCACGCCGAGGAGATTCTGGCCTCGGCAGACCGTGCTTCGATTGCTCTGGAGCAGGCGCAGGGTGGGGTAGCGACCAGACTGACCGCCGGAGTGTGGGCCTCCGTCGCTTCGGGTCTGGTCACCCCAGCACTGAGTGCGCTCGCCAAGGAATACCCGGGTTTAGAAGTCCGTACCGTAGAATTGGCACCCGAATCCACTGCAGAGGCAGTGATAGACGGTTCTTTAGATTTTTCATTTGTTCTTGACTACTCGAATTATCCTATGACCTGGGACCCTATTCTAATCCGCGAGGTAGTGGCGGTGGAGCGCCTTTACGCTGCGGTTCCGGCTGGAAGTATTCCCGAACCGACCGTGGCGCTGCTAGATCTCAGTGAATATCCTTGGATCCTGGCCAGTTGGCGTTCGCATTTGGGTAAAGCGGTCCGGTTGGCCTGCCGACAACAAGGATTCGAACCGAACATCATACACACAGTAGAAGAACAGTCGACCGCGTTGGCCATGGTGGCAGGTGGTCTCGGCGTATCGCTGGTATCAGACCTCGCATTGGACTCGGTACCCACTGGGGTAAGTATTGTGGCACTGGATCAACCTGTAATGCGTACAGTATCGATTGCTCGGCATAGTGCTGCTAGTCCGCGTTCGGCTTTGGATCTTGTTATTGACGCCGTCCGCACGGCAGCGGCGGAAAAAGGAATCGCAAGCAGCGGCCAGTCACCGGAGGATGGAGACCTCCAGGACCAATAACTGTGCCACGAAAGGCTACATCCTGCTATGCCCGTGGTCTTTAGATTTGTTGGATGTCTCGGGCGTCCACAATGACGCCATCCTCGTCGGCATAGACCATGGCACCAGGCACAAACTCAACGTTGTGGATGGTTACTGGGACATCGCGCTCGCCAGTGCCCTGTTTAGCGGATTTTCTGGGGTTCGAACCAAGGGCTTT
>DXHA01000017.1 GCA_019113675.1 Candidatus Yaniella excrementigallinarum
CTCACACCTCATTTAAGAGATGCCTGACCAGCTTTATCTACTCCGCCGCGTGAGCACCAGGTTTGGTGCCCCGCTCAGAGTTGAGGGCTGAGAATACGGACTGTGCCAGGCCGATAGCCACCACGATGGCCACTGTGAGGCTGATCCAGCTTTGGGCACCGTCCATCGAGAACAAGCTTGCCATGATCAGTGATGCCACAATACCGGCTAACATGACCACACAGGCTGCGACTAACATTGAGGCCGCCGGGGAGCCAGTCTGTTTCGGCGCGCTGTCTCAGAATAGCAACGGCTCAGTCTGGGATCATGACGTATCTGCGTGGCCGGCGAGACTTCGGTGCACCCAATCCCCGTTGTGAACCGCCCTTTCTTCCATGCCCGAACAATCGCCACAGTCTTTGCTTGGAAATTAATATCACCAACCTGGGCGGCTTTGGCTTCACCAATGCGGCATCCTGTGACCAACATGAACGCCATCATAGGCTTGCAATAGTCGTGCATCATCTCATAGAAGCGACTCCATTCGTCGCGGCTGAAAATATGTTTTTCTTCGTCGACCTCATCTTTAGGTAACGGCACGCCTTGACTCTGTTTCGAGCAACGAAACCGGCTTCTAGGGCAGCGGACAAGACAGTATGAGTATTGCGCACAGACTTAACCCGTAACGGCTGCAACGGGGGTAGTGGGCGGCCTTCACGTTCAGCTTTAGTGCGTGCGACTACTCAGCGCTGGTTTGGTTGTTTCACACACCAAGCAATGAACCCGATAACGTCCTGCCGGGTAATCATGTCTAGAGACATTTCTCGGAGACGGGGCAGGAACGTCCGGTCAGCGATTCTGCGATAATCGGACAAAATTCGGTAGGTGTTTATACAACTCTTTGTGGTGCGCGGCTGTATAGTCGCCATGCTGTTTGCCTCTCAAAATCAGGCAAACACTACCAGAATTACCACTGAACATTAGCGTGGAATGCTACTGGTGCGAACTTCGCATGTTCGCAACGTTGTAGTCTGTGCGGGCGAAGGGACTTGAACCCTTACGTCTCGAAGACACTGGAACCTAAATCCAGCGCGTCTACCAATTCCGCCACGCCCGCTAATCCGTTGTGATGGACCGAGGAATAATCTTAGCCCATCTGCAACGAATTGTATAATCGAGAAGTTAGACTGCGGCTAACCCCAAGTCACGGCGCAGTTTATCGACATGACCTTTTGCTCGAACATTATATTGGGCTTTGTCAACGGTACCGTTTTCATTGATCACAATGGTGGAACGGATGAGGCCTTCGTAGACTCGGCCATAGTTCTTTTTCTCACCCCAGGCACCATAGGCTTCAGCTACCGCATGATCTTCATCGGACAGGACCGGGAAATTTAATTCGTCCTTATCGGTGAATTTTGCCAATTTTTCGACCGGGTCAGGGGAGATGCCTACAATGGCGTAACCATCGGCGACGAAGCGTTCCATTCGGTCACGGAAATCGCAGGCCTGGGTTGTACATCCCGGGGTCATGGCCTTGGGATAGAAATATACGATAACTTTTTGTCCAGCGTAGTCGGCTAAGGAAACGGTGTTGCCTTGGGCATCCGGGAGGGAAAAAGCCGGGGCGGTATCGCCTGTGCTGAGACGATTAGTGGTCATGAAGTCTTCCTTTCACAGATTTTGCTGCAGCTTAGTCTACTGGCTCAAGCCTTCTGAAATATCGTTGAGGTTTTCTTCCAGAAACGATAGGTAGGTGTCACCGGGTTCGCCTTCGGGTGCCAGTTCATCTGAAAAGATCGTGGCATAGATATCTACACCGGTTTCCTCAGACACAGTCTCCATCGGATCGGGATTGACATTAGATTCGACAAACAGTGCCGGTGGATTGTGTTCTTTGACAAAGTCGATCGCTGAGATGGTTTGTTCGGGAGTGCCGATCTCATCGGTATCCACCGCCCAAATATAGCCTTCGGTCAGATCGTAGCGATCAGCCATGTATTGGTATGCCCGTTCAGAGGTCACAAGAATCCGGCGGTCCTCGTCCAGGTCCCCAATTTTTTCTTGATATTGCTGGTCCATGTCTTCCAACTCGTCTAAGTAGGCATCCAGGTTGTCTTGGTAGGTATCGGCGTTATCCGGGTCAACTTCACTAAGCCCGTTTGCAACATTTTCGGCCATGACCATCCCGACATTGGGATCCAAAAACGCGTGCGGGTTGATGCTGTTGTCGGATTGCTCATCAGATAAATATTCGGGTTCAACACCCTCAGTGGTCTCATAGACGTGGTCTTGGTCAAAGTCCACAGATTCCACCATCCGTGCGGCCCAACCTTGTTCGCCGCCTTCAAGATTTAGACCGTTATAAAAATATGCGCTGGCATCCGCAAGGGCTTTGGTATCAGATGGAGTTGCTTCATATTCGTGTGGATCATTGCCCACCGGAACGATATTATGCACCGCAACGTCTTCGCCGCCGACTTCCTCGACAATGTCAGACAGGATCGAAAAGGATGACACAACGTGGAGCCGATCGTCGTCTGCCGCATCGTCTGTTGTGCCACAGCCGGTCAGTGTTAGTGCTCCTATGGCGGTAACTGCTGTAGCAGTAGGCCAAATTTTGGTCATCTAAAGGTGCCTTCCTTGGTGCGTTCGGTGGTTGCGATGTTGTTACGCTCACGAGTTTTTTGTAATTGGGCCCAGACAAATCCTTGGGATGGGCCAAAGAAAAAAGCCAGCAAGAACATGGCGAAGGCCACCAGCACAATGGCAGGCCCGGATTGCAATTCCCAGGTATAGCTGCAGTACATGCCAGCAACAGAAGACAGCATGCCAAGAACTGCGGCGAGCCACATCATGGTGGAGAACTTTTTGACCAGTAAATATGCGGTAGCAGCCGGTGTGATGAGCATGGCCACCACGAGGATGACACCAACCGTTTGTACAGCAGACACAGTCACTACGGCCAGACCGGTCAGTACGCCATAGTGTACGGCTTTGGTGGGAAAACCGAAGGCCTTAGCGACTTCGGCGTCCAGGGTGGTGATCAATAGTTGTTTATAGAACAAGACCACCAGGACCAGTATGACCACCGCGATGGCGATTGACTGCCACATTTGGGCTTTGCTGGTGGATAAAACATTGCCAAACAGCACGGATTCCAACGTCATTGCCGATTGGGTGCGAGCCCAGATGAGTACACCGCAGGCCAGAAATGCGGTGAATACAATTCCAATAGATGTGTCGCGTTTTAGCCGAGAATTGGTATTGACAAACCCAATGCCGGCTGCAGCTAGCAGTCCTGAAATCAGTGCACCAAGAAAAATATTGGATCCGAAAAGAAAAGCCATAGCGATACCGGGCATCACGGCGTGGGAAATAGCATCACCCATTAATGAAAGCCCACGCAGAATAATTATGGATCCGACTACACCAGAAGCAATACCGATCACGATGGCGGTAATGGCAGCACGAGCCAGATGTGGGTAGTTGATGAGATCGAGTAAAAAATCCACAGGCTACTCCGTCGTGTCCGACAGGCCCAGCAGGTTCCCGCCGAAGGTCCGTTTGAGATTTTGGGGTGTTAGGGCTTCGGCTACCGGCCCCTGGGCAATGAGACGTTGATTGACCATGATGATGTAGTCAAAATACCGTTCAATATTTGAAAGGTCATGATGCACCATGACCACGGTTTTACCTTCATGACACAGTTCAGTCAGAATCTGGATGATATTGGCTTCACTGAGTGCATCGATGCCCACCAACGGTTCATCCAGCAATAACAGATCAGCCTGTTGAGCCAGGGCTCGGGCAATAAATACCCGCTGTTGTTGTCCGCCGGATAACTCCGAGATTTGCCGTTGGGCGTAGTCGGCCATATGTACCCGTTCCAGTGCCACGTGGGCAATATCTTTATGTCGGGCCTTTGGTCGTTCAAAAACCCCCAGATTGGGAAATGTTCCCAACAGGACGGTGTCAAAAACATTGATGGGAAAATCCCAGTCAGTAGTTGAGCGTTGCGGAACATAGGCAATGCGGTTGCGGACTTTTGCGACCGGTTTGTCAAAGAATTTCACTGTGCCGTGGGAAGCTTGGACGAGCCCCAGGGAGGCCTTCAACGTCGTAGATTTGCCGGAACCATTGGGTCCGACGATACAGGTCATCTGGCCGGTGGGTGCCTGCAGGCTCAAGCCGTCAATGGCTTTGACCCCGCGATAAGACACATGCAATTTTTCGATTCGCAGTACGTCGGTAGTCATGATCGGATCTTTCGCAACACTGGTGGCATGGACCGCATCAGATGGTTTCGGTACTTCGATCTTATGTAGCAATGCTGTATTCGCTAACTACTTGGTGGGTGATTACGTGAAAAGGCGATGTAAACAAACCTTATGTTCGTCTCAACGAACTTTCAAGTATGGCAGGCCGTATGCGTGAAATTGGGCGATGTCGGTTGCGGCGTCTTGACGCAAGTGTGAGATAGTATCGATCCTAGCGAATTACCCATATCACGGAGGTGCTAGGTGACCACCGGGCGGAATGATCTAGGTTCCCCTACAAAACAACCGTCGTTTACCGTATCGGGAATGTGGACCGACACAGTTGGCAGATTAGGGCTTCGCGCGTTGCAGGTGCTGCTGATCGGTACAGTCGTCGGGCTTGTGGTGGTGGCGCTACTGCGTGTGACACTGGTAGTGATACCGGTATTATTAGGCGTCATTTTGGCCTGTGCGCTATGGCCGGCAGTGCGTTTGTGTCGTCGAGTGATGTCACACATGCTCGCGGCCTGGACGGTATTTCTTGGTTCGCTGTTAGTCCTTGGCGGCATCGGCACCGGCCTAGTATTTTCCGTTATGAATGAATGGTCCACACTGGTGGAACAGGCTGTGCAAGGTTTCAATCAGCTGCGGTCTTGGGCAGATAAGTCCATGAATGATCTGGGTATATCAGTGGATCAAGACCAGATCGATTCCTTGGTAGATACGGTCACTGATTTCTTAACATCGGCGCAATTTGGTGTCGGTGCGGTGACCACCATTAGTGCCGCGGGCACATTTGTGACCGGCCTTGTGCTGCTAATGGTCATTTTGTTTTTTATGCTCAAAGACGGCGATCGTATCTGGGCATTTGTGGTGTCTTGGTCACCGGATCATTTCCGGGATAAGTGGATTGCCTCTGGCGATCGCGCCCTGCGCACCTTTGGTGGCTATATTCGTGGTACGGCAATCGTAGCGGCCGCAGATGCCGTGGGCATTACTTTGGCCCTGGTGATTCTGCAGGTCCCCTTGGCGCTGCCGATGGGCGTGATTGTGTTTCTTGGTGGGTTCATTCCAATGGTTGGTGCAACGGTTGCCGGTGTACTAGCCACCCTGGTGGCACTGGTGGCCAACGGACCGATCGTCGCGCTGATCGTGCTTGCTGCAGTCATCGCCGTCAACCAGCTGGAAGGCAACTTCCTACAACCAGTCGTGATGGCCCAAACCTTGAACCTGCATGCGTTGGTGATCTTGATGGCGCTGACTGCCGGCACCGTACTGGCCGGCGTTATTGGCGCGGTGCTGTCAGTACCGTTGGTTGCGGTTGGCTGGAGCGTGCTAAAAGTTTGGACTGGTCGTGACGAACCGCGCCAAACCGATCCCGTTGATGAAGCCCAAGAACAAATCGAAGCTGCCAGTCAGCAACGTGCCAAGTTTTTGAAAGAACAAAAACAGCAGCGCAAAGCCGATAAGAAAGCTCAGAAAACCGAGCAACAAGAAGCTAGCCAAGAAGTTACGGAAAAGTAACCGCTAGTCGCGGTCTTCTAGCCACTGCGAGGCGATATCGGAGGCTGAAGCTTCGTCTTCAACTGAACGAGTATTGAGTTGGATCAATTCGTCTAAGCTCAAATCCGCTTGGACATCATTGACGATATCGACGGCCTTATCATCAAGTTCAGCACTGGCCACCGGAACGACATTTTGCGGCAAGATCAGATGCTCTGGGTCATCAAGAACCACGAGATCTTCTTCAGCGATGGACGGTGAGGATGTGTAAATATCGGCGACCTCAACATCGCCGTCCAGCAGAGCGCCCACGGTTAGTGGGCCACCGGAATCTTCAACTCCGACAACCTTGACGGTCACCCCGTAAACATCGTCGGCACCATCGGGGCCGTATGGTCGCGATTCGAACTCCGAGTTGGCAGCCATTGAGACGCTATCACCAACGTCGCTGAGATCCCCGATACTCTCCAAGTCATATTTATCGGCGGTTTCGGATGTAACCGTGTAGGAGTCCTGGTCAGTGGCCTCGGCAAAGTCCAGCACCTGAAGCTCATCAGGCATTGCCTCCTGGGCCTGTTGGTGCACTTCTTCTGGGCTGCCGGTATCGGCATCATCCTGGTAGTACTGCACAAGGTTGCCGGTGTAGTCGGGTAACAGATCGAGCTCACCGTCTTCGAGTTCGGGCATATACACTTCGCGTTGGCCAATCTGAAACTCGCGTTCCACCTCAAAGCCTTCATCCTCAAGCACTTGGGCATAGATTTCGGCGATGATTTCATTGGAATAGTATGCCTGGGACCCAATAACAATGGAATCCGACGCGTTGGTATCCTCGCCGTTGTCATCCAACGGATCGGAATCGGCACCGCAGGAGGTAAGCACTAGGGCGGCGGTAGCCATGGTGAACAAGATGGTTCGAAAAGGTTTTACACGGTATGAGCTCATACCGCTTTATCGTACGGTTGGTGAATGGCTGGCGGCAACGGATTATCAGCGACCGGCCTCAGAAGTCTGGAATCGAGCGGCCAAATGGCGAACGCCACTGGGGGTTGCCAACCGTTGAATTAGGCCAAATAGGGCATCTGCGACAATGACCAACACCATGATCCATACGGCAGCGCCCAGGGTCATCGGGGTGTTTTGGGTTTTGATGCCTAAGAAAATGAAGCGTCCCAGCCCGCCGGCCCCAACATAGGCGATCAGGATGGCCGTGGACATCACCTGAATAAATGCCGAGCGCAGTCCACCGATAATCATGGCCAACCCCAGGGGCAATTGGACGCGAGCCACCAGTTGCGGGGTGGTAAAGCCCTGGGCGCGAGCGGCGTCCTGAACTGCTGGGTCAATGGTTTGGATACCAGAGTATGTGCCGGCCAAAATGGATGGGATAGCCAGAATGACCAAGGCAATCATCGGTGGCAATAAACCAATGCCTAATAACAAACCAAAAAGTGTGATCAGTCCTAATGTCGGTAGGGCACGTGCAGCACCGGTGATGGCTACGACCAAGCCCGCAAATCTTCCAGTGTGGCCCATAGACCAGCCGGCAGGAATAGCTATGACCGCGGCAATGGCTACAGCCATGCCACTGTATTGCAGGTGTTCCAGGCTACGACCCAACAGGTCATTACCCGCTTCATTCCAGGTGGAGCCACTGGTCAGCCAGGTGAAGGTTTCTTGGATAATATTCATGCCACCTGCCTCCGCCATGGCATCAATAACTTACCTGCCAGAACCAGGATGCCATCGGTTGCCCCGGCCAGACCCAGCGTCAGGATAATACCGGTGAGAATTTCGGCGAGAATTTTGCGTTGAAATCCGTCGGTGAACAGTGTGCCAAGTGAGGGGATGCCCAATACTGCACCGACGGTACATAGGGCAATTGTGGAGGCGGCCACCACACGTAAACCGGTCAGAATAACCGGTGCGGCCAATGGTAGCTCCACGGTGAATAGGCGTCGTAGCCACGAATACCCCAGTGCGGTGGCTGCCAACCGGGTTTCTGCAGTGATCGAGTTGAACCCATCGGCCACCGACCGGACTAACAGGGCGATGCCATATAGCGTCAGGGCGATGACGACATTGATGCCATCGCGCAATCCAGTACCGGTGATCACCGGCAAAATAATCAGCAAGGGCAGCGATGGGATGGCAAATAATAGCCCGGAACCGGTGATGATTGGACCCGATAGCCGTGGAATACGATGGGCGAGCCAACCTAGAGGAATCGAACACACTAGCGCAGCCACCATTGCCGGCACACTTAGGGCAATATGCCAGCCCAGAGCCCGAAAGATGAGCTCCATATTATTGGTCACCCAGGTCATGGCTGCTCCAGGTATCCGGCAGGACGACCGTGGGCATCCACCACCAGGGTGCGACCATCATCGGTGCTTCGAGTTTGCAGGTTCTCGTCTATGCCGTTGAGCCCCAGAAAATGTTCGACGAAATCGTTGGCGGGGTTGGCCACTAGTTCGGCCGGAGAATCCTGCTGTACGATGTGCCCGTGTTCGGCAAGCAAAATGATCTGGTGCCCAAGTCGTAATGCTTCGTTCATATCGTGGGTAACAAACACGATCGTAGTATCGAGTTCTTGTTGGATGTCCAAGAGTTGTTGCTGCAACCCGGAACGCACCAGCGGATCTACCGCACCAAAGGGTTCGTCCATCAACAAAATATTTGGTTGATCGGCCAGCGCTCGCGCTACACCTACCCGCTGGGCCTGGCCACCAGAAAGTGCCGCTGGGTAGCGGTCGGCCATCTGGCTGGGTAACTCCACCAGCTCCAACATTCGGCCCACGGCTTGCCGCGCGGCTGCTTTGGTGGCTCCGTTGAGCTGGGGGACCACCGCAATATTTTCAGCCACCGTCTTATGCGGTAACAGCCCGGCGTTTTGCATCACATAACCAATACTGCGGCGTAATTTGACGGGGTTCATTGTGCCAATGTCATCGCCGTCGATCCGAATGGTTCCCGATGTTGGCGTAACCATGCGATTGACCATCCGCAGCAGGGTGGTTTTACCACAGCCCGAAGAACCGGCAAGAACCATAATGGTCCGACTATCAATTGTGAACGTGGTGTCTTGCACAGCCACGACTTCGGGTGCACCACGGGTCGAACCCGGGTAGGTTTTTGTCACGGATTCAAAAGTAATCATGTGGTAGTTCCTCCGCAGACCCACCGTGGTCAAAATTGAAACTGTTATCGAGCCTATCGTGTTTGGCTGGGTACACTCTGGCTATGGCAACATCCGATGAGCACCCAACCGGCGGTGCAGCTGAAATGAGCATGAAACACCCATTTATAAGCTGGTCGGCTGTGGCGGTTATCTTTCTGCTATTACGGCTTATGGCTGTATCGCATTGGAATTGGAAAACAGTGTTCCAAATAGGCGACATCATAAACTTCAATGATGCCATTTCCATCGTGTTTGGCACACTATTTGCTGAACCGATGTACACCGGTTTGATCATCATGGTCTTATTACCATTGACGATCCTTCGCGTGGTCTGGCCTATGAGTTCCGATAGAACCCCGGTGGATCTTGTCGTCGGGATCCTGTTACTTGTAGCAATCTTCACATGTACTATCGCTATGGTACTAACCTATCGTTACTGGTGGCTACTTGCTGGGGCAGTCATCATCGGGTTACTCGTGGTTGCCGGCAGGTTACTGTGGCATCGCGGTTACGGATACACCATTATCAGCTGGGTTCTGCGCCGAACCGCGGTGATCGCCGGTATTGGCGGGCTGCTGCTTGCCACCGTAGTCACTGACCCGTGGATGCCACTGGAATACATCGAAACCACTTCTGAAACCATTGAAGGCTACACACTCAAAGTCGATCCCGGTTATCTAAATGTACTGACCGAAGACGAGCGTGAAGTAGAAATCATTATGGGCGACGACGTTGTTTCTCGGACCACTCCGTAGTTGGGTACACTGCACAACGGTGGCACTTCGATATAAGTGCTGCAGTGTTGAAAGTTGAAGAAAGAGTACCCTATGACTTTGAAACAAAATTTCGCCCCCCGAGCCACAAATGCTATCCGTATCGCATTGGGCACCAGCGGTGTGATCGCACTGATAGCCGGCTTGATCATTGTCATCTGGCCCGACAAATCTGCCATGGCCATCGCAGCAGTCTTTGCCGTGTACATTCTGCTTAGCGGGCTGATTTATGCAGCGTCGGGAATCTTTTCCAAATACATCGGTGGTTGGGCCAGAGTTGGCCACATCATCCTCGGCGTGCTGCTGGTTATCGCCGGTATCGTAATGTTTTCCAGTCTGGGCATGACTGCAGCAAGCCTCGGGATCCTGCTGGGCATCCTGGTGGGTATCACCTGGATTTTTGAAGGTGTTGCCGCTTTCAGTACTACGCCGCTTACCAGATCAAAATTTTGGCCGGTCCTCTTTGGTGTTTTCAGTATCCTGGCAGGAATTATTTTGTTACTTTCACCGCTATTTGCCGGTCTTTTCATATTCTGGATGCTTGGGATTACCTTAGTTATTCAAGGCATTATCAATATTGTCCGAGCATTTACTTTCCACGGCGCTCAAGGTCGAAGCGAGTTTTAATTTAGTCTCTAAATGACTAAGGGCACGCCTACTGCTGTCGCATGTGGGCGTGCCCTGTACATTTAAACTGTTTGTTCTAATCTATTTGGACAAACACGTCATCTTCGTCCCAGCCCGGGGTAATTTGTAAAACCCCATCGTCATCTTCGGGGATTTCAATCGCGAAGTTAGCGGTTTCGGTATCACCTTTATCCATGCGTCCGACTCCGAAAATGTCGTTGTCGGGTGCATCGACGAGCGAGTCAGAGTAATTTATGACATCGTCATCCTCGGTGACATAAGCAAGCTCAATATCAAACCAGGGGTCTTCCGAGCCATCGCCGGTGTAGGTTAATTCAAGCTCGGCCACACCGTAGGTATAGCCGTCCTCTGGTTCTTCACCAACGATGTCTTCAGCTACCACCTCGTCGGTCATATCCGGATCGAAGTTTACGACCGTGACGTCCCATTCTTCGGAGTTAAATGTTGTTCCCATTGGAGCTGGGTTTTCTACCGATGTGTCTTCTCCAGAATGGGTTTCATTGGGCTCATCGGGTGCGCTGCTTTGCTCCGATGGGGGAGTGTCGCCTTCTTTACTGAATAGGTCGGCAAAAGCATTTAGCTGAACAACGGTAAAAACAATGACGCCAACGATGCAACCGACAATTGCGGTGATTAAGGCTGCAATCGATGTTCCCTTTGTCTTGCCTGACTGCGCCAGTCCAATAATGGAAAGGACTATCGCTGCTGCAAGGAGAACCCATCCGACGATAAATAGCAGCGGAATGCACGCACAAATGAAACCAAGAATCGCTACGGATAAGGCGATGATGCCAATAATATTGCGCTCTTGGTCTTGTGGCCCGCCGGGAGGAGTTGGGTAGTACCAGTTCTCCGGTTGGTTGGGGTAAAACGAGCCACCCTGATCACCGGTTGGAGGCGGGGGTGGAGGAGGCTGAGGTGGTGTGAATGGAGAGTTCGGATCTGGACCAGTCATCTGCCGCTCTATGTGTCCTTTCAGTAAGCTCTTGAGTAATAAAACACTAACGTGCAGGCTAGGTTTAGAGCGTACAGTTACGGCTGTACCACTGGGTGATCGGAGCCTCAGGAGCCTAATGCGCGGCTCGCCATTGAGACGGCGATGTCCCGTAGGCTTGGCGTAAAGAGCGGGCAAAGTGTGCTGAGTCGGCAAAGTCCCACTGTGTTGCCAGGGCAGCTATTGGCAGATTGTCTTGGCAGGGTCTGCTAACAGTTACCGGCAACGATCTGAGGGGTGAAGACTTCGAAGGCTAGATTCTTTTTATAAACTTGAAGACTTCATCGCGCTGCGTTTTTCTAGTGCGCTCCATCGAACTATGAGGATGGGGAAAGTTCGTTTGCGATAACAGTCCAAAGTAGATTGATAAGGATTTCCATCCTGCATACTACAGTGACGTACCTATATGATCTTGGGTTCTACTGCGATCGATTCGAAAGCAACACCCTGTAGCGCAGCCAAAAGGCCGGTTATAAGCTCAAGCTACCCCGATAAACCGGCCAGCTATCACCAACGACGAACGCCATAACGACACCTACCAGGGTGAGCGCCAAGACGGCGATATCCAGGCCGCGAATTTTGAGATAGGCCAATCGGATATCTCGACCTCGATTGTCCACCGTCGCATAGGTAAAGCCGCGGGTTTCTAACGCTTCCACTGTTGTTCGAACAGACTGTGCCGTATTCAAAAAGATTGGGTAAAAGGACCGAATCGTCATAGTCGCCCAATGCACAACAGTGTGGTATCCAAGGAAACCGGGCTTTTCGGGCGGGGCGGACCGCAGTCGATAGTTATCAAAGACTGTGTTAAATTCTTCTACCAGAATTGGTAGCATCCGATAACCGTAACTGACTGCAAACGCCAAGAGTGTCGGCGCTCGCAGCGCTAGCAGAGCGTCTGAAAGTTTTTCCGGATCCAATGATACAAATGCTGCCATGGAGGCCATCGAGATTGTACCCAGTTTTAGAGTCAGCTCGGTCAGTGCCACAATCGTGGTTAAGTCTCCGCCAAAAAATAAGGCTGCGATAAATATATAGATCGTTTCTGTCAGCAGTCCGAAGACAAAGAGCCCGAGAATCAGGGGGCCAACTTTGGCAAGGGCTACAGATATGACTCCCAAGATAAAGAAAACACTCAGGACGGTGAGATTGTGGGTGAACCAGGGAGCGATAGCTAAAATAAGATACCATGCGAGCACCGCGCGAGGATCCATCTTGGAAAACAGACCGCCGCGAGTGGCATATGCGGTTCTAATGAGTTCAAGTTTGATCCATTCTATGCTCAGAACATCGTGCTGTTTTCGTGCCATCAAAACTCAGCTCCTAACGTTGTAGGACTGGCCAAAATAGCTGTGTCGTCTCGACGGAACCTTGCGACGAATTCATCGACTGATAAGGGCGCAGGACTCATGCCGGCAGCTTGACCCAGTTGCGTGATTTGCGGTGGCACAAGATGTGCCTGCGCAAGCAAGTCGGGGTGGTCGAAGAGTTCCCGTGGTGTCAGGTCAGCGGCGACGGTCCCATTGCGTAAGACAATGACCCTGGTGGCCCATTCCGAGACCAAAGTCATGTCGTGGGTTGCGACCACCGAACAGGCAATCACATCCGACAGCTCATCGAGCATGCGGATCACAGCATCTCGACTGACAATGTCTAGCGAGGCCGTAGGCTCATCCAGCAGCAAAACGGACGGTCGCACCGCCAAACCGATAGCGAGTGTTGCCCGGCGTTGTTGACCGCCTGAAAGTGTTCGACCGTCACGGTCAGCAAACGCCGTCAAGCGCACCTTGTCGAGGGTGTCTCCGACAAGCTCTTGCCATCCGGATATTTTGCGTTCGCGGGGATACAGTGCAATATCGGATTGAATCGATTCCCTCAGGAACATTTGTTGGGGTTGTTGCCATAAATAGGCGGCGTGTTCTGCTAGACGGGCCGCTGAACGCGACCGGGTGTTGATGTCACATATCTCTACTTCTCCTTCTCGTGGCACCATAATGCCCGCAAGGAGCTTTAGCAGCGTGGTTTTTCCTGATCCGTTGCCACCAACCAGCGCAATTCGGTCATCACGATAAAAGGAGAGATCCACTCCGTGCAGTACCGGCTGAAGTTTCGATTTTACCGTCCGATAACCGTGGTGTACTGCTTTGGTTTGTGCCACCACAGGCTGTTGCGAACCGGTCTGAGAAACATCGCTACCGTGCTCTTGCACAGCAGTTGTAGGTATAGGTCCCAAGAGTGTGGCGGCTTCCTCAACGGTTCGTGGGGCATGTTCGTGACCGAGCCGTTGGGCAGCTTGAACGACCTGTGGGGCAGGGATGCCATGTTCAGCCAGTTCATGCGATCGGTTCACAGCGTCTTGAACTGGCAGATGCCACACGGGGCACCCCTGATGCATAAGAACCACGGAGCGCGCGAATTGGGCGATAAATTCTGCATGGTGCTCAATGGTCACCACCGTGATGCCGTGCTGTTGATTCAGTATCTCTAAGCGTTGATAAATTTCCAACGCTCGAGCCGGGTCAAGTTCGGCAACCGGTTCATCGACCACGATAATGTCTGGGCGCATCGCCAGTACTGACGCCAGCGCGGTCAGGTGGGCTTGGCCGCCTGAAAGCTGCCAAACGAAGCGATCTGATAATTCCGTGATGCGCAGCATTTCCATTGCTTCGGTCGTGCGCTGCCGATAGTCTGCCATGCCGAAATTGATGGGGCTAAATGAAATTTCATCGCGTACCGTGGGGCGAACGAGCTGATTCATAAAGTCCTGGTATACGTAGCCCACCCGAGACGATAGTTCAGCAACATTTGAGGTGAAGGTGTCAATGCCACAAACCTCGGCTACTCCGGCGAACTCGCCATTCCAGTAGTGGGGCACCAGCCCGTTGAAGGTTTTGCACAAAGTCGTCTTGGCCGAGCCGTTGCCGCCAACCACGGTGACAAAGTCGCCGGTATCGATGGTGAGATTAACATTACGAAGCGTATCTTCGGTGGCGCCAGGGTAGCGGAAGGAAACATCGCGCAAGGAAATTGCAGGAGCGTTGGACATTTAGTTGTCAACTTTCTGATCGGCGTTGTGCTGGGCTTTACGGAAGAAAAGGATGGCCAGAGCGGTCACAATGACGATGGCGATGACCGAAATCCAGACGAAACCGTTGCCGTATTCTTCGAGGAATTCTGGTTGGAAGGCTCCAACGTTGACGTCCCAGGCTTCAAGGAATGCGAAGAAGAATGAAGCGATGGAAAGTAGCACGACCGCACCGATGAACAAACCAGATTTTGGTGCTCTGCCGGGGAATGGTTCGCCAGGTACACGAGGCCGCATCCCCATCAGCGGTTCAATCTTGCCGTGGAGTGCTGGGATCAGCCATAGTGCAGGTACTACCCCAAAGAGTACCCCCGACATGAGGATATCGATCCCAAAGCCTAAGCCTTCCAAGACCAGCATGGATTCGGGTAGCCCCTCAACGTATTCTGCTTCTTCAACACCGATCCAAACTTTGCCTAGATCAACAACCGCAGACAACAGTTTGTCGATGAAAACCACAAGCAGCGCACCCAGTACGATTTGTGGGCGGCTGCGCGGGTTACGGATAACCGACCCTGCGATGTAGATTGCCAGAAACATTTGTAGGAAGCCTTCAATCTCTGACAGTCCAGAGAAGTCTCCCATGAGCAGATCAGTGAAAATGATTTCACCCAGCGGAGCGCCCAGGGCGGCCCAGAATGGGCTGAACAACGCCGCCATTGTCAGGGGTATGAAGACGAAATACGAAACGGAAAAATCGATCGGCCCGATATGCACGTCCGGGACGATCTCTAACAGAATATTTGACAGTCCGAATAAGGCCATGGACAGTACAAAGATCATCAACTTTTGAGGGGTACTAAGATCGTAGTGTTTACATGATCCATCGTTTCCTGCGCCCCGTAACTGACCGGTGCGTTCATTGGTGGTAGTCATAAAAAGCTTTTCCTCTGCAGTGAGTTTCGTGGGGGTAGAGATTACGAGCGGTTAGCCGTTCAAGAGTGTGCAGTTGAAAACTGCTGCATCAAAGTGAGTAGGTCACCAGGTTCGTCAATGAGATGAGTGGCGGTGCCGTCTGTGACGGCTGCCGCTAGTTCGGTATGACTGGTGGAGCCGCCTGCTACGAGTACTCGGTGGCCGATGCCGCACTGTGCTGCAGCGTATGCGTCGTTTTCTGGTTTATCGCCTAGAAAAAAGGCTGACTGCGGTGCGGTATCTGCGATAGCCAAAGCGGTACGCACAATATCTGGATGAGGTTTGCGCAGACCAAATTCATCAGAGGCCACCACGGCGGTGATGTAGTCGGCAATACCGTGATCTGTTAACTGAGTTCGGACCGAAGCGCCTGAGACAGTGTTGGAAACAACAACAACCGGATAGTTGCGGTCGGCGCACCAGTGCAGCAGTTCGGGGATACCACTACGTATGACTCGACGCGACTTGGCCTTCCCCCAACTTCGCATGAGTCGATGTGCCTGGGATCGCAGCAGCGCGGTGACTTGCGCGTTCTGTCCGGTGGCCCCGTAGGTACCCCAGAAGACCAACGGTGTCACCTCCACGTGGTCGTTGGCATCACAGCGTGTAGCTTTAGCGGCTTTGTGACCGGCAATCGCATTGTCCAAGACCTGTTGGGCGATGTCGGCTGGATTGTCATCGTTGACCGCAGGTCGCAGAAGCTCGGCCAGTTGGTGAAGAAAGCCTTGGTGTGCGACAGGGTCGTGCTCAGAGGTGGAAATCACACCGCCGTGATCAATCAATAGCGCTATCTGCTGTGAATTAGCTGCACCGGCAGTGACCTGGTCTTTGAACGGTGAATCGGAGGACGCAACCGGGTCTTGGGTGTATTCCAGCAGCTTGACGATACCGGCAGGTGTATCAAACACAGCATCGGGGCGATCACGAACCGCAAATGGGGGAGTGTCCGTGTGATGACAGCGTGTTAAAATAACTGCTCCGACCTGACTGCGGCGTCCGGCGATGACATCTCGGTCTTGAGTGTCACCGACATACCAGCAGTGTTCTGGGCTGACTCCTAATGCATCGGCGGCCAGGTGAATCATGCCCGGATGTGGCTTCCTGATTTCAACCTCATCAGAATAGATTTGGACATCGAAGGCCTCGTGCAAGCCATGCTGCTGGAGGATTTCACGATGGCTGGCTCCCGAGTGAGCATTGGAAACGATCCCCAGCGAGATGTTCTGCTCTTGGCATTTGGCCACGAGTTTGCGGATACCGGGTCGAAGCTCATGCCCGGAAATCAAAAGGTTCTGTTGTTTCACCAATTCTGCAGCGTGTGTGGCCAGGAGTTCACGGGGCCCGTCGGGCAGATCTGAGACCATAAAGTCGGCGATAACCTCGCGTTGACTTAGCTCTCGCGGCCGCAGCCTGCGGCTCGAAGCATTTTTCCAATGTTTCAAAGCGGTAAGACCAGCGTCGATACTTTCCCGCAGTCGCATCGCACAGATATTAAAGCCTGCAGCATTGAGGAGCTGTTCATAGAGTTGCGCCAGCCGGTCGCGCCCATTGGCGTGTTTTGAAGTTTGGAAGATTACACCGCCAAAATCTAAGAGTATGGCGTGCGGGGCGGAGAGACGCGGTAGCGATTCAGATATCGGAAGGGCTGTCCCAGTGGTGTTGGGAGCGCGGAGTGAAGTGGTCAATGAACTCATAGCTTCGAACCTAGAAGCCGATGTTGACGCGAGGATTTCCGAAAGGTGAACACTTTGGAACGTTCCAGATACATTTTGGAACGTTCCAAAACCTTCTCCAAGATTGGACATTGTTCCGCATAGCACAGGGTTGTGGGAGTGCTAAAATCTGGGCTATGGAGCCCAACTCAGCGAGACGTTATTCGCGGCCCACGATTATCGATGTTGCCCGTGCCGCGGGTGTCTCAAAATCTCTGGTGTCATTGGCCCTATCAGGTAAGTCCGGGGTGAGTGACGCTTCGCAACAGAAAATCTTTCAAGCGGCAGCAGACCTTGGGTACACCTCCAACGTGTGGGCTCGGTCATTGGTACGGGGTCGGACGCGGCTCATCGGGGTAGTAACCACTGATATTGCCAGTGCTTATAACTCCGATGTGGTGATCGGTCTTGAAGATGCGGCCGCTATGGACAACTACGAAGTGTTGTTGGCTCACGGTCGGCGCGATCCGGATCATCTCATGCGCGGTGTGCAACGCATGCTTGAACTAGGGGTTGATGGACTGGTCGTTGTCTCGTCGAAGGTGCCTCAGACTGTTCTTGACGACGCGGCACGCCGTAGGCCTGTAGTGGTGGTTGGGCGACCTAGTGCAGCTGGCGATCTTTTGGATGTGATCCATAATGATGATGAGCTGGGCGGAACACTGGCGGTCGAGCATCTCATTGATGCAGGCCACCGGCAGGTTGGATTTGTCGCGACCTCATCGCGTGCCGCTGTACAGACACGCCGCGAAGCATATGAGCGTGTTATGCAGCAGGCGGGGATCGATTATCGCTGGATAGTTTCGGCGGCAGATCAGTCACGGGAAGACTTTCCACATCATATGATTAGAGCGTTCACCTCAGCCTGTGCAACTGTGAACCAGCGTCTGCCCACGGCACTATTTGTGGCTATCGATCGAATTGCCGTGGATATAATGGGAGCTGCCTGGGATGCTGGTCTACGAGTTCCCGAAGATATCGCCTTGGTAGGATATAACAATTCCCGGCTCTCTGAGTCGATACGTCCAGGACTGACCAGTGTGAATCAGCCACGAAATGCCATGGGGCAGTTGGCGATGCAATTCCTGACAGAACGGTTCGAAGGGCGCACTCAGCCACGCAGAGAAGTAATGACCCCGGAACTTGTGATTCGTTCCTCCTCTGGTTTTGAGCCTTCCTCAATGTAGCAGTAAATCAACTGCGGCGGAACCGTGCGCCTTGGTGGTCAGCGGCAAGGTGAGCTTTGGCCCCCGTCATAGTCTCACGCAGTGTTGTGGGCGTGTCTGGGCGCTGCAGTAGTAGTCCGCGGCGTTTCAGTTCCGGGGTGAGATAGTGCGCCACTCGCTGAAGATCTGCTGGTCGCACGGCTGCGGAGACGTTGAACCCATCCAAATCGGCTTCGGTTTGCCAGCGTACTAGTTCGTCAGCGACCGTGGATGCAGAGCCGATTAGGACGGGACCGCGCCCACCGATGGCAACGAACTCAGCAAGATCACGCACCGTCCAGGTCTTGGCACCGGCGAGCTTGGTCATGGATTCTAGTGCGGAGCGGTTGGCCTCGGTGGTGACGTACTCGATCGGTGAGTCCGGGTCGGTACCTGCCAGGTCTACGCCGGTCCAGCCGCCGAAAAGGGTGAGTGCAGATTCGGTGTCCACGTACTGTGCGTAACTGTCCAAGCGTTGTTGGGCTTCGTCATCGGTGTCGGCGACAACGATGGTAACCATGGCAAAAATCTTGATCGCGTAGCGGTCACGGCCGCGGGCTTCGAGCCCATTGCGTATTTGGTCCACCCAATGGCGCACCAGGCGTGGAGAGCTGCCGGTTACAAAGATCGCCTCGGCGTGATCCAGGGCGAATTGTTGGCCACGCGGTGAGGCTCCGGCTTGGAAGAGGAAAGGCGTGCGTTGTGGACCGGGGTGGGTCAGTGCCGCTCCCGGGACGGTGAAAAATTCTCCCGAGTGGTTAATCGGATGGACTTTGGTGGCGTCTAGGAAGGTCGCGTTTGTGCGGTCGGCCAGTACTGCGCCTTCTTCGAATGATGATTCAAACAGCGAGTACATGACGTCCATGTACTCGTCAGCGCGATCGTAGCGCGCATCGTGTGGGATCTGCTGGGCTAGACCCATATTGCGGGCGGCCGAGTCCTGGTACGAGGTGACGATGTTCCAAGCCAGCCGACCTTTGGTCAGATGGTCCAGAGAGCTGAGCCGTCTGGCGAGCAGAAAGGGGTGCTCGTATGAGACCGATGCGGTCACCCCGAAGCCGAGATGGTTGGTGACCGCTGCCATGGCAGAAACGGCCGAAAGGGGATCCAACAGTGGGTATTGCACGCCCCCGCGGTAGGCGCCGGCCGGTCCAGCTCCGTACACGTCATAGACTCCGAGCACATCGGCCAGGAATAGTGACGAGAATCCGGCGTCGTCGAGAGTTGACGCTAGCGAGGTCCAATATTCGAGGGTGTCGAACTCATCGGCTCGGGACTCCGGATGCCGCCACAGGCCGGGGGACTGGTGGACCGGTACCATCATGTCGAATGCATTGAGCAAGATGGGACGTTGCGGGGCTGCAGGGGTCATAGCGTCTCCTTGGTTTGTACTGAGGGGGCCTGAGATTCCAGCCGGTATTGTCGAGCTGCTGCCCGAGCAGGATCGCGTGCCGCCAGCGCGGCTATGAGCGAGATTGTGCATAACAGAGTCAAGTAGCCACAAATCAGCCACGGTGTCCCGCCGCCGGCGGCGTAGAGCAGGGTAGCTATCATGGGCATGATGCCGCCGCCGATGACGGTACCGATTTGATATCCCATATTAACCCCGGAATAGCGAACCGCTAGCGGAAACTGCTCGGCGAACCAGGCGGCCTGCGGGCCATAGACGGCGTCGTGAGCCAGACTCATGCCTATGATGACGATCACCGGCAAGAATACCAGCGGTCCAGCATCGAGGTAAGCGAAGAAGATCCAGCCAAAGACCGCGGTGGCCACACAGCCGAACACTGTAACGGGGCGGCGCCCGACCTTGTCCGAGAGCCATCCCCAGGCGGGTCCGGAGAAAAGACTCACGGCCGAGGCGATCATGACCGCGATGACACCGGCAGAGTCATCGCCGCGTTGGGCGATCAAATAACTCAGCATATACACGGTAATCAGGTAGTAGATGCTGGTTTGTGCCAACCGCATGCAGATGGTGACCAATAGGGCTCGCTGGTGTTGGGTCACGACGGTCCAAATTGGTTTATCCGCCACGTTGCCCGCATCTTTGAGCTCTTGGAACTCAGGTGCGTCGGTGACCCCGAGCCGAATCCACAGGCCCAGGGCGACCAGTACAGCTGAGGCTATAAATGGGATACGCCATCCGAAGTTGGCAAACTGTTCATCTGTGGTCAGCAGCTGGACGAGGAAGAACGCCCCGGTAGCTAGCAGCATGCCCGCGGCAGACCCAATCTGGGTGAAGGATCCGAAGAATCCGCGGCTGTGAGCCGGGGCGTGTTCGACCGACAGTAGTGCCGAGCCGCCCCATTCGGCGCCGGCGGAGAGGCCTTGAACGATGCGCAGTCCGACCAGACTTGCAGGTGCCCACCAACCGATCGCGGCAAAGTTTGGCAGCAAGCCGATCATGGTGGAGGCGGCGCCCATGACCACCAGTGACACCACCAAAAGCGCCTTGCGCCCGATGCGGTCGCCCAGGTGTCCGGCGATTATGCCACCGAGAGGACGGGCGAGGAACCCAACGGCCAAGGTGGCGAAGGAAGCCAGTGTGTTGCCAAGTTCTGAACCGGACGGGAAAAACTGCACATTGAAGATCAGTGCTGCGGCTGTGCCGTAGAGGTAAAAGTCATACCACTCGATGGTGGTGCCGGCGAAGGCTGAAGCGAGCACGCGCTTTTTGGCTCGCCACCCCAAACCCTGCGAGGTCGTTTCGGACTGATCTGTGCGGTTGTCAAGCAGCGTGCTGATGGTGTTCATCGAGTAGCGACCCGGTCTTGGTTCGTTGCGGAGGACCCTTCTGCAGAGGCCTCATCCGATGACCCGGTTTTGGCATCACCAATGGCATTAAGCCCTTCGGGTAGGGTGCCGTTGACGTAGTAATCGCCGATGGTGCGGGCACGGAAGACAATCGGGTTGTGGGTGGACACGGTTTGAGCGTTTCGCCAGTGTCGGTCTAAGCCCTTTTTGACCGCGGTGTTGGACGCCCCACCGGTCAAAAATAACTCGGAGGCCACGCGCACCGTCTCCTCGGGCACGGTGACTTGTGCCTGTTCAACCGCGATCTCGGCCTCAAACATCGCAGACGGTAGTTCGCCGTCGTATTCTGGACGCTCTGCTCCGGCGGCGACGGCGGCATCAAGTGAGCGGTCCAGGGTGGCAGCAGCATGCAGGGTGGTAGCTTCGACAGAAAAGGCGGTGGCCGCGATGCGCCCAACGGTTTCCTGGATGAGTGGGTCCTGACGGTATGGCAGGCCCAGGCCGGTGTTGAACGTGCGTTTACGTACGCGAACACCGGCTGCTGCATCGTCGCGGACCGCGCGGGCGATACCGGCCAGCACAGCCAGCAGCACCTCTTGAAAGAATGCGGCTTCATGAACGGCCTCAGCCGAGCCCGGAGTGCGTGGCAGCACGGCGATCGAATCCACTGAAACGTTGCGGAACCGTGCTGTGCCAGTGGCGGTGAGTTTCTGGCCGAAACCATCCCAGTCGTCTTCAAGCTCAACGCCCTCAGCGTCGACAGGGACTACAGCGAAGGACCGCCCCGGGGCTACGTTGCCTTCGGCATCCTGCAGCGAGGCCGAGACGCGGGTGTGTGTGGAGTATAGCGAACCGGTGGCGTAATATTTTTCGCCATCGATAGTCCAGTTGGTGGGTTCCCCGTCGACAGCTGGTGTGGACGGACGCAGCTGAGTGTTCAGCGTCCCCAACGCGTTGTTCCCGATCTCTGTCGAGGCATTGCCGACAGTCGTGCCCTGCAGCACCTCGCGGTACCAGTATTCTTTGCGCTTGGTGTCGGCGAACCGTAGGGCCTCGAGAAACCCATAGTGTGAGCGGTACTGGTGGGCGATGTTGGAGTCGGCTGCGGCCAGATCGATCAGTAACCGGATGAAGGTATGCACACTGGCCCCAGGACCCCCGTACTCCTTTGGCACCCGCAGTACTGAGAAGCCGGCGGCGTTGAGCTGCTCAATTTGGTCGACGGGTCGTTGGCCGTTGAGTTCTCGGTCCTTGGCTCCGGAAGCGATCTCGTCAAAGATCGGTTGGAAGTGTGCTTTGAGGTCCTCATATTCTGCTGTGGTGGGAACCTGAGGCTGACAACGTGCAACAAGCAAAGTCATATATCCTTTCCATCGATACTGGCGGTAGCACCTGTTTGACCTGTGGTCTCCGGTTGCTGCGGCGTCAACGAGCCAGTTCTCTCGGCCACTCTAGATGGGTACGTGCAAAGGCTAGCAGTAGCCTGACGCATGGCACAATCTAGCGTCACGATAATGGCGTACATCACAAGCAGCGGGGGTAGGTCTGACCCGGTTATTGTTCTCAAGGCGTGGATAGCGGCTACACCGTCATCGCGGGGCAAAGCCCGCTGTGAAATTAGACTCAAAACCTTGAATAATCACGTTCATGTGACCAAAATAGGTAAGGTAAGCCTAACTTAGGTTTGTATTTGAGTCGCGCGGTCTGTAGCCGTGCTGAGAGTGAGATGCCGATGTCAGAGTTTCACGAGCAAACAGAAGTTCAACAACTTGCGGAGTTTATTGCACGAGCCGATATTCAAGACATAAGCCCCGAAGCGCTATGGCAATTGAAAATCCGCGTCCTGGACACTCTAGGAGTAGCCATCGGAGCCCTAGAAGCAGAACCAATTATCGCTATCAAAGGCTTACTTGAAGATCTTGGCGGTACTCCACAATCCACGATGATCGGTGGAGGCAAAACCTCACCGGAACGTGCAGCCTTTTATAATTCTGCGCTGAGTAGGTACCTCGATTTTATGGATTCGTACTTGGCAAAAGGCGAAACGAATCACCCATCCGATAACTTCGGTGCAGTTCTGGCCGCTGCGGAGTCGCAAGATGCCGATGGAACAGTTTTGCTAACTGCATTCGCAATTGCCTATCAGGTGCACACCCGACTTTCTGATGTCGCACCTGTTCGAGCCAAAGGCTTCGACCACACAACGCAGGGCGTCTATGCTGCAGCAGCGGCCGCAGCCAAAGCTTTTGGTCTCAACCAAGATCAAATTGCCAATGCGATTGCAATCGCTGGGACCGCCAATAACGCCTTACGTGTTACACGTACTGGCGACCTGAGCAACTGGAAGGGATTGGCCTACCCACAGGTTGCAAAAGAAGGCACCTGGAGTGCGTTACTTGCCGGTCGCGGGATAACAGGCCCGACCGAAGTCTTCGAAGGCAATAAAGGGTTCAAAGAATCCATCGCCGGTGATTTCGAGCTGGACTGGTCAGCAGAAGATTTGGAAATGGTGCGCAAAAGCATCATCAAAAAACACAACGCTGAGATCCATTCGCAGTCAGCACTGGATGCGGCCCTGGACGTCCGTGGCCAACACGGTTTCGATGTCTCCCAGATTCGCGATATTCAGCTGAAAACCTTCGATGTCGCCTATTCCATTATTGGAGGTGGTGAAGAAGGGGATAAACGCAATATCCAGACCAAGGAGGAGGCAGACCACTCACTGCCATGGATGCTGGCTGCAATACTGCTCGATGGTGAACTCACCCCCGAGCAGTATGAACCACACCGGATCGTTGCAAGTGATGTCCAAACCCTGATGCAAAAAGTCAGCATCATCCCTGATGCAGCGTTCAGCGACCGATTCCCGGACGCTATGCCAGCAGAACTTACCGTCACGTTGGAAAACGGCACAATTTTGAAAGCCACCAGGGACAGCTACGAAGGCTTCCACGACAACCCTTTGACCTGGGATGGCGCTCGCAAGAAATTTGATCGCTTAGCCACCCCATACGCAAACGACGAGCTTCGGGATCAGATCGCCGAGATAGTACGAAACCTCGAAGAACATAAGGTCGCAGAGCTAACCGGGCTACTTCAACACGTCGGCGCAGAGCGCTAACACCTGTCCGCACGTGACACCAACAGATTTATCATTTCAGCGACTGACCACAGAAAGGAAAGTCATGACCAACGCAACCGAACACAATGTTTCCTTTAACTTTATTCCACGCGCATACCGGCCACAGAAGCCTCGTACAGTAGGCTTGACTGAGATCCGAGCCCCACACTATGCCGCCTATGGAACCCGACACATGCAAGATGTCTTTGATCTTGCAGGACAGTGGGTTGACGGTATCAAATGGGCTGGTGGCTCCTTTGCTCTGGCACCAACTGAACAAGTTAAAGCCATCAATGACATCGCCCATGAAAATGGCTCTTATGTTTCATCGGGAGGCTGGATTGAAACCGTGCTTCGCTACGGTGACGATGCGGTAGATCAGTATCTGAAGGAAGCAAAAGAAGTCGGATTCGATATCATCGAAATTTCCACCGGCTTCATCATGCTCCCAACTTCAGGGCTGCAGCGTTTGATCGAGAAAGTAAATAAAGCCGGATTAAAAGCTAAACCCGAGCTAGGCATCCAGATCGGCTCCGGTGGTGATACTGCTGAAGAGGAACTTGCCGCCGAAGGCGCCAAGGACATTGGCGACCTGATCGACCGCGGTAAGAAATCCCTGGAAGCCGGTGCTGAGATCATCATGATCGAATCAGAAGGTATCACCGAAAACGTTAAAGAATGGAAGACTAGCGCGGCCGCTTCAATTATGAATGGTCTGGGCATGGAGAACGTCATGTTTGAAGCCGCTGACCCATTAGTTTTCGAATGGTACATCAAGAACTACGGGAACGAAGTGAACTTATTTGTTGACCATTCACAGATCCTTCAACTAGAAGGTATGCGCCAGAATATCTGGGGTAATAAGACCACCTGGGGCCGAATCATAAATCCCGGTCACTAATCTCTGGTAGCTCATCGCGCTTCTGACCAGCCCATATTTGGCAGGTCAGAAGCGCAACTGTTTTTCTACGGCTTTTAGATACTAGAGCGACACTGCGATGTGCACATATCGGGTCGCCTAAATAGAAGGGCCATGTCCTGCTGTGTAGGACATGGCCGAAGCGTGCTCCCCGCCGGACTCGAACCGGCAACCTACTGATTAAGAGTCAGGTGCTCTACCAATTGAGCTAGAGGAGCCTATTGCTTTTGGGCAACGAAGTAAAACTTTATCAAAGAAATACCTCGGGGCAAAATCGAAATAGCCGGTGTTCGTGGCCACCGTAACGACTAGTGCTGTCTCAGACACGAACGGTCACGTGAAGTTTTGTGGAGCACGAGATCAGTAGGATTTGACTATGACGTCTAAAAACCCCGAAATTGACATGAAGCCGCGTTCGCGCGATGTAACTGATGGCTACGAACGGGCTCCGGCCCGTGGAATGCTGCGTGCGGTTGGCATGGGCGATGAGGATTGGGATAAGCCGCAGGTAGGTATCGCATCGTCCTGGAATGAAATCACACCGTGCAACCTTTCACTCGACCGATTGGCTGAAGCCGCCAAAACCGGTGTACATGCGGCCGGCGGCTACCCGCTGGAGTTCGGCACTATTTCGGTATCCGATGGTATTTCCATGGGGCACGACGGCATGCACTTCTCGCTGGTCTCACGCGAGGTGATTGCTGACTCGGTAGAAACCGTGATGATGGCAGAGCGTCTGGACGGCTCAGTTCTGTTGGCTGGCTGTGATAAGTCACTACCGGGGATGCTCATGTCAGCCGCTCGGTTGGATTTGGCATCAGTGTTTGTCTACGCCGGTTCGATCATGCCTGGCTATGCCACGCTATCTGACGGTGTGGAACGTCAGGTCACACTGATTGATGCTTTCGAAGCGGTTGGCGCTTGTGCCCGCGGGACCATGTCATTAGAAGATTTGGACTCCATTGAACGTGCGATCTGCCCGGGCGAAGGTGCCTGCGGTGGTATGTACACGGCCAACTCCATGGCATCAGTGGGGGAGGCCTTGGGTATGTCTCTGCCGGGTTCGGCTGCCCCGCCATCGGCAGATCGTCGTCGTGATTATGATGCACGTAGGGCCGGTGAGGCTGTGGTTAACATGTTGGCCAAGGGTATTACTGCCCGCGATGTGCTAACCAAGAAGGCGTTTGAAAATGCTATCGCTGTAATGATGGCATTTGGTGGGTCATCCAATACTGTGCTGCACTTGCTGGCCATTGCCAATGAGGCTGGCGTGGATCTGACCCTGCACGACTTCAACCGTATTGGGGATAAGATCCCACATATTGCAGATATGAAACCATTTGGTCAATACGTTATGACTGATCTGGACCGCATCGGTGGTGTACCAGTGGTCATGCAGGCGCTGCTGGATGAAGGCCTGCTGCACGGTGACGCATTGACGGTAACCGGTAAGACCGTTGCTGAAAACCTGGCAGAGCTGAAGCCAGCCAAACTTGATGGCGCGGTACTGCGTACCATGGATGATCCTATCCACGCCACAGGTGGTCTGACGATTCTGCACGGTTCGATGGCACCGGAAGGCGCGGTTGTGAAATCAGCTGGTTTTGATGCCGAAGTCTTTGAAGGCACCGCACGAGTATTTGAACGCGAACAACAGGCCATGGATGCACTGGCTGCCAACGAGCTGAAAAAAGGCGACGTCGTGGTGATCCGCTACGAAGGACCAAAGGGAGGTCCGGGCATGCGCGAAATGTTAGCCATCACCGGTGCAATTAAAGGTGCCGGTCTTGGTACCGATGTGCTGTTGTTAACCGATGGTCGTTTCTCTGGTGGTACCACCGGGTTGTGCATCGGTCATATCGCCCCGGAAGCTGCTGTTGGTGGACCGATTGGATTAGTCGAAGACGGCGACAGTATTCGCGTTGATATTGCTAACCGCACTATCGATCTTGACGTCAGCGAAGAAGAACTGGCTACCCGGAAACAAAACTGGAAGCCAATTGCACCAAAATTTACCACCGGTGTGCTTGGAAAATTTGCCACGCTTGTGCAGTCAGCGGCAGAAGGCGCTCACTGCAACGTCGAGGTAGAGCTCTAAGCACTGTTTGCTCGGGGCCCGATTTGACAATTTCGGGCAAAACGACGAGTATGAGGGCATGTCGAAGACCCTACTAGTCGTTATTTAGCAGCGCATGGACTGAAGAATATTTCAGTTGGCGACACCGCCGTCCATGCGCTGAACCCCGAGCAGGCATACCCGCCGTAGCCGGGGTTTTTTTGTGGGTATCGCGACACCGCGCAGCACCCTACGACGCGAACGACGTCGACAGTACTAAAAACTGCACATCTTACGACTGATCGAGGCATATTCCATGAGTTCTGGATCAAATATCACCCCGTCGGTGATGCCATCTCACCCGCCGCAGCGGGAAAAATCTGCACACGACTCTGATACCCAGGCCGTCCCAGGACCAAACCGGGTGGTGCCACCTGTCAGCATGACCGGCGCCCAGGCCATTGTTCGTTCGCTTGAAGAACTCGACGTCACCGATGTCTTCGGCCTACCAGGCGGCGCTATTCTGCCCACCTACGACCCACTCATGGATACCTCGCGGATTCGTCACATTCTCGTGCGTCACGAGCAAGGTGCCGGCCACGCCGCACAGGGCTATTACCTGGCCACCGGCAAAACTGGGGTAGCCATTGCCACCTCTGGCCCCGGGGCAACCAACCTGGTCACTGCCATTGCCGATGCCAACATGGATTCTGAAGCCGTAGTCTTTATTACCGGCCAGGTCGGGTCCAAACTCATTGGCTCCGATGCTTTCCAAGAAGCCGACATCGTGGGTATCACCATGCCCATCACCAAACACTCATTTCTGGTGCGCCGCGCCGAAGACGTTCCACAGGCTCTGGCCGAAGCGTTCTACATCGCCAATACCGGTCGTCCCGGCCCGGTGTTAGTTGATGTCACCAAGGATGCCCAGGAATCCGAAATGCAATTCTCCTGGCCACCGGTCATGGACCTGCCAGGCTACCGTCCTGTGACCCGTGGACACTCCCGCCAGGTGCGCGAGGCTGCCAAACTCATCCAAGAAGCCAAACGTCCGGTGCTTTATGTTGGTGGCGGCACCATGCGTGCCCAAGCCGCCACAGAACTGACCGAACTGGCCAAAACCACCGGCGCACCGGTGGTCACCACGCTCAATGCTCGCGGGGTCTTTCCGGATCATGACCGCCAAAACTTGGGTATGCCCGGCATGCACGGTACGGTTTCGGCAGTATCCGCCCTGCAAATGTCAGACCTGCTGATCACCCTGGGGGCACGCTTTGATGACCGGGTCACAGGCCAACTGGCCTCATTTGCTCCACAGGCTAAGGTCATCCACGCCGATATCGACCCGGCTGAGATCTCCAAAAACCGGGCAGCTGATGTTCCCATCGTTGGTGATGTCAAAGCCATCCTGCCGGAACTGACTCAGCAAGTGCGCAATAGCTTTGATACCCATGGCACCCCGGATCTTACCGAATGGTGGGACATCATCAATCGCACCCGGGCCACCTACCCACTGGGCTACACCCCAACCGATGATGGACTGATGGCACCACAAAAAGTCATCGAGACTCTTTCTGAAATTGCCGGTCCCGAAGCCATCTATGTAGCAGGTGTGGGCCAACACCAAATGTGGGGTGCACAATTTGTCGGCTACCAGCGGCCAAACCAATGGATGAACTCCGCTGGACTTGGCACCATGGGCTTTGCCATCCCAGCGGCCATGGGCGCCCAAGTGGCCGAACCCGACCGTGCGGTCTGGGCCATCGATGGGGATGGTTGCTTCCAGATGACCAACCAAGAACTTGCTACCTGCGTTATTAACCAAATCCCCATCAAAATCGCCCTCATTAATAACTCCTCGTTGGGCATGGTCCGTCAATGGCAGACCCTGTTCTACGACTCCCGGTATTCCAACACCGATCTGAACACCGGTGCCAACAGCATTCGGGTCCCAGACTTCGTCAAACTCGCTGAAGCCTACGGTGCCGTAGGCATTCGGGTAGAAGAAGAAGCCGATGTTGCCCCGGCCATCGAACGGGCTATGGAAATCAACGACCGCCCCGTCCTTGTTGATTTCGTGGTCTCGGCCGACTCCATGGTCTGGCCCATGGTCCCATCGGGAGTTTCCAACGATGAAATTCAAGTAGCCCGGGACATGACCCCGGATTGGGACGAGGAGGACTAACATGCAACGTCACACTCTTTCGGTACTGGTCCAAGACGTCCCGGGTGTCCTCACCCGAGTCGCAGGACTCTTCGCCCGTCGGGCATTCAACATCGAATCATTGACCGTGGGTCCATCGGAAGTCGAGGGCCTCTCGCGCATGACCGTCGTGGTCGAAGCCGAGGGCGACGCCTTAGAGCAGGTCACCAAACAGCTCAATAAACTGGTCAACGTCATCAAAATCGTTGAACTCATACCGGAACAGTCCTCCCAGCGCGACCACATCCTGGTCAAGGTTCGCTCCGATGCTTCCACCCGTGCATCCGTAGTCCAAGCTGTTGAACTCTTCCGGGCCAACGTGGTGGACGTTTCCACCGATGCAGTCACCGTAGAAGCCACCGGTTCCGCACAGAAACTGGAAGCCCTACTGGATGTACTGGAACCCTTTGGCATCCGCGAGCTCGTGCGCTCCGGCACAATCGCTGTTGCCCGCGGCGGCAAATCCATGACCGACCGCGCACTGACCAAATAACCAATCACCAAGGAGAAATGACACGCTCATGGCCAAAAAATACTATGACGACGACGCCGACCTCTCACTACTGCAGAACCGCAAGGTAGCCGTCATCGGTTACGGCTCGCAGGGCCACGCCCACTCCCTATCGCTGCGCGATTCCGGCGTTGACGTACGCATCGGCCTGGCTGAAGGCTCCAAATCCAAGGCCAAAGCTGAAGCTGAAGGCCTACGGGTCCTCACCGTTGCCGAGGCAGCCAAAGAAGCCGACGTCATCATGATCCTGGTTCCAGACCAGCACCAGGCCAAGGTCTTTTCTGAATCCATCGAACCACACCTGAAAGACGGCGACGCCCTATTCTTCGCTCACGGATTCAACATCCGCTACGAATACATTAAGGCCCCAGCCGGTGTTGACGTAGCCATGGTCGCACCAAAAGGTCCAGGCCACGTTGTGCGTCGCGAATTCGAGGCCGGCCGTGGTGTGCCAGCGCTGGTCGCTGTTGAAAAAGACGAATCCGGAAAAGCTAAAGACGTCGCCCTGGCCTACGCCAAGGGTATCGGTGGAACCCGCGCCGGTGTCATCGAAACCACCTTCACCGAAGAAACCGAAACCGACCTATTTGGTGAACAGGCCGTGCTATGCGGTGGTGCATCCCACCTGGTCCAGGCAGGTTTCGAAGTTCTCACTGAAGCCGGCTACCAGCCAGAGATTGCCTACTTTGAGGTACTGCACGAACTGAAACTCATTGTTGACCTTATGGTTGAAGGTGGCCTTGCCAAACAGCGCTGGTCCATTTCTGATACCGCGGAATTTGGTGACTATGTCTCCGGGCCACGCGTTATCGACGCTCAGGTCAAAGAAAATATGAAAGCCGTGCTGGCAGAAGTCCAGAATGGTTCCTTTGCGAAGCGCTTTATGGATGATCAGGCCAATGGTGCCCAAGAGTTCAAGAAGCTGCGTGAAAAAGAAGAACAGCACCCGATCGAAAAAACCGGGCGCGAACTACGCGGCATGTTTTCCTGGTTAGCTGAGACCGACGACGACTACACCGAGGGCACAGCCGCTCGCTAAGTCTGCTTAATCAACGGGGTATCGGAACTAAACCGATACCCCGTTGTTGTGTCTAGATAAAACTATTCGGAGACTTCGGCTCCTGTTACTGCATAAGGCTGGCCATCGCTGGCCAATTCATCGTTGACTTCTAGTTCAAGAACCGTGCCATACGTTGCTTCTTCATAGGTCACCATGACTATACCGTCTTCAGAGGCACTATCAGAGTCACTTTCGGTTTGCTCCCAGTCCGTATTGTCGGGCATGGCGTAACTTTCTAGCGTGTCAACAGCTTGAGGGGCGGCGAGGTCCTTCATAGCTGGCTCATCACCGTCACCCCAGGCCTCCACCAGCGCGTCGGCATAGTCTTCAGCGTTTGTTGGAAAGTCAATGTCAGACTGTGACTCTGATGCAGTCGTTTCCGGGTCACCAGTCTCTTCGGGAGGAGGAACTGTAGAATCATCACAGCCTGTGACTGCAAGTCCTGCTATAAAGAGCAGTGCTACAGATGAACTGATGGGTGCTTTCGTGAACATTGTACCTCCCGCGACGATCGCGCCAGTGTCATAAGCCTGGCTGGCCCGTACGATGAACTCATACGCACCACAACTCCATTGTCGTCCGAGTCACATAAGCCTGGCAACCAATTATGATCGCTAGTGTCTAGCTACCGGAGGCAAGGATTGGATCCGCCAAGCCCCAAGGACATGACACCCGAGCTAGGTTTGACAGTGATCCAGATGATGGTCGTGAGCCTCGAAATGGTCTGGTGGTACAACGACCCCCGAAGCAGGCACGCTTCTGGCAGATGAAGGGTGTGTGGATGTCAACATGTTCCGGCGGCCCTAAAAAAGAAGCGATTCTTGGCTAAATACTGCAACTACCACAGCGCTGCTTATAAAAAGTATTTGCATGATGGTGCGTAGGGCTAGTCCCGTGTGGGGAGAAGCGGGATGTCGATGATCTTGTGCAGCATATACATTAGCTGGAAACATGACCACCATCAGTGCAGCAAGAGCCAGAGCTGAGATCGTCCGAACGCCAACCGCCCAAGATGGGGGAATAACCAGTCCTACGACTCCAAGGACTTCCAGCACGCCCGTAATTGTCACCAAAAGCGCTGGATGGGGCAGTTTGGGCGGAATAATTGCAATGAGTCCAGCACGGCGAGGCTGTGTGAAATGCGCGCTAGCGGTGAGTAGAAACATTGCCGCTAATCCGATTGCAAGGGCTTTTGGCCAAGTGTTAAGGTACCCAATTCCGGCCAAACCAAGTAGGCGTGCCATACCGCTAGTAATGATGAAAGTAATCAGGGGTGCCATTGAATTTCCCCAATCTAGACAGTGGCTAGTTGTGAATAAGCCTAGCTTATGGTTGTAATCTAGTCAATGTCTAGTTATCTGTTATGCTGGTGCTATGGCAACGAAGTATCATCACGGCAACCTCCGGCAAGAGGTGCTGGCCGCTGCCGCTGATTTGATAGCAAGCCGGGGAGTCGACGCACTATCCATGCGCGATCTAGCGCGTCAAGCCGGAGTCTCCCATGGTGCGCCCGCACATCATTTTGGTGAACGCCGGGGCTTACTAACCGCACTTGCTACCGACGGGTTCCAGCGCCTCGCGACAATTCTGGAACCGTCGGTGACTGCGGAGCATTTCGACCAGACGGCCGTTGCTTATGTTCGCTTCGCTGCCACGCATCCTGGGCACTTCGATGTGATGTTTCGTTCAGAGTGTCTTGATCTTCAAGACCGAGATCTGCGTGCGGCCCAGCAGCGTACCTCGCAGCTTTTGGCCGTGGGGGTCGATTTAATTGACGACGACCGCCTGGTGATTGATCGGCCAGATGCCCGCCATGCGGCCTGGTCATTGGTACACGGTTTGGCCGCACTGTGGCTCAATGGAGTGCTGGAGGGCAACGACCTCGAGGGCTTAACGCTGGCGGCCGCTCATCAGTTATTCGGCCCACCGTTGCTTTAGCCCATCTCGCCGGCGCGATCTCCGACTCGCAGCAAACCAACCGCCGCAGCACTGGAAAATCCTGCACAGGTCGTAAGACGTTAGCCACCATGGGACAACGCAGTGGCAGAAAGCAAATCAACAGGGTGGCTGTGGTGCTGACGAAATAAGACCAAGAGCCAATCGTCCGCGTGGCTTAGACGCAGTAGTATGCAAACCGGTATCTACTGCACGGTGGCAAAATCGTTGAGAATCAAACCATAGTGGGATCACAAATTATTCGGTGAATTTTGCTTCCTTTACGGCTTGGGGCTGGCCATTACTGGCAGCTTCGTTTCCGATTCGTAGTTCAACTTTTGTACCATCATCAGCGTTTTCGTAGGTGACAAAGGTTGAACCAGCACCCGAATCACATTCGGTCTGCTTCCAACTAGAACCACCCGGCATGCCGTAATCCTTCAGGGCGTCAACGGTCTGTTGTTCAGCAAAGTCGTTCATGGCTGATTCATCGCCTTCACCCCAAGCGACCACTAGAGCGTCGGCATAGTCTAAGGCGTTGGTTGGAAAATCCGTGTCTTGGTCTTCATCCGGGGCCGAACTGTCATCTTCGGGTGCTGAGGTATTCTGCTTCGGTGTTGAATCGTCATCAGCCTCCTCTGTGGATAATCCGTTGTCCTGTGATGGCTGTTCTTCAACGGTTTCTGATTCCGTGACAGTGACTTCCGGTTCAGATGCTTTAGGGCTAGCTTCGGATGTGTCGTCAGTCGAATTGCCGCATCCTGTGATTGCTAGCCCCGCGGCAAATACCAATGCGGCGAAAGGCTTTGTTGGCGTTTTGGTAGACATTGCTGCCTCCCCACGACGGTGTTACCAGTGTTATCAGCCTGGTCGGTCCGCAGGGTAAGCCCGTACGGGCCATAGCTCCATTGTCCCCCTTAAGAATCAGGCGTTGCAACCAGCTTCCGTCAGTAGCCGTGCTGCTGCGCATTAGTCCTCGAAGGCAGTTTTCATGCACCGCATAGCGGCAAGGGTCTTTGGCACGCCGATATAGGGGAGAAGGTGCACGAAGCATTCAGCGACTTCCTCTTTGGTCATGCCAGCCACATCGACGGCAGTCTTAATGTGACCAGTTAGTTGTGGTTCGGTACCGCCCATGGCAGCCAGTGCAGCCATATTCAGCATCTGCCGGTCACGCAGTTCAAGCCCTTCACGCTGGTAGGTTCCACCAAAAACAGCGCCAACTACCCAGTCTGAAGCGCCGGGTGCAAATTCGTCCAGCTGTTGTTTCCATGCAGCAGCGCTTTCTGGTGACTGGGTTTCTGCAACGAACTGATTGCCTTTATCCATGCTGAGTTCCAAAATATCCTCCTCAAATGAGATGAACGTTCAGCAGGCTATCATCTGTTGGACTTTTCAGCGGGAGGTGACGCTGACCGTCAGTGGCTAGCTTGATTAGCTCATTGATTTGGACTGAGCGGACAAAACACCTTCGTAGCATCGTGCTATCGGTATCGTAATATGGTTCACAATTTTAGTACGCTTGGCCCATGGAAACCTTCGAGAATCTCAACTCTTGGCTCAATAATGCTGAAGAATGGCTTTGGACTTGGGTCGGTACTGGCATTGTGGCGATCGTGGCACTGTACTTCACGTTCCGCACCGGTGCTGTTCAAATTCGGATGATTCCGAACATGCTCCGTTCCATCACCGAAAGGACTCAGAAGGATGAATCTGCACCAGACCGACGTAAGTCATTATCGTCATTCCAAGCATTTACGGTATCTGCAGCAGCTCGGGTAGGGACAGGTAATATCTCCGGTGTTGCTGGGGCGATATTCCTTGGTGGACCCGGGGCGGTTGTCTGGATGTGGGTCATGGCGATCTTTACATCCGCCGCGAGTTTCATTGAATCAACACTGGCCCAGCTCTATAAGGCCCGCAGGGCGGATACTTACAAAGGTGGCCCAGCGTTCTACATCCATAGGGGCCTGGGTAGCCGTGTGTTCGGCGGGATTTTCGCGGTGCTATTCATTTTCTGTTTTGCTTTAGCATTCACCTCGCTGCAGGCTAATACTATCGTTGATGCCGTTGATGGAGCGGTTGCTGTCTATACTGATCCGGAAGCTCTGCCGTGGCTGCCGATTGTGATAGGGGCTATCTTGGCAGCATTCACCGCCTTCATTGTGATCGGTGGCATGCGACGGGTGGCCACGGTCGCTCAAAATTTGGTGCCACTGATGGCGTTGATCTACCTGGTACTTGGTCTGATTATCGTTTTGACTAACGCCGAGGAGCTGCCTCGCGTGATCAGCCAGCTGTTTACAGGTGCTTTTGACTTCCAGGCAGTCGGCGGTGGTGCGGTCGGTACTGCGATCATGCACGGTGTGCAGCGCGGTATGCTCTCCAACGAGGCTGGAATGGGTTCTGTGCCAAATGTTGCTGCGACTTCTTCGATCAGTCACCCGGTTAAGCAAGGACTGGTGCAAACACTGGGCGTCTACTTTGACACCCTGTTGGTTTGTTCTATCACGGCCTTCATTGTGCTGGTCGCGTTCCCGGACGTCTCAGCCGGTGGCGAGGGACTAGTAATGGTCCAGGAATCATTGACATCCAGCTTTGGCGCTCTGGGTGCAGTGGCGCTTGCTGCTATCATGTTTTTGTTAGCGTTCACCTCAGTTCTGGGGAACTATTCTTACGGTGAAGCAAATATGAACTATCTCACCCGTAGCAGAGGTTGGCTCCAGGCATTTGGGTGGGCTGTGACGCTGATGGTGTTTATCGGATCGGTTATCAGCGTCGAGCTAGCATGGTCCATTGCAGGTGTTTCGATGATTGTCATAGCCGTCATCAACCTGGTGGTCATCACCTTATTGAGCAAGCCGGCATTGATATTGTTCCACCATTATCAGACTGAGAGAAAAGCCGGCCGCAACCCCATTTTTCTTGCATCGGACCTGCCTGAAATCGAAAACGTTGAATGTTGGGAGAAAGAAGACGTCCAAGATTACCTCGATGCGCGAGATGGTCAGCGCGAGGTTTTGGGCGGTCCGAACTAAATCGGCTCTAGGGGAGAAGTTGCACGAAGCATTCAGCGACTTCTTCTTTGGCCATGCCAGCCACATCGACGGCGGTCTTATTGTGACCGGTTAGTTGTGGCTGGGTGCCGCACATGGCAGCCAGTGCAGCCATAGGCAGCATCTGATGGTCACGTAGGTCAAACCCTTCACGCTGGTAGGCTCTACCAAAGACAGCGTCGACTACCCGGTCAGAAGCGCCCGGTGCAACTTTATCTAGGCGAGGTATTCCTCCAATACATCTAGGGCTTCATCCCAGCCATCATAGAAGAATCCATCGCCGGGTTGGCCTGAAACCCCGCGCAGTTCAAAGATTATGCGCGTCCCGTTTTCCTCGGGTTCAAGCGTTATGGTCACCACCGGTGTCTTTTTAGGATCTGCCCCTGGCTCGCCCCAAGTAAACACCAGCCGCTCATAGGGCGCCACTTCTTTATACACGCCACCGGTTACTACGCGTTCGCCGGTGTCATCATTGACCATGGTGTATCGGTAATGCCCGCCCACTCGAACATCTACTTTCACCTCTTCTCGTGGGGTGCTGGTATTGCGCGGATGCCACCAATCAGCAATCGCATCAGGGTCAGTCCAGGCATGCCATACCTGTTGGGCAGTGGCATTCAGGCTGCGGGTGATAGTAAAGGCTTTGGCCATATCAGTTGTAATCACGGGGTTTCTCCTTCGCGAGGTAATCCTCGAGTCGATCGAAACGCTCGTTCCAAGCTGTGCGCTGCTGTTCTATCCATGCGGCAATCTCATTGAGGCTGTCTTGTGCTAGAGAACATTCATTCCACTGTGCCCGGCGATTGCGTTCGACTAGTCCAGCTTTCTCTAACACTGCTAGATGCTGTGAAACAGCTGGGCGGCTCATGGCGTAATAGGTAGCAAGTTCGCTGACCGTTAGCGGCCCGTTGCGTAAACGCAGCAGAATATCTCTGCGCGTTGGGTCCGCCAAGGCGGCGAATGAGGAACTGAGACGATCTTCTGTTGCCATGTAAGTAACCTCTTACGTAAGCGATGGCTAACATACTACAGTTTTGTGAGATAGAACACAATAGTCGTTCAGATGTGACCGGAATCGACCATGCCAGAGCGATTTTGCGGTCTACCGGCTTTTGCGGACTTTTCCTTACCCAAATTCTGAGTTCACCCTGCGTGTCGAACAGGCTTCACTGAACGTCCCAGTGCAAAAAGCACGGTTTAGGCACACTAAGATGAATGCGGTGAGCAGTGCGCTCACGACAAAGTTTTCCTATATTGAAAGTGTGTCGTTCGTGTCCAAACCAGTAGTGCTAATCGCAGAAGAACTCTCTCCGGCTACCATGGATGCCCTTGGGACCGACTTCGAGATTCGCCACACCGATGGTTCCGACCGTGACCAGCTGCTACCAGCGCTTGCTGAGGCTGAAGCCGTGTTGATTCGTTCAGCAACCAACATGGATGCCGAAGCAATCGGGGCTGCAAAAAATCTCAAAGTCATCGCACGTGCTGGCGTTGGCCTGGATAACGTTGACACACAAGCCGCTACCGAAGCCGGGGTCATGGTGGTTAATGCGCCAACCTCAAATATCATTTCGGCAGCAGAACTGACCTGTGGACATATACTTGCTGGAGCTCGCAATATAGCACCGGCTAATGCTTCACTTAAGGATGGCCAGTGGAAACGCTCGGCCTATAAAGGTATCGAGCTGTACCAAAAAACCCTGGGTATTATCGGACTGGGACGTATCGGCTCGCTGGTTGCCGAACGCATGAAGTCCTTTGGGATGAACATTGTCGCTTATGACCCCTACGTCACGGCTGCACGGGCTCAGCAACTCGATGCCAAGCTACTAAGCCTGGGCGAATTATTAGAAGTCTCTGACTTTGTCACCATTCATATGCCTCGCACCCCAGAGACCCTGGGCATGATCTCCGATGAGCAGTTCAAGCTCATGAAAGACACCTCATATGTGATCAACGTTGCCCGCGGTGGTCTCATTGATGAAGACGCCTTGGGCCGGGCTTTGGAAAGTGACCTCATTGCTGGTGCAGGTATCGACGTCTTCGTCAACGAACCAGCAAAAGACTTACCGTTTTTCGAACACGATTCCGCCACTGTGACCCCACACCTGGGTGCCTCCACCGAGGAAGCCCAAGAAAAAGCCGGTGTAGCCGTAGCCAAATCAGTCCGTCTTGCCCTTGCCGGTGAATTAGTACCCGACGCCGTCAACGTGGCCGGAGGCGTAATCGACCCGTACGTGCGCCCTGGCATCCCGCTGACCGAAAAACTGGGCCGGATCCTCTCAGCGGTAATGAAAGGCGTTTCCGTTTCAGCCATCGAGGTCGAAGTCGCCGGTGAGCTTGCCGAAAAAAACGTCGACTCACTGAAACTGGCGGCACTAAAAGGGATCTTCACCGACGTCGTCTCCGGCCAGGTGTCCTATGTCAACGCGCCGGTATTGGCGGAAGGCCGGGGCATCGAAACTCGGCTGTCTACCACGGCAGACTCCCCGCACTACCGCAACACCATTACGGTCAAAGGCATCTCGGCCGATGGCCAAGCATTCAATGTAACCGGTACCTTGACCGGACCGCAGCAAGTTGAAAAGCTAGTCGGTATTAACGACTACGAATTCGAAGTGGCCGTGGCCGATCACATGCTGGTGCTGGAATATCAGGATCGCCCCGGTGTAATCGGTACCATGGGTATGCAACTGGGGGATCGTGGCATCAACATTGCCACCATGGATGTGGCTCTGCGCGCCGATGGTGCCAAGGCACTTGCCGTGCTCACCCTTGATTCGACACTGCCATCCGGTCTGCTTGACCAGGTTGGCACGGCCATTCATGCAGAACAAACCGCCGAGGTTGATTTGGAGGAAACTGTCCGGTGAACACCTACTACCTGACAACGGCGATTGCCTACCCAAACGGCGAACCCCACATCGGGCACGCCTACGAATACATCGCCACCGATGTCATGGCGCGGTTCAAGCGCCTGGACGGTTATGATGTCCGCTACCTCACCGGCACCGATGAGCACGGCCAAAAAATGCAGCAAACGGCCATTCAAGAAGGCATCGAGCCCATGGAATTGGCTACCCGCAATGCCAATATGTTCCAACGAATGGACGATGAGGTCTTGGGTATTTCCTATGACCGGTTCATTCGCACCACTGATAACGACCACTATGCCTCCTCACGGGAAATCTGGCGTCGGATGGAAGCCAACGGGGACATCTACCTGGACACCTATGCGGGCTGGTACTCGGTACGAGATGAACGCTTCTTCGCCGATGACGAGGTTCACACCAACGACGACGGCGTCCGAGTGGCCACCGAAACCGGCACCGAGGTTACCTGGACCGAAGAAGAATCCTATTTCTTCCGACTGTCGGCCTACGCGGATAAACTGCTAGCCCACTATAAGGACAACCCTGACTTTATTGCCCCGCAAAGCCGCGCCAATGAAGTTATCCGGTTTGTTGAAGGCGGACTGGAAGACCTCTCGATTTCGCGTACCTCTTTTGACTGGGGGATCCCGGTACCTGAACCCACCAACCCGGAATTGGCCACCGATAAAAACCACGTCATGTACGTCTGGGTTGATGCCCTGACCAATTACATCACCGGTGCAGGCTTCCCGGATGACAACAGCGAATTGAAACGCTACTGGCCGGCGGATCTTCATGTGATCGGCAAAGACATCTCCCGGTTCCACTGCATTTTCTGGCCAGCGTTTCTTATGTCGGCGGGCATTGAATTGCCCAAACGAGTCATGATCCACGGCTTTTTGCACCATGATGGCGAAAAAATGTCCAAGTCGGTAGGCAATGTTGTACACCCGGCAGACTGGGTAGAACGCTATGGCCTGGACACCGTACGGTTCTTCTTGCTGCGTGAATTCCCGTTTGGTTCCGATGGGTCCTATTCCTATGACGCCGTGGTGCGCCGCAAAAACGCTGACCTGTCCAATAATCTGGGCAACCTGGCACAGCGCAGCTTATCCATGGTGTACAAAAACTTGGACGCCCAAGTGCCACAACCAGACGAACTGACCGATAAAGATCAGAACATTCTTGCCGAAGCCGCCCAGCTGTTGGGCACATGGCAGAAACATTTTGAAACCCAAGACTTCTACCGCGCACTGATTGCTGCATGGAAAGTCTTAGACGATACCAATAGCTACTTCGCCGACCAGCAACCCTGGGTGCTGCGCAAAACCGATGAAGCACGGATGAAAACCGTTTTGTGGGTCACCCTGGAAGTCGTCCGCCGCATCGGGCTACTCATTCAGGCGGTCATGCCGGACTCGGCAACCAAACTACTTGATGCCCTGGGCATTGCAGCCTCCGGTGACGCCGGTGAAACCAATGCCTCCGGTACCGGTGCACGCTCCTATGCAGCCTGGGACGATCAACTGGCACCAGGCACTCCGATCGCTAAACCCTCCCCGGTATTCCCACGCCACGAAGAAGACGAGTAAGTAAGGTAGAGCAGTGAGCAATAACGCATTAGATCTGGCACTGATCCCAGGCGATGGTATTGGACCAGAAGTCACCGCCGAAGCACTCAAAGTACTCAAAGCCGCCATCGGGGATGACGCCGTACACACCACCGAATACGGTCTGGGTGCCGAACATTGGCTGGCCACCGGCGAAACACTTACCGATGACACGTTGCAAGCCCTTCGTGGCCATCAAGCCATCCTGTTTGGGGCAGTTGGGGCAGCACCAAATGATACCCGCATTCCCTCGGGGTTATTAGAACGCGAAATCCTCCTGAAGCTGCGCTTCGCTTTTGACCATGCGGTGAATTTCCGGCCTTCGGTGCTCTACCCGGGAACTACCTCACCACTGGCCAATCCGGGCAATATCGATTTTGTGGTCTTTCGGGAAGGTACCGAAGGACTCTATGTTGGCAACGGTGGTTCCATGCGCACTGGAACCAACCAGGAGATCGCCAACGAAACCTCCGTCAATACCGCCTACGGTGTTGAACGCGTTGTGCGCAAAGCCTTCGAATACGCCCAGCACCGGCAACGACAGCATGTCACCCTGGTGCATAAACACAATGTATTGGTCCACGCCGGGCACCTGTGGAATCGCATCGTCAACGAGGTTGCCGAAGAATATCCCGACGTCACCCACGACTATCTACACATTGATGCCGCCACAATCTTTATGACCACCGATCCGGGCCGCTTTGATGTGATCCTGACCGACAACATGTTCGGCGATATTATCACCGACCTGGCCGCCGCCGTCACCGGTGGTATTGGCCTGGCCGCATCTGGCAACCTGAACATTTCCGGTACCGCACCATCAATGTATGAACCAGTCCACGGTTCTGCCCCGGATATTGCCGGTACCCAACAGGCAGATCCTACCGCGGCTATCCTGTCGGCGGCTATCCTGTTGGAACAAGAAGGTCATGCCGATGCCGCAGTACGGGTACAAAAAGCCGTCTGGGAAGATCTTGCTGCACGTGATACCACGGCGCGTACCACCGCCGCGATCGGCGATGCGATCGCACAACAGGTTTAAGAAAGGTCAATCATGGAATTTCGGTTAGAACCCAATCAGAACCCCCTATCTGATGGCCAACGCGCACAAATCTTAGCCAACCCAGGATTCGGCGAGTACTTTAGCGACCACATGGTGACCATCGACTGGACCGCGGACCTGCAAGGCCAAGCTAAAGCCGTCGAGGCTGGCAACTACCTAGAAATGGTGGGCGACTGGTCTGATGCCCGGGTGGAACCCTATGGTCCACTGTCCATGAGCCCGGCAGCCGCCGTCCTACACTATGCCCAAGAAGTCTTCGAAGGCCTGAAAGCCTACCGCCACGACGACGGCTCCATCTGGACCTTCCGCCCCTACGCAAATGCAGCACGCATGAACCGGTCGGCCTACCGGATGGCCATGCCACAACTGCCCGAAGACGTCTTCGTCAACGCATTAGAACAACTCATGGCCCAAGACGCCGCCTGGGTACCAAATGGCTCCGGCCAGTCCCTGTACCTGCGGCCCTTTATGATCGCCACCGAAGAGTTTCTTGGTGTCCGCCCGGCACACACCTTCAGTTTCCACGTCATTGCTTCACCGGCTGGTAACTACTTCGGTGGGGAACTGAAACCAGTAAGCATCTGGGTCTCTCGCGAGTTTGCCCGCGCTGGACAAGGCGGTACCGGTTCGGCGAAATTTGGCGGCAACTATGCCGCCTCGCTGGCAGGCCAACTCCAAGGTGCCGCACGCGGCCACGACCAAGTCATCTTCTTGGACCGTAGCCCCGATGACACACTAGAAGAACTCGGCGGGATGAACGTTTTCTTTGTCACCAACGACAATAAACTCATCACCCCGAAACTTACCGGCACCATCCTGGAAGGCATCACCCGAGATTCCATTCTCAAACTGGGGACCGAACAAGGCCTAGATGTAGAAGAACGTCACATCACCTTTGACGAATGGAAAGACGGGGTTGCTACCGGCCAGATCGACGAGGTGTTTGCCTGCGGTACAGCAGCCGTGATCACACCGATTGGCCAAGTGGCTGACGAGGACGAAACTTATCAGACCCCATCAACCGACTTCCCGGTGGCCAATGCACTGCGCAACCGCCTGGTCGGCATCCAGACCGGTGCCGAAGAAGACACTTACGGATGGATGCACCGCCTAGCCTAAAACGCCAGCAGAAAGGGCCCACTATGCGCATCGCACGCTTTGTATACCGCGACGATTTCCACTACGGCGTCGTCGAGGACGACACCATTACTGTGCTGGCCAATGACCCGCTTTATGCCGGGATCGTACCGACCACCGAAACCCTACAATTATCCGATGTACGGTTGGTCACCCCCGTGCTACCACGATCCAAAGTGGTCGGGGTGGGGCGCAACTGGCAGGCCCACGCCGAAGAACTTGGCAACGAGGTGCCCACCTCACCGCTGTTATTCTTCAAACCCAATACCGCCGTGGTGGGCCCAGATGAACCCGTTCTGCTGCCAGATTGGACCGAAGAGGTCTCGTATGAGGCAGAACTTGCCGTGGTGATCGGCCGGATCGCTAAAGACGTGCCCATCGACCGGGTTGATGAAGTCGTATTCGGCTACACCGTGGGCAATGACCTCACGGCACGCGATACCCAACGCGCCGAAGACCAATGGGCCCGAGCCAAAGGCTTTGACGGTTCTTGCCCGCTGGGGCCCTGGATTGAAACAGAACTGGAACCCGATGAGCTGCAAATCCGCTCATGGGTTGATGGTGACCTGCGCCAGGACGGTAATACCCAAGACATGATTTTTGATGTCCGCACCCTGGTGTCTTATATTTCTGAAGCCTTCACCCTGTTACCCGGTGATGTGATACTTACCGGCACTCCAGCCGGAGTCGGTCACATCGAAGATGGCCAAATCGTAGAATGCGAAATTGAAGGCATTGGCACATTATCAACCACTGTGCGCCGTCCCACCGTTGGCTAACGGCTAGAAACACGGTCACGAGAATACCGCAACACCGCCAGTGGGGCTAGACTTGACCACCATGAGCCAGCTTCGTAATCCTGACGATATCCCTGCAGTTTCACCAGATACCGATGTTCGCGTACGTTTTGCGCCGTCACCAACCGGAACCCCACACGTTGGGCTAATCCGTACCGCCCTGTTCAACTGGGGCTGGGCCCGCCACACCGGTGGCAAAGTCGTCTTCCGCGTGGAAGATACCGATGCAAAACGCGACTCCGAAGAGTCCTACCAACAGTTGCTTGAAGCCATGCAATGGTTGGGCATCGACTGGGATGAGGGTGTCGAGGTCGGCGGACCACATGAACCCTACCGGCAGTCCCAGCGCGGGGAAATCTACCAAGACGTCATCGAACGGCTCAAAGCAGGCGGATTCATTTACCCGTCCTACACCACCGCAGCAGAAACTGAAGCACGCCACCTTGAAGCCGGACGGGACCAGAAACTAGGTTACGACGGTTATGACCGGCATTTAACCGAAGAACAAATCGCCGCCTATGAAGCCGAAGGTCGCAAACCAGTCTGGCGACTACGCATGCCAGACCACGACCTGTCATTCACCGATACTATACGCGGCACCATCACCTTCAGCGCCGGATCCGTGGCAGACTTTGTTGTTGTCCGCGCCGATGGCTCACCGCTATACACCTTGGTGAACCCCGTCGACGACGCTCTAATGGGCATCACCCATGTGCTGCGCGGCGAAGATCTACTATCTTCCACCCCGCGTCAAATTGCGCTCTACCGTGCCCTGTACGCCATTGGGGTTGCCGAGTTTCAACCAGAATTTGGCCACCTGCCATATGTGATGGGCCAGGGCAATAAAAAACTCTCCAAACGTGACCCGCAATCCAACCTATTTCACCACCGCGATAACGGATTCATCCGCGAAGGTCTACTCAACTACCTGGCACTACTGGGCTGGTCACTCTCACCAGACGAAGACATTTTCACCCCCGAAGAGTTTGTCGAAAACTTTGACATTCACAACGTATTGGCAAACCCGGCACGTTTCGATGAGAAAAAAGCCATTGCCATCAACGGCACCCACATCCGCCGTCTGGAACCACTGGATTTTCGTGACCGGTTGATCCCATACCTGCAAGCTCGCGGGCTGGTGGGCGAAGAGTTGACCTCAACCGAAATGGATATTGTCACCCAGGCGGCACCGCTGGTCCAGGAACGTGTGCACCTGCTGGGCGAAGCAGCCGACATGCTGGCTTTCTTGTTTACCGATACTATTGAGGTAGAAAAAGCTGCCCTGAAAGGCATGCCAAAAAACCTTGCCGAAGTACTCACTGCTGCCGAACATACCCTGTCGGAATTAGAAACCTGGGACCTGGACTCCATCGAACCGGCCCTGCGCACCGCATTGATCGATGAGCTGGAGCTCAAGCCACGCCACGCGTTTGGTCCGGTGCGTACCGCGGTGTCTGGCCGCAAGGTATCGCCACCATTATTTGAGTCGCTAGTGATACTGGGACAAGAGACCACCCTGGATCGTATCGCAGAGTTTAAGGCCGCCCAATCGTAGTTCAAGCAGTACTTTTCGACGTTGATGACACCTTAGTCAACCTTGCCGGGGCTCAACATATCGCGTTTCGCACACAGTTAGCCCAGCAATTTGGTGACCACGTATCATCCCATCCTGCCTTTGATGTTGCCGCAGAAGCCTTCGTACACGACTCGAAGGACTTTTATAACGCCTATATCAACGGCAAAATGTCCTTCGTTGAGCAGCGGCTGTCCAGGGTTGTCGATGCCATGGAGATCTTACAGCTGCAAGGCGCACCCGATGAAGAACTGTGGGTGGTCGGATACGAAGATGTGGTATCCAAGCACTGGGCGGCCTTTGATGATGTACCTCCACTACTAGCCGCACTGGATGAACGAGGTATCGCCTATGGGGCGGCCACAAATAATTTCACCGACTATCAGCGGGTTAAACTCGAACAAGCCGGCCTGGCATTTAATGTAGTGATCGGCACCGATATCACAGGCAAACCCAAACCAGATCAATCAATGTTTCTTGAAGGAGCCCGACAACTAGGGGTCACTCCAGAAAACACCCTGATGATCGGTGATGATGTTATCAATGATGGTTTGGGCGCACGCGATGCGGGCCTAATTTCATTGTTGGTCGATCGCCGAAACATGTTGAAAAATCCAGATCGAGTTTATAAAGTCGGCTCACTGAGTGACGTTATGCACATTGACTCCCTGCATTTTGACAACGGACCGAATTAGGGTAAAGTTGTCTCTCGTTGCGCTCGGCGCGACAAACCCATGGGGTATGGTGTAATCGGCAACACAACGGTTTCTGGTACCGTCATTCTAGGTTCGAGTCCTGGTACCCCAGCGAAATTCCCGATCAGGGAATCTCAAACCACTACTTTCTGGTAGTGCGGCCCCATCGTATAGCGGCCTAGTACGCCGCCCTCTCACGGCGGTAGCACGGGTTCGAATCCCGTTGGGGTCACAGTTTGATCGGTATGCATTGTTGACAGTGCATACCGATTTTTGTTTCGCCGGTGATTTCACTTCCAAGAGACTTAAGGTAAGCAAACCCCTCATAACCTAATGACGTGCACGGTGCCACTGGCTTATTGAGTATCCTGGACAGCATGTCTTCAACGTTGCATCCCTCATCCAAGACCACTGTTGGTGAACTTGGTGAGGCTGGGATTCTTGCCCTGCTGGAACACAGTTATGCCGGTTTTACTACCAAACAAGGCGTGATCGGTCCTGGCGATGATGCAGCCGTTATTCCGGCTACCAACGGCCATTTCGTAATCGCCACAGACGCGATGAATGAAGGCCACCATTTTTTGCGTCACTGGCCATCGGGTGTCGTGGATAATGGGTACTCCACCGGCTGGAAATTAGTAGCCCAAAACATTTCGGATATGAACGCCATGGGTGCCATCACCTCGGCGATTAATATTTCTCTTGCGATGCCAAAAAATACCCCGGCCCACTGGGTATGGCATTTTGGTCGTGGCATAGCCAATGCGTGTTACTGGCTGGGAGCACAACAAATTGTCATCTCCGGGGGAGATCTGACCAGGGCAGATTCTATAGCCACAGCAATTACCACAACGGGCGATCTTCTTGGCGAACCTGTGCTACGAAAAGCAGCTGGCCATGTGGATGGGTTTTTGCTGATACATACCGGCAACGTTGGCACTGCTGCAGCAGGTTTTGTAGTCGCTACAGAAGGACAAGCCAATAATCTAACCCGCGATGAACTTGGTGTGCTGAGATTATTTTTGCGTCCCCGCCCACCGCTGGCAGCGGGCCCTGAAGTAGTCGGTACAGTTGCGGCGATGATGGATGTCTCGGATAGCATTCTCACCGATGCCGACCGAATCGCGGCAGCAAACGGGCTACACGCCGAAATTGATCAGAACTGGGTTGAGGCACAAGCTGCAGGTCTACAAACGGTGGCTGATATTTATGCTGCTGATCCACAACAATGGGTACTGACCGGGGGAGAGGATTACGGGCTATTAGCCGTACTTGATCCGCAAGTCACAGTACCAATGGGCTGGCAGGTTATTGGCAAATTGACTGATACACCACAACCGCGCCCAGACGTCACCGGCTGGGATCATTTCTAATCTGCTGTTGTTGTCTCTGTCACTGGGTGAGACAATGAATCATGGCAGTTACCTTAAGATCACTTGAAGTTGCCGTCCCCGAAACCGTCTTGGTGCAAGACGAAGTCCGCGACGTATTCGCATCCCAGCCAGGCATCAGCCGACTGGCCACACGCTTAGTAAGTGCCTCCTTCGACTCTTCTGGTATCGAGCGTCGACATAGCGCAGTAGCCGAAATGAACCTGCAAGAACCCCAAGAAGGCACCCCGCAATTCTTTGACTCCACCACCCGGCAGATCCTCAACCCAACTACCGGGGTACGAAACGAGGTCTATGTTCAAGAGGCCATCCAACTGTATGTCGATGCTGCTGCAGCCGCATTAGAAGCCAGTGACGACATCAACAATGCCGATGTCACCCACGTCATCACGGTATCTTGTACCGGGTTCTTCTCACCGGGACCGGATTACCACATTGTTCGCCAGCTTGACCTGAGCCCGTCTGTGCAGCGCTACCACCTAGGGTTTATGGGTTGCTATGCTGCCTTCCCCGCACTGCGACAAGCCAAAACAATCTGTGAGGCAGAACCAGATGCCGTGGTATTAGTAGTCAGTGCTGAACTGTGCAGCATCCACGTACGGGTTTCTGACGACCCGGATACCATTCTTGGGTCATCGTTGTTTGGTGACGGTGCCGCCGCAGCTATTATTACCGGCCGTGACCTAGATGGCGGACGTGCTTTGCAACTGGACCACTTTGAAACTGTGCTCACCCCCGTGGGTGAAGAAGCGATGGCCTGGAATATCGGCGACAACGGTTTTGAGATGGTCCTTGGCACCTATGTACCAAAGATCATTGACGACCACATTGTTGATGCGCTAGAACCGCTATTGGCTCACGATAAGTCACTAACCCAGCGCGAATATCGTCAGATTGAACACTGGGCGATTCACCCCGGTGGCAGAAGCATCCTGGACAAGGTCGAATCCAAGCTCGACCTAAAAGAAAACCAGTTGGCCCCGTCACGCAACGTGCTTCGCAATTTCGGCAACATGAGCAGTGCCACGGTACTGTTCGTGCTCAAAGAGATCTTGGAACAACCCGGATCTGCTGATGGCGAGCGCATCTGCGGTATGGCCTTTGGCCCCGGCCTGACCGTGGAAACCGGGCTGTTTACCACTATTGGGAATAATCCGTGACAGCCCGTGGTATAGCCAAATTCAAGCATCGGGATCGATGCGCTACCGAGTATATGGATGACCCAGACTGTGATCTGGCTAAGCTGTACCGCACCTATGCGCAGTTCAAAGTTGTCAACCGTGTTGTCGCCGGTTGGCAACAGACCTATCGAACGTATGTGCGCCCGTTGCTACACCAAGACAAAACCAACACACTGCTCGACATCGGTGCAGGCGGGGCAGACGTAACCCGAGCGATCGCACACTGGGCACGCCGAGACGGTTTGGTACTACACATCACCGCCGCAGATCCAGACGATCGTGCCTATACTTGGGCAATGCACCACCAGCCTGATGATGGACTACAGTACGTGCAAGCGCTGAGCTCGGATTTGGTAGCCCAGGGGGATACTTACCATGTGGTCATTTCCAACCACCTGGTACACCATCTGAACGATGACGCACTGCAAGGCTTACTACGTGATTCACAGCAATTAGCCACAAGACGAGCAATCCACAGTGACATTCGGCGCAGCCGTGTGGCATACACCTTATTCTCCATCGGCACCTGGCCGTTTTTCCCTGGATCATTTATTCGCCAAGATGGTCTAACCTCCATTCGACGCAGTTATACCGCCGCCGAATTGCGGGCAGTCGCCGCCTTCGGTTGGCGGGTCATCCCACAGCGGCCATGGCGCAACCTACTGCTCTATGATGCCATTGACCATGAAAACTCCAGCTGACCATGCAACATCATTGCCAAGTACTTATCGTTGGTGGCGGCCCGGCAGGACTGGTGCTGGGCTGCCTACTTGCTATGCGTGGGGTGGAGGTGGTCGTACTGGAACGCCGCAGCTACCCAAGACAATACTCGCGTGCCATCGGACTTCACCCACCGGCACTGGCGGTAATGAAGGCACTGGGAGTGGAAACCGCAGCGCTTGCAGAAGGTACCCGTGTCCAAGCAGGCACCGCATATCGTGGAGGCCGTCCACTGGGCAGCCTGAGCTTTGAACAAGCGTGGCCGGAACGTCCCTTCGTATTGACGCTGCCACAAAATCGCACCGAAGCGTTGTTAGCTCAACGACTGTGCCAATTGGCCCCGGGAGCACTTCACCGAGGATGGGAAGTCACTAAGATCACTGACCCGGTCGCTGACAGTACGACGCCGCAGTTGGGTGTCCAGGTGATGGCACGAAACATCAGCGATGGGCCAGATGTCGGATCTGCACGCAGCTGGCAAGCAGATATCGTCGTGGGCGCTGATGGTCCACACAGTCTGGTCCGCCAGACAGCCGGTATCGGCACCCGCACCCGAAATCTACAAGACACCTATTTGATGGGGGACTTGGCACACCACACCACCGGTGCGGTTCACCCTTGGCCTACAACGGCAGCAATCTTTTTAGAAACCACCGGCGTTATCGAATCGTTTCCACTACCGGGCAGGATGCGCCGCTGGGTCGCCCACACTGGCACCCAACTCACAGAAGAATGCCCCCGAGTACTCACGGAACTGATCACTGAGCGCACCGGTGAACAACTTGATTCAACCACCTCGACAATGATCAGCGCATTTCACGTGCGCCGTAGAATAGCACAGCGCATGACCGCCGGACGGTGTGTGATCCTCGGGGATGCCGCCCATGAAGTCAGCCCGATTGGCGGACAGGGTATGACCCTGGGCTGGCTCGACGCCATCGACCTAGCGCCACTGCTGGCCCAAGTGGTGACTAGCCACAACCCGGCACCACTAGACCAAATGGCAAGCTTTCAGCACTTGGAACGAACCCGGCTGGCCGCGGCACGAGCAGCTGCTCGACAAGCAGAGCTGAACATGGTTTTAGGACGACCGATGCCAACCTTCGCTGCAGTTTTGCGAGATGCCGGGCTCAAAACCGTATTGGCTACCGGGATGCGTCACCGACTGGCCAAAGCCTTTACCATGCGTAAACCATTGGGCGGGGCAGAAGTTCAAGTGCCCCAATGAATCATTAGGCTTCGTGCTCGAGGATCCTGCTGAGCCGTGAAGCCGCTGTCACCACGGTGGAACCGTGATAACGGCCAGGATTTCGCGTCAAACGCTCCACTGGACCGGAAATGGAAATCGCAGCAAGCACCGGACCCGAACCATTGCGCACCGGCGCCGACACCGAGGCCACACCAGCTTCGCGCTCGCCGACTGATTGGGCCCAACCACGACGCCGCACGGAAGCTAAGGTCGCAGAAGAAAACGCGGCATCGTGCAGTCCACCGGCAACAGACAGATGGTCCTGCCAGGCCAATAGGACCTGAGCGGCAGAACCGGCCTTCATCGAAAACTCGGTGCCCACCGGGATGGAATCGCGCAGCCCAATTGGGCGTTCCACTGAGGCCACACATACCCGTGCTTGGCCGTAGGCCCGAAAGATCTGGGCGGATTCTCCGGTGGTCTCACGCAACCAATTCAGTACCGGTTCGGCCAATGTGGTTAGCCGGTCGGCACCGGCCGCGGTGGCAAACTCATGGAGTCGTTTGCCTAAGATATACCGTGAATTGTCATCTCGGGCCACAATGCGATGGTGCATCAATGCTGCGGCCAATCGGTGCACTGTTGGGCGAGAAATGCCCGTGGCGTCAACGAGCTGCAATAGCGTAGCGGGGCCTTCTTCTAGTCGTTCTAGGATTTTCACCGAGCGGTCAATGACCCCCACACCTGATGCAGTGTCCACGAATTATCCTCTTCCAAAAAGCCACAAATATTTCAGACTGTGATATCGTCGTCTCATCTATTGAGACACATTTGACGTCTGCTTGGCAAATTCTTCGCTTAGGTGCGAGATTAATAAGGCGAGTACATTGATCGGAAGAAAGTAGGAACAACTCCATGAGTACGCCACGGACATTGGCTGAAAAAGTGTGGGCAGATCACACTGTTGTTGAAGGTGAAAAACAAGGTGACGTTCAGACACCTGACCTGCTCTACATTGACCTACACATGGTGCATGAAGTTACCTCCCCGCAGGCCTTTGAAGGTCTACGGTTGGCAGGCCGTCCGGTGCGCCGCCCCGATCTGACCATCGGCGTTGAAGACCATAATGTCCCGACCATGAACATCAACGAAATGATCGCCGAACCCACCTCGCGTAAACAAGTTGATGCCTTACGCGATAACGCCGAAGAATTCGGTATCCGGCTGCACTCGCTGGGCGATGCTGAACAAGGTATCGTCCACGTAGTTGGTCCACAGCTTGGCCTGACCCAACCGGGCACCACCGTGGTGTGTGGCGACTCGCATACCTCAACGCACGGCGCCTTTGGCGCTCTGGCCTTTGGTATCGGCACCTCTGAGGTTGAGCATGTACTGGCCACCCAAACTCTACCGATGATGCCGTTCAAAACCATGGCCATCAATATTGAAGGCACCCTGAAACCCGGGGTGTCCTCCAAAGACATTATCTTGGCCGTTATCGCCAAAATTGGCACCGGTGGCGGTCAAGGCTACGTGCTGGAATATCGTGGTGAAGCCATCGAACAGTTATCGATGGAAGCCCGTATGACCATCTGCAATATGTCCATTGAAGCCGGTGCTCGCGCCGGGATGATTGCCCCGGATGAAAGGACCTTCGCTTATCTGAAAGGGCGGCCGCACGCTCCCAAAGGCGAACAGTGGGATGCTGCTGTTGAATACTGGAAATCCCTGCGCACCGATGAGGATGCAACCTTTGATGCCGAGATCACTATCGACGGCGATGCCCTGGAGCCCTTTGTGACCTGGGGGACCAACCCGGGCCAAGGTGTATTCCTCTCCGATGCCATTCCGGCACCGGAATCCTTTGATGATCCGGCCGAAAAAGCCGCGGCCGAACGCGCTTTGGAATACATGGATCTGCAAGCCGGTACACCAATGAAAGACATCGCGGTCGATACCGTGTTCTTAGGTTCCTGCACCAATGCCCGAATAGAAGATCTGCGTATGGCAGCCGCAGTGCTACAAGGACGCGAAAAAGCCGATAATGTCCGCATGATGGTAGTACCCGGTTCGATGCAGGTACGTTTACAGGCTGAAGAAGAAGGTCTGGATAAAATCTTCAAAGAATTCGGGGCCGATTGGCGCTTTGCAGGTTGTTCCATGTGCCTGGGGATGAACCCGGACCAGCTGGAGCCAGGTGAGCGGGCTGCATCCACCTCGAACCGCAATTTTGAAGGACGTCAGGGCAAAGGTGGTCGAACCCACCTGGTCTCACCGGTTGTCGCAGCCGCCACCGCGGTACGTGGAACCCTAGCTTCGCCATCAGATCTTGGCATGACCGACTATATTGTCGCACCGAACTAACCCACATCAACGATACGAAAAGAGGCACAACACATGTCATTGGAAAAATTCGTAACGCACACCGGTGTGGGCGTTCCACTGCGCGAATCCAACGTAGATACCGACCAGATCATCCCGGCACACTTTTTGAAGCGCATCACCAAAACCGGGTTCGAAGACGCGCTGTTCTCTCGTTGGCGTAGCAATGACGATTTCATTTTGAACCAAGAGCCATACTCACAAGGCACCGTGTTAGTGACCGGTCCTGACTTTGGAACCGGATCTTCACGCGAACACGCCGTATGGGCCTTACGTGACTATGGTTTCAAAGCGATTATTTCCGCACGCTTTGGTGATATTTTCCGTTCCAATGCCGGAAAACAAGGATTAGTCGCAGCACAAATCGATCAGTCAGACATCGAATTAATCTGGAAAGAACTGGAAAATAATCCAGGAGCTGAAGTCACTGTTGACTTGGAGAATCGTGTTGTGGAGTGCGGTGCAATATCAACACGCTTTCAGATCGATGACTACACACGTTGGCGGTTGATGGAAGGCCTTGATGATATCGGGCTGACCTTGCGTAGCGCCGATGCCATCGATGCATTCGAAGCCTCCCGTCCAGACATTAAACCAACCACGCTGCCTGCCAAACTCTCAGACGTCTAGATTTCGTCGCCTACAATAGGGACATTGCCAATTTGTCAGCGCAACACGATCGGTGTGAGCAACAAGCGTGCTGCGCGGTGTGGAAGGTAGAAAACATCTATGTCTAACGTGTTGACCATTCACGGAGGAAAACCTCTTGTAGGTTCTGTTTCCGTCCGTGGCGCCAAGAACCTGGTTCCCAAAGCCATGGTTGCTGCCTTGCTGGGTTCCAAACCATCCGTGATCCGTAACGTCCCAGAAATTAAGGATGTTGATGTGGTCACCGGGCTGCTTCGGTTACACGGCGTAGTGGTTGAACACGATTGTGATTCTGGTGAAATCTACATGGATCCCACCGGTGTGAAAACCGCCAATAATGCAGAAATTGATGCATTCGCTGGCGACTCACGCATTCCGATCCTGTTTTGTGGCCCCCTGATGCATGCTGTAGGTGCAGCATTTATCCCGGATCTTGGGGGCTGCAAAATTGGTGACCGCCCCATCGATTTCCACCTGGAAGTGCTGCGTCAATTTGGCGCTGAAATCTCCAAAGAGCCTACCGGCACCTACATTCGTGCACCGCGCCGACTCACCGGGGCCAAACTGGAATTACCCTACCCATCCGTAGGTGCCACTGAACAGGTATTGCTGACGGCGGTGAAAGCCGATGGCATTACCGAACTCAAAGGTGCAGCCGTAGAACCAGAGATCCATGATCTAATTCACGTGCTGCAAAAAATGGGTGCCGTCATCACCGTCCAGACCGACCGCACCATCCGCATTGAGGGCGTGCCAGAATTGGGCGGCTATAATCACGTGGCACTCAATGACCGCAATGAATCAGCCTCGTGGGCCAGTGCCGCACTGGTAACCAACGGGGATATTTTTGTTGAAGGCGCTACCCAACGTGATCTGACCGCGTTTTTGAATGTTTACCGCAAAATTGGTGGTGACTTCGATGTCCGCGACTCAGGTATCCGATTTTGGCGTGGGGGAGACACACTCAACCCGTTGGTCTTGGAAACAGATGTGCACCCGGGCTTTATGACCGACTGGCAACAACCACTGGTAGTTGCTCTCACCCAGGCCCAAGGCGTTTCGATCGTTCACGAGACCGTTTACGAAAATCGTTTTGGTTTCACCGATGCGCTCATTCGGATGGGAGCCTCAATCCAATTGCACCGGGAATGTTTGGGCTCAGTTCCGTGTCGTTTTGGACAGCGCAACTTCTTACACTCCGCTGTCATCTCGGGCCCAGCAAAACTAACCGGCACAAACTTTAATATTCCGGATCTGCGCGGCGGATTCTCACACGTGCTGGCCGCATTAGCGGCCGAAGGTACCTCGGTGGCCACCGGTATGGCCGTCATTAATCGTGGCTATGAGAAGTTCTTTGACAAGCTTGAAGGACTCGGTGCCGATATAGAAATCTCAGAGAACTAACACCTGGAGTATTTCACAAAGTGTCGTCCTATTCTCTAGGTCAACGCGCCATGTATTTCGGTGCGGCAGCAATCGTGCGTCCGTTCAATATGGTGTTGATGCGTCGTGACTGGCAGGGCCAAGAAAACCTGCCAGAGTCCGGCATGATCTTGGCGGTCAACCACATTTCCGAGATCGATCCGCTCTACATTGGCCACCTGATCTACTCCAGCGGGCGAATCCCACACTTTATGGCCAAAAAAGAGCTTTTCGAAGCCCCACTGATCGGCAAAGCACTCTACGCACTACAACAAATCCCGGTGGATCGTGCCGGACGCAGTATTGCTTCGCTTGAAATGGCCGAAGAAGTCCTGTCACAGCAAGGTGTAATTATTATCTATCCGGAAGGCACGACCACAAAAGACCCGGATATGTGGCCCCAAATTGGTAGGCTCGGCATGATACGCCTTGCATTATCCACTGGCGCACCGGTCATCCCGGTCGGCCAGTGGGGTGTGCACCAAACACTGCCCAAAGGGGACAAACTCCCCAAAGTGTTCCCACGGCGTACCTCGACAATCCGAATTGGTACCGAATCCGATTTGGACTGGATCCGTCAGTTAGACCACCCACTACCTAAGGATCTGACAGCCGCCACCGAACAGGTCATGTCCGACATTACCGACCTGATGGTTCCTCTACGTGAGGGCACCCCTCCGAAAACACGATATAACCCAGCAAAACCCCACTAAGGAGACCCCATGACTACCGATCAAGTAACCGTGGCCATCCTTGGTGGAGGCTCATGGGGCACCACGTTCGCCAAAGTCTTAGCCGAGGCAGCCCAAGGTCGCAACGAGTCCATCACCATTCGCTTATGGGCTCGCCGACCAGAAGTCGCCGAGGATATCAACACCAACCACACCAATAGCGAATACCTTGAAGACATCCAACTACCCTCCAGCATCACCGCTACCACAGATCCGGTAGCAGCCGTAACCGGAGCCGAGATGGTTGTGGTGGCCGTACCAGCCCAACAGGCCCGGACCACACTGGCACAGGTGGCCGATGCCATCGATGATCAAGCCATCCTGGTCTCTTTGATCAAGGGGCTGGAACAATCCACCCAGTCGTTCATGTCAGAAGTCTTCACCGAAGAACTCAACCTACCGGCTGAACAATTCGTTGTGGTCTCCGGACCGAATCTGGCCAAGGAAATCGCCCGCCAGGAACCCACCGCTACCGTGGTGGCCTGCGCCTATGAGCCCACCGCCGAATGGGTGGCAGCGATGACGGCTTCCAGCTATTTCCGGCCCTACCGCAATACCGATGTGCGCGGGGTTGAAATTGGCGGAGTGGTAAAAAACATCATCGCCTTAGCCGTGGGGCTTACCGACGGACGCGGTTACGGCGACAATTCCAAAGCCTCCCTTATCACTCGGGGGCTCACGGAAACAACACGCCTGGCAACCGCCATGGGCGCTAACCCTGACACCCTGGCCGGATTAGCCGGCCTGGGCGATCTGGTTGCAACCTGTGCCTCACCGCTGTCACGCAACCGCACCGCCGGGCGACTCTATGGACAAGGCCACACCACTGAAGAAGTCATCTCACAGATGCGTCAAACAGCCGAAAGCATCAAATCTGTGGCCGCTGTGGTGACCCTGGCCCATACCGTCGAGGTAGAAATGCCCATTGCTGAAGCTATCAACGCTGTAGTTGCCGGCACCATTGATATTAACGACATCGCCTCGCTGCTGCTAGGCCGTGACCTGAAACCGGAGGCACGACTATGACCAAAAATGTGCTCATTCTTTTTGGCGGCCAATCGCCAGAACACCCTGTATCTATTGTCACCGCGGTCGGGGTACTCAACGCCCTGGACACCAGCCAATATAATCCCATCCCCGTAGGCATCAATGCCGAAGGTGACTGGGTGCTGGCCGGCAGCCACCAGCCAGCAGATACACCATGGTCAGTGTCCACACTAATCAACCAACAGCCTGCGGAAACCAGCCACACTACGGCTCTATCCGATCAGCTGCCTGAAGTGCCCACAACTCAAACCCCGGTGGCACTGCGCAAAGTGAACTCGGCAACCCAGCTGATCGACATCACAGGCAACGTTATTGCCGATATCGATGTCGCCTTCCCACTGCTGCACGGACCTAATGGCGAAGACGGCACCGTCCAAGGCCTCTTCGAAACTCTTAGCGTCCCATACGTAGGCGCCGGGGTATTGGCCTCAGCGGTGGGTATGGATAAGCATTTCATGAAAATCGCCTTCCAACACGCCGGCCTGACCGTGGGCCCCTGGGTCACTATCACCGATCGGCAGTGGCACATGGACCGCAACGCTGCGTTGCAACGCGTGGCCGCACTGGATCTACCGCTGTTTGTAAAACCGGCTCGTGGCGGCTCATCGTTGGGGATCAAACGCATCACCATGCTCTCGGAGCTTGAAGAGGCCATTGAACACGCACGTGACTACGACACCAAAGTTGTAGTCGAACAGGGCATCCTGGGCCGCGAAATTGAATGCGGGGTCCTCGATGGTGCCAACGGCACACGCCCGCAAGCCTCATACCCGGGTGAAATTGTGGTCACCGGAGAAGATAACGCCGAATTTCAGTTCTACGATTTTGAATCCAAATATCAATCAGCTGATAGCGCAGAGCTTTCTTGTCCAGCAGATCTGCCAGACGATGCCACCCAACTGGTACGCCAGCAAGCCGTACAGGCTTTTGAAGCCGTGGATGCCACAGGGCTATCCCGGGTCGATTTCTTCTATACCGACGACGGCGAACTGGTCATCAACGAAATCAACACCATGCCAGGCTTCACGCCCATATCCATGTACCCACAAATGTGGCAGCGCACCGGCATTGAATACCCGCAACTGATCAATAACTTATTGCAACTTGCCCAATAACCACCGGTTGCATCAACATTACGGGCTAACCGTCTGGTCTTCTGGCACAACGCCTTCGGGAAGCTCGTCAGCGCCCTGCTCCTGGTCTTCGGGGATTTCTTCGGAGTCCTCCGGATCAGTGCATCCGCCTTCAGCGGGAATACGCCGCGCCGCGTTACCAATATCCACCATCACTGAAGATGACGAAATACGCTCCCCGTCAAACAGCACCTCCATGGCAGGGTCACGGCCATAGGTGGTGATCCGCCAATTACTGCCTTCTTCGTGAGCAACCCAGTCCACCCCATTGGCCTCAACACACTCATCAGTGGTCGGCTCGGGGACTGGCACGCCACACCGGAACACCGCCACGGCAGGTTCACCCCAAGCGGCAGTGGACTGGCTATCGGTACGACGCCGCTCGTGACCAGCAATCTCCTCGGGCAAGGCCACCATCGCCTCCGCGCATTCCGGATTGGTAGCATCCGGAGCCACCTCAATGTCTGCAACTAAAGACGTACAAGAGGTCAGCGTTAACCCACCGGCAGCGCAAAGGGCAGCGGCACGGATTACGCGTGAAGATTTAGCCATACTGTTACACTAAAACAATTGCTATACCGGGCCTAAACCGTTTCGCCGCAGGCGGGCATTTGCAACACCACTATCGACCCCGAAAGGACGACATTGTACAATTCCGCCAACGTCAGTGAAGAAATCACGCAAAAGATCCATGACAGCTTCGCAGCACAAGGCCTAATGAAAAGCCTAGGAGCTCGATTGGGTCGGATCGAATCGGGCAAAGTTCATATCCATTTGCCCATGAGTGATGCCGTCACACAACAACACGGATATTTTCATGCCGGTGCAACCAGTGCCATAGTCGATTCGGCAGGTGGGTATGCAGGTCTGACAAAATTCAATGCCGATTCCGAAGTGCTCACCGTTGAATACAAGATCAACCTTATCTCGCCTGGAATTGGAGATGAGCTGGAAGCTATCGGCACGGTGATTAAACCTGGCAGTACCTTAACCGTGTGCAAACTCGAAGTATTCGCCCATGCGGATGGTCAGCAAAAATTGATCGCACATGGCCAGCAAACTCTCATTCAAATTCGGTCCTAAGTTCAACAATTTTTGGACAAGAGTTGAACGCTACCAGCGATATTTTATTGCGGATATTTGCTTGCCAAACGTGACACAGTGATTAGGCGATACTATGGTGGCAATGTGATGTAAGCCCTTTGCGGGTAGACTCGAAAAGAACCAATATGACTGAAGTGACGCAACAACATCCAAGTACCCATCCAAGTACCGGTGCTCCAACGGACCATGGGTCAGCCAAGCTTATCTTCAATTGGTTAAAGCTTGCCGAATCTGCACTCGGCAATAACTCCGATCGGCTCAATGCCATCAATATCTTTCCAGTACCCGACGGTGATACCGGATCGAACCTGTACCACACCGTGGCTGCGGCAACCCGTGCCTTAGAAGACGTCGATGAAGACGCCTGCGTAGGCCAAGCATTAGCCGTGGCAGCCACCGCAGCCCTGGACCATGCGCAAGGTAACTCTGGCACCCTGATCGCCGTGATGCTCAATGCATTGGCGGAACCATTAGAGCACGCCCCGCGCCTGACTGCACCGCTACTGTCACAAGGCTTACAACGTGCCCGTGCTGCAGCCTGGGCCGCACTGTCAGATCCCCAAGAAGGCACCATGTTGACCATCTTGGATACCGCTGCAGCTACCGCCGGCAACTACCGTGGCTCAATCACCGAGCTACCCGAAGACTCCCAAAACTCCCGCAAAACACTGGGCGAAATGGCCTCACGCATTGTTGAAACCGCCTGGTTGGCCGTAGAAGAAACCGAAAACCAACTCGATCAACTCAGCCAGGCCCAAGTGGTTGATGCCGGCGCCACCGGGCTGTTGTTGGTTTTT